>DAIRUQ010000069.1:0-14887 GCA_036803245.1 Chloroflexota bacterium | reverse complement strand
CTTCCGTAGCATAGTCGGCGCTCCAGCCAAGGCAGCGCCGCGTCGCGTCGGCATCGGGACCATTCTAGCGGCCGACGATGGGCGCGCAAGGCGATGAGCCCGCGCCCTTGGCGAGCGTGCGTCGCTCGGCTCGAGAACCAAGGACTTGGCGTTGACAACTGCGCAACGCCGTTGTATAGTACCCAACAGAGCGTCACTGGAATCAAAGCCTGAGGAATCGCGTGCCTGACAGCAACTCCCATAGCCTCGTGCAATCGCTAGCTCGGGGCTTGGATCTCCTTCAGATCCTGGTAGAGAGCGATAGCTCGCTAGGAATCACCGAGATCGGCCAGCGCTTGGGCGTGGACAAGAGCACTGCCCACCGCCTGGCGGCCACGTTGATCTCGCGGGGCCTGGTCTCGCAGGATCCCGATACCCATCGTTACCAGCCAGGCATGGAGCTGGTTCACCTAGGACGCCAGGTGCTGGATCGCGTCGAGTTGCGCTCGGTGGCCAAGCCCTGGCTGCGGGCGCTCCGCGACCGCACGGGCGAGTCGGCGCACCTGGCGGTGGCCGTGGGGCCGCGGGCGGTCTATGTGGATATCGTCGAGTCGGGGGAGACCCTCAACGTGGCCACCGAGATCGGGCGAACCGCTGAGCCCCACTGTACCGCCATCGGCAAGGCGTTGATGGCGCATCTGCCGCCTGACAAGCTGGCCGCGCTCCTCGGCGATAGCCCCCTCGCTCGGTTCACGCCGCGCACCATCATCGCCTCTGACGATCTCGCCGCCCACCTGACGCTGGTGCGCCGGCGCGGCTATGCCACCGACGACGAAGAGTTCACACCAGGGGTGCGCTGCGTGGCGGCGCCCATCCGTGATTTCCACGGCGCCGTCATCGCGACCATGGGCGTGTCTGGGCCAGCGGTGCGGGTGACGGCCGAACGCTTGCCCGAGATCGGAGCGATTGCCGTCGAGTGCGCTGGTCAAGTGTCGCGTCTGCTCGGGTATCGCCAGGGCGGATAGAGTGGCGCTCGGGCGGCAACCAGCCAACGCGCGCTTCTGCTGTCACGAAAGGATGGCCAGATGACGACCAGTTCGACCTCACGCGAGGCCCTTGCACGACAACGTCAGCGGCACGCCGAGGCTATCGCCAGGGCGGGCGGCATCGAGGCAGCCCTGGCCAGCGGCGCCGTTTCGACGCGCGTCGATACCACCGTGTCTGAAGCGTTGGTCCTCGGGCTCTTGCGCCAGGGCGTGCGGGCCTACGTGGGGGTCTTGGGGCACGGGTCGACCGAGATCGGCGAGGTGCTACGCATCTATGAGGGGGCGGGGCTCGTGCGGCTGTACAATGTCCGCCACGAGGGCGAGGCCTCCCATGCCGCTGCCGCGCTGCGATGGGTCACGGGCGAAAAGGTCGCGGTGGTGACCTCTATTGGGCCAGGCGCGCTGCACGCGTTGGCGGCGTCGCTGGTGCCAGCCAGCGATGGCCTCGGCGTCTGGTACCTGTTCGGCGACGAGACCACCGAGGACGAAGGCCCCAACATGCAGCAGATCCCCAAGGCCGAGCAGGCGCTCTATCTCAACCTCTGCGCGACCATGGGGCGAGCTTATACCCTACACACGCCTCTGGCTCTGCCCACGGCCTTGCGTCGCGGGCTGAACACGGTGGATCATCCCTATCAGGCCGGGCCCTTTTTTCTGCTGTTGCCCATGAACGTGCAGCCAGCGCCCCTTCAGGGGTTCAACCTGGACGAGCTTCCCGTGGGGGCGCCGCCTCGCCTGGGGCCCGCCGCCGATGACGGGGCCTACGCCCGCGCCGCCCAGGCTATTCTCGCGGCTGAGCGGGTGGTGGTACGGGTGGGCGGTGGGGCTCGCGAGGCCACGGGCGAGGTGCTAGAGCTGCTAGATCTGGCCGATGCTGTGGCGGTGGTTAGCCCTGTGGCTAGCGGTGTGATCCCGTACGCCCATCCGCGCAATATGCTCGTGGGTGGGTCCAAGGGGTCGATCTGCGGCAACTATGCCATGGAGCATGCCGACCTGCTCATCGCCGTAGGCACGCGGGCGGTGTGTCAGTCCGACAGCTCGCGCACGGCCTATCCAGGTGTGCGCTGCGTGGTGAATATCAACGCCGATCTCGAGGCGGCCACCCACTATGGGCGCAGCATAGCCTTGGTTGGCGACGCGGCCGCGACCCTGGCTCGCCTGAACGCCGAGCTGGCGCGGCACCGATCGTCGAGTGCGAGCGTGAACTCGCCCTGGATGGCGGCCTGTGCGGAACAACGTCAGCGCTGGGAGGCGCTCAAGGCTGAGCGCTATGCCACGCCCATCCTGTATGACGAAAAGTGGGGCGGGCACCTGCTCACCCAGGTGGCGGCCGTCAAGGTGGCTACTGACTGGGCACGGGAGCATGATGCCATCACCTTTTTCGATGCGGGCGACGTCCAGGCCAACGGGCTGCAGGTCGTCGAGGATGATCGCTGGGGGCGAACCTATACCGACACGGGGGCCAGCTATATGGGGTTCGCCGTCTCGGCCCTGCTGGCGACGGCCATGTCCTCGCAGCCGTTCTACGGCCTGGCTATCTCGGGCGATGGGTCGTTCACCATGAGCCCTCAGATCCTGATCGATGGCGTAGCGCAGGGCGCTCGAGGCTGCATCCTGCTGATGGACAACCGTCGCATGGCGGCCATCTCGGCGCTGCAGCTGGAGCAGTACGGTGCCGACCACGCCACCGACGACCAGGTGGCCGTGGACTATGTGGCGTGGGCGCAGGCTGTGGAGGGGTTGCTCGCCCTGGATGGCGGACGCAGCCCCAGGGCGCTGCGTGCAGCGCTGGAGCGGGCTCACGCCTACGAGGGCCTCTCGTTGATCCATCTGCCCGTCTACTATGGGCCCGACCCTTTGGGCGGGTTGGGGGCCTACGGTCGGTGGAATGTGGGTAACTGGGTGCCCGAGACCCAGGCATTGCGGCACGAAATCGGTCTCTAGTGTGGTGTGAGGGGATCTAGCATAAGGGGGTATGCGATGCGCGTGGCAGTGACGGGCGGAACGGGAGCCATCGGGGTGCATGTCTGCGACGAGCTACGGGGAGCGGGATATGACGTGGTGGCAGTGGACCGTGTGCCGCCCAAGGAAGATCAACCTTTTGTCCGGGTTGACCTGATGGACCGCGAGGCCACCGCCGAGGCGCTCAAAGGGTTCGACCAGATCGTCCACCTGGCGGCGATCCCCGATCCCTATAGCGATCCGCCCGAGGTGGTCATCGGAGAGAACACGCGGACGACGTTCAACGTGATGGAGGCGGCCCGCACCAACGGTGTCAAGCGGGTAGTGTATGGCTGCAGCGACTCTAGCACGGGATTCGGCATCCACAACACGGCGCTGCGGCCGCTGTATCTGCCTTTGGATGAGGACCATCCCCTGTGGCCGCACGAGTCGTACAGCCTCTCGAAGCACTTTGGCGAGCGGATGTGCGAGACCTATGCCAAGGCGTACCAGCTCGAGACGATCTCGTTGCGCTACCAGTATGTGATGATCAAGCGCGTTGAAAAGGTGGCCAAAGAGCAGGCCCAGCGCGCCAAGGAAGGTTTCTTTGACCCCGAGCACGCCTGGCTGGGCGGCTATATCTCGGTGCGCGACGTGGCCCGCGCTTGTCTGGCGGCGGTCGCCTACGCATTCCCCGTCGACCAAGATCAGCCCTACGAGGCGTTCTTTCTTTCGGCCCGTAACACGCTCTATCCCGTGCCTACCATGGAGGTCTTCCAGGCGATCTGGGATGAGGTGCCGCCGATAAAGGATCCCAGCTACTATGAGCAGGATCCCTATGCCTCGGCGTATGACATCCGCAAGGCGGAGCGGCTGATGGGCTGGAAGCCTCAGGACGAGTGGAAGGATATCGACCAGTTCGCGTTCTAGGCTCGGCGGAAGGAGCGATCGCATGTCTCGTTGGAAGCTGGCCTTTTTGGCGGGGCTGGGCTATGCCAGCATGGAGCCTGCCGCGGTGATCGCGTCGCTACGTGACATCGGCTATGACGGAATCGAGTGGACCACGGCCCATTTCTCGCCCGACAAGCCCCTCTCGGTGCTGCGCGAGCTGGTGGATCGAACCCGCGACGCGGGCCTGGAGGTCTCACGCATCATGGCTCACGAGGACTTGGTGTCCTTGGACGACCAGGTGAGGCGGGAGCGCATCCAGCGCACGGTGCGGGTGATCGAAGCGGCTGGCGCTTGCGGCGTGGCCACCGTGGGCACCATGACGGGGCCCGCGCCCTGGGACGACGGCGCCCCTGTGGTCGGCAAGGAGATCAGCGAGGCCGCCGCCTGGGAGCAGGTGCTGGAAGCCTACGATGCCTTTATCCAGGCTGCTCAGGCCGCCGACGTGCTCATCACCTCCGAGGGCGTGTTCGGCATGGTGGCCCACGATTTCTACTCGCACTATTATCTGATGGATCGGACCGCCAGTCTCTACCACAAGGTTAACCTCGACCCCTCGCATGGCGTGCTCTATGGCAATCTGGACGTGGGGTGGGTGGTGCGACAGTGGGGCGATCGCATCGGACACGTTCACCTCAAGGACGCCGTAGGCGAGCCCAGGGTGGGCAAGTTCCTCTTTCCCTTGCTGGGCGAGGGCGAGGTGGACTGGCGCGCCTTCTTCCAGGCCCTGGAAGCCATTGGCTACGACGGGTTCTGCTCGGTCGAGTTCGAGTCGTTCGCCTACTATCGGCGGGTGCTGCGCGGCGACCCTGAGGCGGCGGCGCGCCTGTCGTACCAGCAGGTGCAGACGCTAGCGGCGAACGCGTGATCGGCGCATGACGGAGGGACGATCGTACAGGGGCCGCCGCCGTGTGGGCGGCCCGTGGGTCAGCGAAAGGTGGAGCTCATGCCGCATTATGGCGAGTCTCTGATAGCCGAGATCGAGGAGCGGGCCCGACAACTGCGGTGTGATAGCCTGCGGATGATCTACCAGCGGCAGGCGGGGCACCCTGGCGGCTCGCTCTCGGCTGCCGAGATCATGGCCGCGCTCTACTTTCAGCGTCTGCGGCTGGATCCTGGCAATCCTGCCTGGCCTGAGCGCGATCGCTTTGTCCTGAGCAAGGGGCACGCCTCGGCATTGCTGTATGCGGCCCTAGCGCGGAGGGGCTTCTTTTCGGCGGATGATCTGGAGCACTGGGGAGAGCTGGCCTGCCATCTGCAAGGACATCCCGACCGCCTGAAGACGCCAGGGGTGGAGATGACCTCGGGCGTCCTTGGCCATGGCATCGCCATTGCCGCAGGGATGGCCCTGGCGGGCCGTATGCGCGGGCAGACGTACGGTGTCTATGTGCTGCTGGGCGATGGGGAGTGCCAGGGCGGCGTCGTGTGGGAGGGGGCCATGTTCGCGGCCAAGTACCGCCTGGCCAACCTGACGGCCATTGTCGACTGCAACGACGTCCAGCTGGACGGCGCCGTGCACGAGGTGCTGCCGCTGGAGCCCTTTGCGGCCAAGTGGCGGGCGCACAACTGGGCGGTGATCGAGATCAACGGCCACAACGTGCGTCAGATCCTGGAGGCGCTGGACTTGGCGGGTGAAATCCACGACCGTCCCACGGTCATCCTGGCGCGCACCACCAAGGGCAAGGGCGTCAGCTATATGGAGAATGACGCCTACTGGCACGGTGTCGCGCCTAACGAGGAGCAGTACCAGCAAGCCCTACGCGAGCTGAGAGGAGGCGCCTGATGGCTAACGATATGCCCATGCGGCAGGGGTACGGGCTGGCGCTGGCCGACTATGGCGCCGCAGACGATCGGGTGGTGGTCCTCGACGCCGACACCTCCAGCAGCACGCTCTCGCGCTACTTTGCCGAGCGGTACCCGCAACGGTTCATCAACGTCGGCATCGCCGAGCCATGCATGGTGGACGTGGCTGTGGGCCTGGCCCTGGAGGGCTGGGTGCCGTTCGTGAACGGCTTTGCGGCTTTGGTGGCCCTGCGGGCGCTGGAGCAGATCCGCACCTGCGTGGCCTATGCGCGCACGAACGTCAAGATCGCCGCGGGCTATGCGGGGCTTTCGGACTATAAGGATGGTCCGACCCACCATTCGATCACCGACATTGCCATCCTACGGGCCATTCCGGAGATGACGGTGATTGTGCCGGCCGATGCGGCCGAGGCCGCGGCATGGGTACCGTTAGTGGCCGCATACGACGGCCCTGTGTACTTGCGCCTGAGCCGCGCGGCGACCGTCGCTGTCCACGAGCAGGGGCAGGCGCTGGCCATTGGTCGGGGCATCGTGCGGCGACCGGGGGCCGACGTGACCCTGGTCAGCGCAGGTGCCATGGTAGGGCGCAGCTTGCTGGCGGCGGGCGAGCTGGCCCGTGAGGGGATCGACGCTCGTGTCTTGGAGCTACACACCATCAAGCCGCTGGATCGAGACCTGATCCTACAGGCGGCCGAGGAGACGGGTGCCTTGGTGAGCGCCGAGGAGCACTCGGTGGTGGGGGGCTTGGGCGGCGCCGTGGCCGAGGCGCTGTGCGACGGACGGCCGGTGCCGCTGGAGCGGGTGGGAGTCCAGGACACGTTCACGCGGACGGCGCCGGATCCGGATAGCCTGATGGACGCGTGCGGCCTGGCGGTGGGTGACATAACGGCAGCGGCCAAGCGGGCGCTGCGCCGGAAGGAGGCGCGGACATGAGGATTGCCGTCATCAATGAGACCAGCGCGGCCGATCGGAACGGCGACATCCTGGCGGCTCTCGCGGGCCGCGGCCATCAGGTGCTTAACGTGGGCATGACCAAGGGCGGGGCGGAGCCAGAGCTTCAGTACCCGCACACGGGGCTGCTCTCGGCCCTGTTGCTCTACACCAAGCGGGTGGATTTCGTGGTGGGGGGCTGTGGCACCGGCCAGGGTTACCTGAACTCGGTGATGCAGTACCCGGGTGTGTTCTGCGGGCTGATCCTGGACTCGCTGGACGCTTGGCTCTATACCCAGATCAACGGCGGCAACTGCATCTCGCTGGCGCTGAACAAGGGCTATGGCTGGGCCGGCGACGTGAATCTGCGGTTCATCTTTGACCGGTTGTTCAGCGTGGAGCGCGGCTGCGGCTACCCACCGCACCGCCAGGCGCCGCAGCAGGCTTCGATCCGCACGATGGAGGCCGTCTCAGCCGCCACCCATCGCACGTATGAGGAAATCGTCCTGGCCTTGCCAGAGCAGGTGGTGCGGCCCGCCCTGGCGTACCCAGGTGTGATGGACCTGCTAGACCCGGCCACGCTAGAGGATCAAGCGCTGGCAAAGGCACTGACGGGCATCAAGGGTTAAGGGCTAATGCGAAGCGTGACCCCCCGGCAGCGGTTGATGGCCGCGATGCGGGGAGATTCCCTGGATCGGGTTCCCATTGTGATCCGAGGAATCAATCCCTACGCGCGAGAGATGAACTGGCGAGGAGAGGCTGATCCGAGCTATCGTCCCCTTCTGGAGCTGGTACGGGAGCGATGCGAGGTGGAGCATCTATGTTCAATCTCGCGTGGTTACTTTCTGAACGGAGCGG
The DNA here is from genome assembly GCA_036803245.1 of Chloroflexota bacterium. Taxonomy (GTDB): domain Bacteria; phylum Chloroflexota; class Anaerolineae; order UBA1429; family UBA1429; genus DAIRUQ01. The sequence goes on along the minus strand of DAIRUQ010000069.1, from coordinate 7,382 downwards.
ACCTGGAGGTCGAGCGATCGACGCAGGTTCACGGTCACTGGCGGGAGACCTGTGTTCGCGTCACGACCCCCCGGGGGCCACTGGAGTCCGTCGCGCGGGAAGGCATTGGAAGCTACTCGCACGCGACGGTCAAGCATTGGATCACCTCTGAGACCGATGTCGAGAGGTTCCTGTCGTTGCCCTACGAGCCAGCGGCACCTGACCTGGCCCCGTACCGTGCGGCTGAGGAGACACTTGGTGAGTGCGGCTATACGCTGCCATACCTCGACGGACCCGTGGGCTGGGTTCATGCGCTGACGGGTTCGGAGCTGTTAGCCATCTGGAGCATCGAGGCTCCGTCTCTGCTCCATGCCCTGCTGGAGGCCATGCAGGAGCGCTGCCGGCAGTATCTGCACGCTTTTCTGGCGGCTGGCCGGGTGCCGATAGTGGGGCTGCAGGGACAGGAAGCCGTCACCCCTCCGCTGCTATCCCCCGCTCGGTTTGATGATCTAGTTGTGCAATACGAGGCCCCGCTGGTCGAGCAGATACACCGGTTTGGGGCGATGGTGTACGTCCACTGCCACGGCTACCTGGGGGCAGTGCTGGAGCGGTTCGCTGCCATGGGGGTGGACGTCTTGCATCCCGTCGAGGCTCCTCCCATGGGTGATGTGACGTTAGCCGAGGCCAAGCGACGGGTGGGCCATAGCATCTGTCTGGCGGGGAATGTCCAGATAGGGGACATCATGACGCGCTCACGCTCAGAGGTAGCTGCCGACGTGGCGCAGGCGATGCGCGAGGGCAAGCCGGGCGGAAGGTTCATCCTCACATTGACTGCCACGCCCTTTGAGCGGGTGCTCTCCCCACGAACCCTAGACAACCTGACCGCCATGGTGGATGTGACCCATGAGTTGGGAGGCTACTAGGGCGAAAGCCTCGATGGCGGGTATGTCCGACTGACCCCAAGCACCTAGTCAATCGTTACAACTGGCCCAACCCCCGTCGCGGCTCATTCGCGCTACCGGGGTTGGGCCAGCTGCTCTGCCAGGCTAGTGCGCTATTCCCAGTACTCGGGCATCTCGCCGATCTGGTCCGCGATCTCTGAGAAGGGCACCTCATGGGGCAGACGGTCGGTCTGAGTGCTGGCGGCGGCGAGTAGCCCGGCGGCCTCTCCCATGCTCACGGCCTCGCCAGTGACGCGATAGCTCGAATGGGCGATCCAGTCGCCGCTGATGCAGCGCCCAGCCATCAGGAGGCCGTCCACGTCTTTGGCAATGAGCGCGCGCAAGGGGATGTCGTACGGTTGCGCCTGGATCTTCAGGTTCGAGTTGCCCTTGTCCTCGGCGGGATCCGGCGAGTGGACGTCCACGCCAAACCGCACCCGTGCTATGGCATCGTCGAACCGTGCTCCGCGTCGAAGATCGTCGGTGGTGACGGTGTAGCGTCCGTGTAGGCGCCGTGCCTCGCGCACGCCGATATACTCGGCGCTGGATGCCAGCAGGCAGCCCTTGAAGGGACCGTCACTCTTGGTGAGGGCATCGACGACGCGGTTGATCTCGATGCGGCCGCGCTGGCTGGCATCGGTGACCTGCTTGGCGTCGGTGGCATCAATGCCATACTCGTGGTTGATCATCAGGGCCAGTAGGTTGCCGCGGATTTGGAACAGGGTGGGAACGCCATAGGACGTCTCTACGCCCAGATCGGCCAGGTAGGCTTTGAACTTGGGCCAGGCGTCCCCGTGAGAGTTGGCGCCTTGGTAGAAAGAGATGAACTCACCCAGCTGCCTGTGGTCCGGAACGACAATGGTGCCATAGTAGGTCATGGGCTGGAGCCGGCCATCTTCGGAGCCCATGTCCCAAGAGCATCCCGCCCAGGCGCCCAGATCGCCATCGCCGGTGGCATCGATAAAGGTCTTGGCCAGCCAGGCCTGCCGACCTGACTTGGACTCGGTCATGGCGGCGCGGAGGCGACGTTGCTCGTCTACCTGGGCGGCGACGATGCGGCTATGCAGCAGCATGTCCACGCTGCTCTCGCGGCACATCTCCTCCAGGATCAGCTTCATGGCCTCCACGTCATAGGTAAAGTTGACCATGCGGCGGCGCTCGGTCTCGACGCGAGCGTTGCGGGCGTTGAGGCGCTGGATGATCTCGCCGGCAACGCCGGAGCGCTCAAAGTCAAAGATCCAGGTCAGCAGCCCCGCGGTCCAGGTGCCGCCGAGGCAGCTTCCGGCCTCGACGAGGAGGGTGCGCGCGCCATTGCGAGCGGCCGCGATCGCCGCCGGCACGCCCGCCGGCCCGGCGCCCGCGACCACCACGTCATACTCGCCAGCTACCGGTGTCTCTAGCCGTTCGGATATCGTCCGTTGCATGCTGACTTTCCTCCCATGCGTTGGTCGTTGCTGCCAGTATAGCATCGGACGCGCCGCAGCACGACGCCAGTACCACGCCAATAGACCGCCAGTGGTTGGAAGGCTTGGCCCCAGCCTAGAGGCAATCGGAGCGGACCGTTGCCAGCCAGTTGTTGAGCGTCTATCATGGTCTGGAGAGGCTACGGCGGCGGGTTGCGGAGGCAGAGCAAAAGGGGGCTGGATGGAGACGCGCATTGCGTGGCAGACCTTGCAAGCCTTTGCTGCGGAGGTCTTTGGTGCGGTGGGCATGCCGGCAGAGGACGCGCAGACCGAGGCCGAGGTGTTGGTGTGGGCGAACTTGCGCGGCGTGGATTCGCACGGCGTGCTGCGGATCCCTTCCTATGTGCGGAGCGTGCAAGAGGGCGGGATGAACCCGCGGCCGAACATGGTCATCGAGCGCGAGACGCCGGCCGTGCTCCTGATCGAGGCCGACCACGCCTTTGGGCCGGTGGTCACGACCATGGCCATGCAGCGGGCCATGGCAAAGGCGCGACAGGTGGGCGTGGGCTGGGCGGTGATCCGCAACACCACCCACCAGGGTGCTATGGCCTACTATGCCTTGATGGCGGCGCAGCAGGACATGCTGGGCCTAGCGCTGGTGTGCAACCCGCCCAACATGGCGCCCTATGGCGCGCGGGCGGCCGGCGTACACAACAGCCCCCTGGCCATCGCGGCGCCCGCCGAGGAGCACCCGCCCTTGGTGCTGGATATGGCCACCAGCGTGGCAGCCTTTGGCAAGGTCAGCCTGGCCATCGACCAGGGGGCGCCGATTCCGGTGGGCTGGGCGCTGGATGCCGCGGGAGTGCCCACCACCGACGCTAGCGCGGCGAGCATCCTGCTGCCGGCGGGCGGCTACAAGGGCTCGGGCCTGGCGATGATGTTCGAGTGCATGTCGAGCATTATGGCGGCCAACCCGCTTATTAGCACGACCCTCTCTGGCCAGGCCGTGCGGCCTGGCACGCAGAACAGCGTAGTGGCGGCGGTGGATGTGGCGACGTTCACCGATCCCGCCGCGTACCGCCGCGATGTGGACGCCCTGATCGGTGCGATCAAGGGGCTGCCCCCAGCGGAGGGGTTCGCCGAGGTGCTGGTACCAGGCGAGGTCGAGAATCGCGTGCGCGAGGAGCGGCTGGCGGCTGGCATCCCGCTGCCAGAGGGCACCGTGCGGAATCTGCGCGAGGTCGCAAAGGAGCTGGGCGTCGCTTGCCCAGTGTAGCTGCGTGAGGGCGAGAGGGCAGGGAGCGCTATGGGCCTGGTGACGCGGTAGGGCTGGGGGCAGGGAGGCGCCATGCAGGGGGCACATAGACTGGGCTTGCCGCGAGTAGTAGAGCCGTCGGCGCCTATCGACACCGAGCTGGCTGAGCTACAGGCCGATTCGCTGCAGCGGCTGGCGATCCTGGCAGGGATCGTGGCCTATGTGCCTTTCCTCTGCTGGCCGTTCGTCCACCAGGTTGTGGACCCTCATCTTTGGATGGGCGTGGCCGTGCTGGCGGTCGCGGCTACCTTGGTGTTTGCGCTGGGACGACGGCACCTGACGCTGGGGGCGCTGACCCTGGTCTTGGGCAGCACGGGGACTGTCATCTGCGTGCTGCTGGCCGCACGTTCGCACACGGCCCTCTACCTGTTTGGGTTTCCTGTCATCCTCGCCAGCACGCTCCTCAGCAACCATCAGCGGACGCTCGTGCTGGTCCAAGCGGTCATCATCGGTCTGACGATCATCCTGAGGCCCTTGGTCTCGCCGCTGACCGTCGACGCAGTCTTGCCGATGGTGTTCGTAGCCCTCGTGACCGTCACTTCGTGGCTCTCCGTGCGCAACCTGCACACCGCCTTGGCCTGGGTCTGGCACGGGTATGGGCAGGCGCGCAGCAACGAGCAGGTGGCGCGTGATCGCCAGGGCGAGCTGGCTCGGGCGCTCAAGGCACTGGACGAGGCCACATACCGCCTGGAGCGGACCAACTATGCGCTAGAGCTGGCGCGGGATCAGGCCGAGGAGGCCCGCAGGCTCAAGCAGCAGTTTGCCCAGAGCGTAAGCCACGAGCTGCGTACGCCTCTAAACCTGATCGTTGGCTTTACCGAGCTGATGACCGAGTCGCCAGACTATTACGAGAGCGTGCTCTCGGCCAGCTTTCAACGTGACTTGAACACCGTGCACCGTAACGCGCGTCATCTCCAGAGTATGGTGAACGACGTGCTGGACCTCGCGCGGATCGATAGCGCCCAGATGAGCGTGCTTCTGGAAGAGGTGGACGTCGAGGCGCTGGTAGCTCAGGCCACCGATACGGTGCGGTCTCTGGTGCAGTCTCGCGGCCTGGCGCTGCGAACCGAGGTGCCGCAGGGTCTGCCGCGGCTGTACGTCGACCCAACCCGCATCCGCCAGGTGCTGATTAACCTGCTCTCCAACGCGGCGCGGTTCACCGACGAGGGCAGCATCACGGTCAAGGTGATGCCTGACAGCGGTGCGCTGGTATTTGCGGTGAACGACACGGGCGTGGGCATCCCGCCCGACGACCTGCCACGCATGTTTGAGGAGTTCCATCAGCTGGATGCGGGCCTACGACGGAGACACGGAGGTGTTGGTCTGGGCCTGGCCATCAGCCGACGCTTTGTAGAGATGCATGGCGGTCGCATCTGGGTGGAGAGCCAAGTGGGGGCGGGCAGCACCTTTAGCTTTACGATACCGCTGCCAGGACATCCGACGTCGCTGCCATCTCCATCCATCCAAAGTGAGGTGCGCACCGCGGTGGCGTCGATGGGGGAGCAGCCCGTGCTCCTGGCGGTCTCCGACAGCCCCACCTCGGCCATGCTGCTGCAGCGGTATATGCACGGTGTGCGCGTGGTGGTCGTCTCCAGCCTGGAGCAGGGCCAGCAGGTGGCACACACGGTGCTTCCCCAGGCAGTGCTCCTGCATCAAGGCCACGGCGCGGGCGACATGGCGAGCCTCCACGAGACGGCCCGCGCGTGGGGCTGCCCCAGCGTGCCATTCCTCGCCTGTCCGCTCCCTGGTGAGGAGCGGCTGAGCCGCCATCCCCTGGTAGAGGGCTATCTGGTCAAGCCCGTGTCGCGTCGAGACCTGTGGGATCTGCTACGCGCCTACGGCCAAAAGGTGACCAGGATCCTGCTGGTAGACGATGACCTGGACTTTTTGGAGCTGATGACCCGCATGTTGGGCGAGGACGCGGTGCGGCGCTATGAGGTGTACTGCGCCTATCGCGGCCAAGAGGCACTGGACCTGCTGGACCTGCACCATCCAGACTTGGTGTTGTTGGATCTGGGCCTGCCCGATCTGGACGGGTTCGGCGTAGTGGAGCGGATGCAGGCCACCGAGCGATGGCGGCATATCCCCATCGTGGTGGTATCCGCCCAAGACGGCGTGGTGGAGCGCCAACCGCTGCGGGGAGGGCTGATCGCTACCAAGGCCAGCGGCTTGATGCCCTCAGAGATCATGCAGTGGGCCCGAGCGGTGGTCGAGGCGTCTATGAGCGGGCAGGCGTACGGTCCAGAGCCTCCAACGCTGTGACCAGCGCCTCCTCGGTAACGGGCTTTTCGATATAGGCAGTGGCCCCGAGCGACAGGGCGAGCTCTCGCTGTTTGAGCACACTGCAGACGATGATGGGGATGCGGCTGGTGCTGGGCTGCATGGTGAGCCGCTGCAGCAGCTCCCATCCGTCGTGTTCGGGCATCATCAGGTCGACGGTTATGGCATAGGGGCGAAACCGTTCGGCCTTGGAGAGGGCCTCTTCGCTGGTGCTGGCGGTGAGCACGCGGTACCCGTGGGCGGCAAGGTAGCGCGTCAGCAGCTGTAGCACGCCTTCGTTGTCGTCCACGACGAGGACCGTGCGGAGGGCGATGGGCAAGCTCAGCTCGAACCCGATGATCCGCTCGCACTCGACCAGGGGCAGGAGGTGGCACTCGCCGATGGTGGCAAAAGCCTGGAGCTCGGAGAGCTTGCGGCTGGAGTCCTCTCCTTGACCCGCTGGCTCCAAAGCCTCGGGAGGATCGACCCTGACGCTCAGGTCCACCGCAGCCTGGTCGGCGGAACTACTGACGCGCACCGTGGCTTCCCGCGTCCGTTCGGTCAAGTAGCCCAGCAGCCCCACCAGCATTTGTCGCAAGAGGTCTTGCTGGACCGAGACGGCTGGCAGCTGAGGGGGTAGCTCGGAGGCCAGGTAGAGCCCGCGCTGCCGCATGAGAGGCTCGAGGAGCTGGGCCACGCCCGAGACGATCTCTTGGACGCGGGCGTAGCGATCCACCTGCGCCAGCCGTGCGGCCTCCAGCCGCAGCATCTCAAGTTGGCTCTCAGCGCCCTCCCCTGGGCCAGAGATCCCCGTGGACTGCGGATTGCAGGTGGCGCGACGACGCCAGAGGATGCCCGCGACATCGTCTAGGATCTCTTTGCGGACCCGATAGTACTGGCGCAGGCCGATAGCGAACTGGTCAGCCACGGCCTGGTGGGTCAGGCCCTTCAGGTAGCGCATCACCATGTAGCGATGTCGGCGCCACTCGGCCGAAAAGGAGGGAGCTTCGGCTCCTGGATCGAGCTCGTCGATCAGGTCGCGCAGGAGATCGTGCAGGCGCCGCGCCCGTTTGGCGGGGGCCTCGGCGCTAGGCGCGACGAGCTGATCCAGCAGGGGATGGGTACGTAGAGCCACCAAGTCGTGCAGATGCTCATAGGCATCGGCCACCTGGTCGGCGAACTCGGGCGTGAGTTGTTCGTGATCCTGGGTGGATGTCATTGAGATGTCACCATGTCACCACTGACAAGGGCCGCCTGGCGTGATACAAGAAAGATGCATCGGCAACCGCGCGTTACCGTATCTCACCGCGCAACCTGGTGGCTGATAACCGAGCAGCCTCTGTGTGGGGATCGTACCATGAGGGGACGTGCGGCTCAAGCCACAGATGCGCGAGTGCAGGAGCGGTGATCCTCGCCAGATAGAGGGCGGGCGATGACAATGGGGTCGCGTAGGGATGGTCGCTTCAGGAGGAGGTATCGTGGCTG
>DAIRUQ010000068.1:10682-15260 GCA_036803245.1 Chloroflexota bacterium | reverse complement strand
ATGGCTCGCATCTCGGCGAGATCCAGTGACAGCAGCCGCTCACGCGATAGCGCCAGAAGCTGGTCATCGGCCAGGCCCTCTAGGGGCACCTGCTCAGCCACCAGGGGGCCCGCGCTGGCCCGGGCGCCCAGCTGAGGCACCAGGCTCCCGATCTGATAGTACTGGATCACCGCATTGCTGAGCAGCCGCCGCGCGATCTCGTGCACGGCCTCCTCGGTCAGGTCGCCGTGGAGGGTATAGCTCTCTCCTGTCGCCACCGCCTCGAGCCCCTCCAGCCCGAGCTGCGACGCCCGATGGAGGACGTTCTGCGCCACGGTGTCGGTCACCCCAGGTAGAAAGCCCACCTCCACCCGGAAGGTGTCAATCGCCTCTTGGTCGGGATCTCCGAGCAGTCGCCAGGTCACGTGCTCGGACACCGGATCGGCCAAGAGCCGATCGCAGAGCTGTTGCACGGCGCGTGGCGAGAGATCGCCGCCCAAAAAGTAGAGGGCACCTCGCTCGACGCGGTTGACGCCAGTGATGCCCAGCGCCGCGATATCGTCGAGGAGGAGCCTCTGGGGAGCATACTCGGGACGGGTTGAGACCTGGACGCGGTAGATGGTTGTCACAAGGTGTGCCTTTGCCTCGCAGTGTGACGTCGGCTCGACCTACGGGTTGAGCTGATAGTTGGGCGCCTCTTTGGTGATGATCACGCTATGAGGATGGCTCTCCACCCAGCCAGCATTGGTGATCTGCACGAACTTGGCCTTGGCTTGAAGCTCTCGCAGGCTAGCGGCCCCGACGTACCCCATGCCGGAGCGCAATCCGCCCACCAGCTGGTAGATATAGTCACCGAGGCGGCCTCTGTAAGCCACGCGCGCCTCAATGCCCTCAGGCACCAGCTTGCCACTGCTCCGGGCCGAGATGGTGCGCCCGTCGCCCTGCATCGAGGCATAGCGATCTGCGCTCTGGCCTCTCATGGCGCCCAAGGATCCCATACCTCGGTACTCTTTGAAGCGGCGTCCCTCATAGATCACCGTCTCACCAGGGCTTTCGTCCAGGCCCGCCAGCAGGTTACCCAGCATGACGCAGCTGGCGCCGGCGGCCAGGGCCTTGACCATATCGCCCGAGTAACGAATACCACCGTCGGCGATCACGGGCACGCCATACGGGACGGCCGCCTCGGAGCAGTTCATCACCGCGGTCAGCTGCGGCATGCCCACGCCCGCCACCACGCGGGTCGTGCAGATAGAGCCAGCGCCAACGCCCACCTTGATGCCCTGGGCGCCCGCCAGAATGAGATCCTTGGTGCCCTCGGCCGTGACCACATTGCCGGCAAGAAGGGCTACATCAGGGTATGTCTCGCGCAGCTTTTCTACGGCCTTTAGGACCATCCTGGAGTGACCATGAGCCGCATCGATGGCCAGCACGTCCACGCCAGCGTCCACCAACGCGTCGGCCCGCTGCAGCATGTCCTCACCCACGCCGATGGCGGCCCCAGCCAGCAGCCGGCCACCCGAATCGGCAGCCGCGTTGGGATAGTCGCGCTTTTTCTGGATATCCTTGACGGTGATCAGGCCCTTGAGATGATAGTTCTCGTCCACCAAGGGCAGCTTCTCAATGCGGTGCTCGGCCAGAATCGCGAGAGCTTCGTCCAGGGTAGTGCCCAACGACCCCGTGATCAGCTTTTCGTGGGTCATATAGGCCGAGACGAGCTGGTCGTCATCATCTGCAAAGCGAATGTCTCTGTTGGTAAGGATGCCCACCAGCTTGGGCCCCTCGGTGATCGGAACGCCCGAGATGTGATAGGTCGACATGATCCGTCGGGCTTGCCCCAGCGTCGCCGTTGGCGGCAGCGTAATGGGATCGACGATCATGCCCGATTCGGACCGTTTGACCTTGTCCACCTCGGCGGCCTGCGTCTCGACCGAGCAGTTCCGGTGGATGATGCCCAGCCCACCCTCACGCGCCAGAGCGATGGCCATGCGCGCCTCGGTGACCGTATCCATGGCGGCGGAGAGGATCGGCACGTTGAGACGAATGGTCGAGGTGAGCTGCGCCGAGATATCCACCTCGGCGGGAAGGACGGCGGAATCGCTAGGCACCAGGAGCACATCATCAAAGGTATACGCGACTTGCCAGTTCTCGGGCGTTTGCGGCATCTCTTCTCCTCCCATCCTAGAGGCATCGTTCGGTCCGACTCGCAGCTTCCCTACACCGGCCAACGCAGCGGCACGAGGTCGTCGCGCTCGGCGCCCACCGAAACTAGATCCACGCCCACACCCAACAGCTCGGCCACGCGCTCACAATAGCTGCGAACGTTGGCCGGCAGTTCATCCCACACTCGCACATGGCTGATATCAGCGTCCCAGCCGGGATGCCGCTCGTACACCGGCTCTACCGCCGCTAGCGTATCCGTATCCGCAGGATAGTGCTCCGTCACAGAGCCGTCGGGCAGGCGGTAGCCCGTGCAAATGCAGACCTCATCCAGGCCTCCCAGCACGTCCACCCGGGTCAGCGCAATGCCGGAAAAGCCGTTGACGCGAGCCGCGTACCGCAGCCCCACGGCATCCAGCCAACCGGGCCGTCGTCGACGCCCGGTGGTGGTGCCGTACTCGTGTCCGGCCTCCACGATCCAGTCGCCCACCTCGTCGTGCAGCTCTGTTGGGAAGGGCCCCGTGCCCACGCGGGACGTATACGCCTTGACCACGCCGATCACCTCACGCACGTGGATCGGGCTCACACCCGAGCCTTGGCAGGCGCCGCCCGCCGTCGGTGAGGACGATGTTACATAGGGATAGGTGCCAAAGTCAATGTCCAGCATGGTGGCTTGGGCCCCCTCCAGCAACACGACTTCGTCGCGCTGGAGAGCCTGGTTGACAAGCAGAGACGTATCGGTGACCCAAGGAGCGATACGATCGATGGCCGGCTGATACGCCTCGCGGATCTGCTCCAACGCAAACGGCTCTGCGCCAAAGACGTCGACCAATAGACGATTCACATACGCCAGGGCGATCTCGAGCTTGTGCCGGAAGCGCTCGGCATCGACCAGGTCGCCCACCCGCAGCCCTCGACGGGCAAACTTGTCGGCATAGGCCGGCCCGATGCCTCGCTTGGTGGTGCCCAGCGGGTCGCTGCCCCGCAGGCGCTCTTCGAGCTCATCCAGCCGCAGATGGTAGGGCATGACCACATGGGCTTTGTCCGAGATATAGAGATCCTCGATGGTCAGCCCCTGCGATGCGACGCGATCCAGCTCTTCCAGGAGCGCCGGCGGATTCACCACCATGCCGTTGCCCAGCACGGCGGCGACTCCCTTGCGGATGATGCCAGCAGGCACTTGGTGCAGCTTGAGCACGGTATCACCGATCACCACCGTATGGCCGGCGTTGTTCCCGCCCTGGTAGCGCACCACCATATTGGCGCGCTCGGCCAGATGATCGACGATCTTTCCCTTGCCTTCGTCGCCCCACTGAGCACCGATAATCACCACAGCTGGCATCACACACCTCCCAGACAGCACAACAGATGCGAGGTTACTGAGCTATTGCCCCAGTCACCAAAAGCGAAAACGCCCCCTCGTTCGCCGCTGGCAGCATTGAGGAGACGCCTCCGTCCGTGACCTGGTTGTTTACGACGAGAGTATAGCAGATCGCGTATGCCCTGGCAATCTGCCCAGCGCCGGTGCGAATCGCCTCCCTAGACGCGCGTGAGGTACTCGCCCGATCGCGTATCGATGCGCAGCACATCGCCGGTCTCGATGAACAGGGGCACCTGCAGGCGCATTCCGGTCTCGAGCACCACTTCCTTGCTGGCGCCGGTGGCGGTGTCGCCGGCATAGCCGGGTGGCGCCTCCGCCACAGCCAGATCGACCGTGATGGGCAGCTCGATATCCAGCGGCTCGCCTTCATAGAGCTGCAGCTCCAGGGTGGTCCCCTCTTTAAGGTAAGGTATCGCCTCACCGAGGATCTCTTTGGAGAGGGAGGGTTGCTCGTACGTCTCTGTGTCCATAAAGTGATACAGCTCGCCATCGGTGTACATGAACTGGACGGTACGGTGATCGAGCCGCACGTCCTGCACCTTGTCGCCCGACAAAAAGTTGCGACTGATGATCGAGCCGCTGCGCAGGTTCACCAGTTTGGTGCGGATGATCGCCTTCCCGCGGCCTGGCTTGTAATGGTCGTATTCGAGCACCTTCCACAGCTGCCCATCATCCTCGAACGTGACGCCCTTGCGAAGCTGCGTTACCGTAATCATGGGGACTCCTGATCCTTCTCTGCGAACGAGCGACGTACTATTGTACCCCGTCCCTCACAGGGGGCCAAACATCCGTCACGAGGGATCCTGGCTCGCGCCAGAGCGCAACGCTGGATCGAGCCAAGCCCGCGCCACCCCTGGCAGAGAGGCCGCGGGGCCCTGGCGAGCGGTACAGGCAGGCAGCGATCGCAGCATGGTCACGCCATAGCGCTTGGTGAGAAGTCGTCGATCGAGCACTGCCACCACGCCAAAGTCCTCTTTGGAGCGAATCAGTCGCCCAAACCCCTGTCGCAGCCGAAGGATCGCGTCGGGGACCTGGTACTGGTTGAAGGGATCGTCAAAGGT
>DAIRUQ010000068.1:5546-10582 GCA_036803245.1 Chloroflexota bacterium | reverse complement strand
AGGGCTCGCCCCTCAGTCGCCTGGCATAGCTCCACCACTGCATGCTCGACCGCCTGCTGGTAGCCCTGCTCGTTCGGTTCGGGGATATCATTGGGCACATAGAGCAGCACAGCCGATTTGTAGTCAAAAGGCGATCCGACGGCCAACTCTTGCGGCTCCTCTAGCCCCACGCGGCTTTCGACGTAGCGAAAGCTACCTGCCGTGCGCATGGTGGCAGAGGTCAGAATCACGCTCTCCTTGGCGTGGAACAGGGACTCGCTGAGGATGGGGGCAACCTCTAGCGGAGCGCTCTCCAGCGTCATCTCGCCATCGCGGCGAGAGATGGTCACCCAGTAGATCCCGTTCCCGCTGGGCTCCATGATGATCTGGTCCACGGCGTCGGCCAGCTCGCGCCCCCTGCCGACCAACATCCGCAGCTCTTGAAGCAGATCCTGCCGATCCTCATCGGCCCCCGCCACATCGCCGTCGTCGGCCAGGCGGTAGACCTCCTCCAGCCCGTCCAGGACGCGGTGCAAGGGCATGGAAAAGCCCTCCCACGCGATCTCCACGTCGCTCCAGTCGGGCTGAATTCGGGTGGCGGAGGTGATCATGATCTGTTGATCATAGCTCCCCCCTAGGGCGCGTTGCTCCTTGAAGAACTCTTCGAGGCGCTGGAACATGGCCCCCGCGCCGCGCCTGGCACGCTCGGCCTGGGTGCCCACCTCCTCCAGGTGCCGCGCTGCCTTCTGGCGTTGCTTTTCCTGGTCATCATCCAGAAACAACATCGGGAGTCGGCCCACAATACCTCGCCCCCCCGCGCCGCCCATGCCCACTGCAGAGAGCAGAATCTCGACCTCGCGTCGCCCCACCCGCAGCGAAAGCTGGTCGGTGGCGCGGTCCTCCAGGTGGTGCGCCTCGTCCACGATCAAATAGTCATAGGGCGGCAACACACGGTTCTCGACGCCTAGATCGGCCAAGAGCAGGGCGTGGTTAACCACCACCACGTGCGCACGCTCCGCCCTGGCCCGCGCACGGTAGTAGAAACACTCGCCATTGGCGCGGTAGGGACAACGATCGCCCAAACACGAGTCCGACGTCGACTGAAGCTGCCCCCAGACCTGCTCCTCGTCATCCACCAGCAGCAGCTCGTTCTGGTCTCCCGTCTTGGTGCGCCCCAGCCAGTAAAGCACCTTGGCGAGCACCCGCGCCTCGGTGGCATCTGCCCGCCTGGTGCGGCGGAACACCCGCAATCGCCGCTGGCACAGATAGTTGCCTCGGCCCTTGAGCACGGCAGCGCGAAACTCGAGGTCCAGCGCCCGCCGCAGGTCGGGGATATCCTTTTGCACGAGCTGGTCCTGCAGGTTGATAGTATTGGAAGAGATCACCACGCGGCGGTCGTTTTGCAGGGCAAAGGTGACGGCGGGCAGCAGATAGGCCAACGACTTGCCCACGCCCGTGCCAGCTTCCACCACCAGGTGATAGGGTCCATTGAGCGCCTGCGACACCTCACGCGCCATCTCTACCTGCTCGTCACGGTACTCGTATCCAGGCAGTGTTCGGGCAAAGGGGCCCTCAGGCTCAAAGAGCGCCGCCAAGGCATCCACGTCTATGGGCTCGATCGGCTCTCGCGGCTTGAGAGGCGACGCGCTGCGCGAGGAGCGAGGCGATGATTCGCTGCGCGGAACCGCTGCCTGCTGACCAAAGGTGAGCGGCGCGCTATCGAGCACCTCTTGAAACAGCGTCACCAGAGGCCAAGTCTCTGGCCCTACCGAGGTGGCGATCTCGCGGATCAGTTCCAGATTCCAGCTCTCCAGGCGGTCCATCAAGGCCAGGAACAGATCCTTGGACGCCATGGCGTCATCGAGGGCACGGTGGGCGTTGGGATGCGCGATGCCCAGCCGCTTGGCCAGAGCCGACAGGGTGTACCGCCTGGCCTCGGGCACCAGGATTGAGGCGAGCTCAAAGGTATCGATGGCACGAGGAGGAGTCGGCAGACCGTACCGCCTCAGAAAGCCGATATCGGTCTCGACGCTGTGGCCAACCACCGTCTGCCCCTGCAAAAACGAGGCCACACGAGCCTCCATCTCCTCAAAGGGAGGGGCCGACCGCAGCTCGTGCGGATCGATGCCGACCATGCGCTCCACACGCAGGGGTAACCGTCGCGTGCTCTGCACCAGGCTGGAAAAGGTCTCCAGCACCTCGTCGCCGCGGAACTTGATCAGGGCCACTTCGATGATGTCATCACGGACTGGATCCAAGCCCGTCAGTTCCAGATCCAGCGCCACAAGAGTACGATTCATGCGCCCTCACGACCTACCGAGCCCAGCTCGGCACATTAGCCAATCCAGAGAACAAAGGGGCATTCCCCCAGGAAATGCCCCTCTTCAGACGACGTCGCCTTGTCTAGGCCAGGGGAAGGCTGTAGACCACGCCTCCCAGGCTGAGCGCCAGCAGGCGCCGATCAGGGGGTGGCGTGGCCGCCAACGCCACAAAGCTGGCCGTGTCGATCCCCTGGCTGGTATGCTGCCAGGTTCTGCCGCCATCTTGCGAGCGGTAGATGCCGTTGCCCGTCGACACAAACAGCACACCGCCGCCATCCACGGGGCCGATGGCCTCCACCGCCAGGGCGTTGGCCCCACGCGGGTCCACCGCTGTGCTGATCCACACATCCTTGGCCCGCAGGAGCGGGCGCAGGCAATAGGCGTCGGTCACCATGACGACATGGTTGATAGCCTCGGGATCGTCCTCGGGCACCGCGATGTCCAGCCAACGCGCATCGGTGGTCTGCGCCGTGAGCTGGCGCCAGTCCTCGCCGCCATTGGTGCTACGCCAGAGAGCGACGCGGGCATCACGACTGCCCGTGGCGGCGATGGCGGTCCCCATCAGCAGGGTGTGATCTTGAGCATAGGTAGGCGAAGCCACCAGCGAAAGGACAGGCTGCCCCTCGCAAGGCGAAGCCACCGACTCCCATGTCTCACCGCCGTCCTGCGATCGCAATAGCTGGCCCTCGGCCGTGCCAGCCCAAGCCTCTTGTGTCCCCTGAATCGACAGCAGAGACTGCACATCGTTGGCATCACAGACTTGTGCCCAGGTGCCATCGACGCCGCGGAGGATGCCGCCGCCTTGGCTGGCGACCAGCAGGGCGTCGCCAACGACGATATCGGTCAGTGCCTGGAACGGCTGGAGGCCCTGCACGGGAGCCCACTCGCCACCCTGGTCATGCGAGACCCACAAACCCTCTTGCGGACCCAGTGCATAGAGCGCGTCCTGGGTCGGCACGAGCTTGGCAAAGCCGCGCGCTGCCAGGTTGGCGCTGCAATCGGTCCAGGTCTCACCGCCGTCACGAGAGATCCAGGCGCCGTAGGCGTGCAGGCCAGCCAGCAAGGCCTTGGCATCGCCGCCCAAGCTGAGTACGGCCCCAGGCAGCTCCTGGACCGCACGCCACGTCTCGCCCCCATCGTCAGAGAGCCAAACCTCGGCGCCAACGGCAGCCACAACGCGTCCGTTCTCGGCATAGTCGGGATGGATCCACAGGCCATTGATGGGGCCGTCCCCCACCTGATCGGCGATCTGGTCCCACGTACGCCCGCCATCCTGGGAGCGATACATCACACCGCTCTCGGTGGCCGCCCAAGCCGTCTTGTCCTTGGAAAAGGTGGGGCTTGCCTTGAGCACGCTGACGGTGTCATCGTCCAGGAGCAGCTCGGTCGCTCGCCAGGATCGTCCGCCGTTCTGAGAGACAAAAACGCCCTCGCTGGTCGCGGCGAACATGACCTCGCGCTCCGACCAGTCGTCGGTCACGGCCAGAGCCCACACCATGTCGTCGCCCAGGCCGAACCCGCTATCCTCCCACTTGCGCCCCGAGCTCCTGCTCGCCAGGAGGCCGCCGCCATCGGTGGCGGCAAACGCAGAGCCATCCTTGCCAAAGTTGGGCGACATGGCCAGGGTGGTGACGGGGGCCAGGAACTCGGAGGGGACGCGCCCTTGCTCCCACGATAGGCCATAGTCAAAGGAAACAAACAAGCCGCCATCGAGGGCGCCCGCCAGTAGCGCGCCGTTGGGCGCAACCGCCAGGGCGCTGAGCAGCGGGGTGCCCAGGCCGTTGAGGACCTGTCCCCATGTCTCGCCCTCGTCGTCGGAGACGAAAATCCCACAACCCGTGGCAATCCAGAAACGCCGAATATCTGGCAACGGAGATACCGCCACGCCGAACACCGTGCCCCCTTGGGCGATGGGGCCCAGCTTGGTCCAGGCGGCTTGGGCATCCGTTCCCTCTGCTTCTTGGGCAACGCTCATGGCTTAAAGTCCTCCTTGGGTTTGCGATGCAACACGAGCGCGTCAGTGGTCATCAGCATGAGGGCGCCACTGGCCCCTAGCCGCAGCGCATGCTTGACCACCATGGCTGGATCCATGACCCCTCGCTCAGCCATGTCAGCGATCTCCTTGGTCTTGGCATCAAAGCCCCAGCCAGGGCCCGCCCGTCGCGCCGCGTCGATGACGATCGGCGGATGCTCACCAGCATTGGTGGCAATGATCCGCATGGGCGCCTCCAGAACGCGGGCCACGATCTGCGCGCCGATGGCGGCGTCGCCGTGCAGGTCCAGAGCCTGCACCGCTGGGATGCAGTTCAAATAGGCAGATCCGCCCCCTGGCACCACGCCACCTTCCATGCCACACATGACGGCCTTCATCGATTCCTCAGCTTGGGCCTTGAGCGCCTTGCGGTCATCCTCAGTAACGGCGCCGATGCGCAGCTCGCCGATGCCCGCCGAAAAGTGTGCCAGGAGATCACGGATCGCCTCGCGGTCCTCGTTGGCCTTGGCCTCACGCAGCCTGCGCCGCAGGCCCTTGACGCGCTCGTTGATGCGAGCGCGATCGCCCTTGCCGCCAACGATGTCGATGCGCTCCCGATCCACCAAGACCCGATCGGCCTGGCCGAACAGGGCAGGGCTGAGCTCGGGCAGCTCCCTGTCGTCGGGGCTGATCAGCGGCTGGCCACCCGTCAGGATCGCCAGGTCGTTGAGAACTTCGGGGCGAGGATCGCCATAGGCCTTGAT
>DAIRUQ010000068.1:3981-5446 GCA_036803245.1 Chloroflexota bacterium | reverse complement strand
GCCATCGCGTCGATGGCCTCCACGGCCGCGTCAACGGCCGCTTCGACGCCGTGCCTCACCATCATGGCGTTGGCGCCAGCGTTGATCACTTTTTCCATCTCACGCGCCAGGGCATCGGCAAAGGCCGCCGCGGTGGCGCTCCCATCGCCGACCTCTTCGCGCATCCGCCAGACCAGGTGACGCATCATCATGGCGCCCGCGTCCTTGCCGCGCTCTGGCAGCTGGATGATACGACGGGCGATGGTAGCTGCGTCAGTCAACAGCTCCGGTGCCTGGTTGGGATGACGGTCGTTTGCGATGGTGCCAACAGATGGCCCGAGGGTCATGGCGAGGAGCCGCCCCATGGAGGTGAATCCCTCCAGCATGGCGGCCCTGCCATGCTCCCCTAGTACGACTCCAGGTATCGGCATGTGCTCCCTCACTCTCCTCCTCCATCATGGCAATCTAGCCTGACGACCCTAGATGCACGGTGAGCAAGTATACCATTGAACGTAGGACGCGGCAACGCGCGCCGCCCAAGCGGGCGTTTCACGCCTTGCGCGACGCGACCCGCTTCGCTACACTGCCCACAGTTAGTACCGCCACAAACGCCCAAGAGGAATCATCTTCTGCGGCTAATGACCGAGACAATCCCTATCGTGTAACACATGATAGCAAGTATTCCGAGCAAGATAAGTGCAAATAGCGATGTTCGTCCATATTTAGCCGCTTGGAATAGAATTGATACGCTCCACAATGTGCCTAGCAGAAACCAATAGGCTGAAGATTGATTTACCTTGAGGGATTTCATAAGAAAGGCACCTTTTTGCAGAGTACGAGAAGCGCACCAACGGATTGTTCACCATCCAGCTCAGCCATGTCAGATCCTGCCCGAGTAGTGCTGCTCGAGTACGATCCCGAGCTTTTTCCGCCTCTGGGCAACGAGTCGCCGCTCTTGGCCAGCGTGGGCGCCGTGTGGGAGTCTCATCAGATCACTACACCCGACCGTGCCGTCGAGATCGCCCGTGAGGCCGAGATCGTCGTGATTCAGAGCGTCCGTCCCCTGCTCAATGCCGAGGTCATCGCCCAGCTTGAGCGCTGTCGCTGCATCGTCCGCATGGGCGCCGGCTATGACAGCGTCGATTGCGACGCAGCCACGGCCAAGGGCATCACGGTGTGCAACGTGCCAGCCTACTGCACCGCCGAGGTCGCCGACCACGCCCTAGCGTTGCTGCTGGCCTGCTTGCGCGTCATCCCCCGCGGGGAGCAAGCCGTGCGCGGCAAGCCCTATCGCCGTCTGGCCCTGGGAGCCAAACGCCGCCTGGAGGGAGCTACCATCGGCATCATCGGCCTCGGCCGTATCGGCTCCACCGTGGCCAGGCGGCTGGCGGGATGGGAGCCCAGGCTGCTGGCCTATGATCCGTACATCACCTCGCAGCGAGCCCAGAGGTTCGGCGCTCAGTTGGTGGACTGGCCCACCCTGCTA
>DAIRUQ010000068.1:0-3881 GCA_036803245.1 Chloroflexota bacterium | reverse complement strand
TAGGCCCACGTCTCTACAAAGCGAGCCTCCAGCATCAGGCAGAGCCGATGGTAGAGAACCTGGTGTAGCTCTTGCACCTGATCGGTGCGGCTGCACGGGACACATAACGCCAGGTCAGCCAGATCCGCCAGCGGGTTGGGCGCCCGCCCCGTCATTCCAATGGTGCGCACGCCCAGCACCTTGGCCAACGCGACCGCCCGCAAGACGTTCTGAGACTTGCCACTGGTGCTCAAAGCCAGCAGAACGTCGCCGTCACGGGCCAGGGCATACAGCTCCTGGGCCAGCACCATGCCCGACGCGGCGACATCGTTTGCGACCGCTGAGCTCAGGGCGGGGTTACAGCCCAGCACGTGGGTGCGCAACCCCCGCTGGAGGTGCTCCGCCAGCTCTCGGCCATAGGGTAGCGAGGCGAGCCGAGCCGCCAACGCGGGCGGGACGGGGCGCGGCAAAGCAAAGCTCTTGAGCAGCTCGCCCGAGATGTGCAGCGCATCAGCCATGCTGCCGCCATTGCCGCACACAAAGAGCGTGCCCTCGCTCTCGAGCGATTGGACGATGGCATCGTACACGTGCCTGAGCGCCAGCGCCGCCTCGCCCAACCGTTCATCCTGGAGGGCCTCGCGAAACGCAGACGCGGCCCTGGGGGGTAGACCCTCCAGAGCCGCGCGCCTATCGTCTTGGTGATCGCCAGCCGATACACCCCTACTGCTCAACGATGGCCTCCTCAAGCTCGGCGGGGGCCAGCCCCTCGTTGGGCCGTCGCGCAAAGCTGAGGGCATCGCGCTCCTCGTTGACGTCGATCTCGATGACGTCACCCGCCTCGAACTCGCCTGCCAAGAGCCGCTTGGAGAGTGGGCTCTCCACATACCGCTGCAGCATCCGCCGCACAGGGCGGGCCCCGAACTGAGGATCATAGCCACGCTCGGCCAGCCAACTCTCGGCCTCGGCAGTGAGCGCGAACGACACGCCTTGCTCCGCCAATCGCTCTCGGATCTCGGCCATCTGCAGGCGGACGATCTCGACCATCTCTTCGTGCTCCAGCGCGTTAAAGATGATCACCTCGTCCACGCGGTTCAGGAACTCGGGTCGGAAGGTGCGCTTGAGCGCCTCGGACACCTCGTCCTCGTAGCGATCTCGCTCGGCCGCGCGGTCGGTTACGGTAGCAAAGCCGAGCACACCGCCGCGCCGCGCTGCAAACCGCGTCCCGATATTGCTCGTCATGATGATGACGCTATTGCGGAAATCCACCGTGCGGCCATGCCCGTCGGTGAGGCGCCCCTCCTCTAGGATCTGCATCAAGGCGTTCCAGACGTCGGGGTGCGCCTTTTCGATCTCATCAAACAGGATGACGCGGTAGGGGCGGCGTCGCACCGCTTCGGTGAGTTGCCCACCCTCGTCGTAACCAACGTACCCAGGAGGCGCCCCCACCAGGCGCGAGACGGTATGCCGCTCGCCGTACTCGCTCATATCGATCGAGAGCAGCGCGTCCTCATCATCGAACAAGAACTCGGCGAGGGCCTTGGCCAGCTCGGTCTTGCCGACGCCGCTGGACCCGAGAAAGATAAAGCTGCCGATGGGGCGACGAGGATCCTTGAGCCCCGAACGGGCCCGCCGAATGGCGTCAGCCACCGCAGCGATCGCCTCGTCCTGCCCCACGACCCGCTTGGTGAGCTCGGCCTCCATCTGCAAGAGCCGCTTGGTCTCGGTCTCCTGCAGACGCACCGTGGGGATGCCCGTCCACATGGCCACGATCTCGGCGATCTCTTCCACGTCGACCACCTCGTCGAGGTTCTGTTCCTCTTGCCAAGCCGCTCGCTGCTCCTGAAAGTCCGCTTCCAGCCGCATGCGCGCCGTGGTGATCTCGGCCTTGCGCCGATAGTCGCCCTCCTCGGCCGCTTGATCCTCCTCCTGAGCCAGGTTGATCAGACGCTTGCGTAGCGCCTTGAGCTCTGGAGGCAGGCTGAACATTCGAATCCGCAGGCGTGACCCCGCCTCATCGACCAAGTCGATGGCCTTGTCGGGCAAGTGGCGGTCTTTGACATAGCGTTCCGATAGGTGCGCCGCGGCATCCAGGGCTTCATCGGTGATGCGTACCTGGTGATGCTCCTCATAGCGTGACCGCAGCCCCTTGAGCATCTCGACCGTCTCTTCGAGCGTCGGCTCCTCCACATAGATCGGGGCAAACCGCCGCTCCAAGGCGCTATCGGTCTCGATATGCTGTCGGTACTCGTCCAGCGTCGTGGCTCCGACGCAGCGAAGCTCGCCGCGAGCCAGCGCTGGCTTCATCATGCTAGAGGCATCAATGGCGCCCTGCGCCCCACCCGCGCCAGCCACGGTGTGAAGCTCGTCGATAAACAGGATGACCTCGCCCTCGGCCTGGCGTACCTCGTCCAAGGTCGCCTTGAGCCGCTCCTCAAACTCGCCGCGGAAGCGCGAGCCCGCCACCATGGCGCCGAGCATCAGCGAGATGATCCGCTTGTTGAGCAGCGGTTCGGGTACGTCGCCCTCGACGATGGCCTGGGCGAGCCCCTCCACGATGGCCGTCTTGCCCACGCCCGCCTCGCCGATGAGCACAGGGTTATTCTT
Organism: Chloroflexota bacterium; assembly: GCA_036803245.1. Lineage (GTDB taxonomy): Bacteria > Chloroflexota > Anaerolineae > UBA1429 > UBA1429 > DAIRUQ01. Next base: position 1,298 of record DAIRUQ010000068.1, on the reverse strand, counting down.
GGTGCGACGTGACAGCACCTGCAACACCCGCTGGATCTCCACATCGCGCCCGATCACGGGATCCAGCTTGCCCTGGCGCGCCAGCTCGGTCAGGTCACGCCCGTACTTTTCTAGGGTCTTGTAACGACGAGCCCTCGGCGCGTCATCGCTATCGGGCTGTGCGGCAGGGCGCTCACTCTGGCTGAGCGCATCCAGCAGCCGCTCTCGGGTGACGCCCTCGTCAGCCAAGATCCGCGCCGCCACGCTGCCTGGCTCGGAGGCGATGGCCAGCAGCAGATGCTCTGTCGAGACAATCTCGTCATCGAGGCGCTCGGCCTCCTCTGTGGCCCGCCGAATCATCTCCTGGACTCGGGGCGTTGCCAGCCAGCTATCTTGCGTCGCCGAGGCGGTGTGGATCGCCAAGCGGGGATTGCCCCGCAGCACATCCTCCACGCGCCGTACCACGCGAGCGCGATCGACGGCCAGCATGTCAAACACGTCCGTGAGCACCTCATCAGGCTCCTCGAACAGAACCAGCAGGACATGCTCCACGTCGATCTGCGGATGCCGGTAGCGCCTTCGCTTCTCGTAGGCAAGGTTCAGCGACTTTTGCGCTTCCTTGCTGAATTTCTGATAACTATCGTGACTAGCCATGGTTCAATCCTCTCCCAGGCCGCGCCTTTGGGCGCGAACCGGACCATCCCGGGCCGCATACAGGTATAGCCGACCGTCTCCTCGGCATCCCCTCGCCCAGGATGCTATCACTATAGCGAGAGAACGCATCTCTCGCAAAAAAAGTCTGCCCCGAGCCTACCCAGCGTCCTTGGTGGCATAGGATGGAGCCTTGGCAAAGACATATGCCCCATCCTCCACGTCCACCCGCACCGTGTCACCAGCCACGAACCGGCCTTGCAGCAGCTCCATAGCCAGTGGGTCTTGCAGTTTTCGCTGGATGGTACGCTTGAGCGGTCGCGCACCATAGGCACGATCAAAGCCTTCCTCCGCCAGGCGAGCCTTGGCCTTGGGAGATACGTCTAGCTGGATCCCTTGATGCTCCAGCAGCTCCCCCAATCGACGTAACTGGATATCCACGATTTCCAGCAGGTGCTCGCGCGTCAACGAGTGAAAGATGATGATCTCATCGACGCGGTTCAGAAACTCGGGACGGAACTGCTCCCGCAGCGCCCGCATCACCCGCTCACGCGTGTCCTCGTCACTCGTCTCGGCCGTAGAGCCGATCCATTGGCTGCCAACGTTGGACGTCATGATAACAACGGTATTCCGGAAGCTCACCGTGCGGCCTTTGCCGTCGGTGAGTC
>DAIRUQ010000067.1:0-15459 GCA_036803245.1 Chloroflexota bacterium | reverse complement strand
GAGGAGGCGGTGGCATGAATCGACGATCGGGTTCGGCGGTCCTGCAGATCTGCAAGCGCGAGCTGAACGCCTATTTCGTCTCGCCCATCGCCTATGTGAGCGCGGCGGTGTTTCTGGCGGTGTTTGGGGCCATGTTTGCCTTGCTGCTCTATTTTAGCCGCGAGGCGACGTTGCGTTATGTGTTCGATCACGGTGTGGCGCTGCTGTTCTTTGTGCTGGTGACGCAGGTGATCACCATGCGGCTGCTGGCCGACGAGTCGCGGCAAGGGACGCTAGAGCTGCTGCTGACGGCGCCCGTGCGCGATTGGGAGATCGTGGTAGGCAAGTACCTGGCGTCCCTGGCGCTGCTGGCGCTGATGCTGGGGCTGGCGGGCTATTTCGCCGTGGTGTTGCTGCTTATCGGCAACCCCGACGTGGGGCCGATGCTGACGGGCTATCTGGGGTATTTCCTGCTGGGGGCGGCCTTGTTGGCCGTGGGCGAGTTTGCCTCGTCGGTGACCGAGAGCCAGCTGGTGGCGGCGCTGCTGGGCCTGGGCATCACGCTGATGCTCTGGCTGCTGGGCGCGGCGGCGGAGATGGTCGGCGGGGCTGTGGGCGAGTTCCTGGCCTACCTGCCGATCTTTGACCATACCTGGGACATGTTGCGGGGCGTGGTGGATACCAAGAACGTGATCTATCTCTTGAGCGTGGTGGCGGTATTCCTGTTCATGACGACCCGCGTGCTGGAATCCAAGAGGTGGGCCTAGCATGCGCGACAAACTCAAGCAGGTAGCAGGTTATCTGGCCATGGCGGGCGTGCTGCTGGCGCTGGCAGCCTTGGGCGGCTGGGCGGTGCAGGAGCGGCTCGAGCTCTGGTCGTCGGTGGCGCTGGGGCTGGGCGTGGCGCTGCTGGCGGTGGCCGTGGTGGCCAAGCCCGAGCCCTTGGCCCATGCGTTGACGGGGCGGCGGGCGCGCTATGGTAGCAATGCCGTGGTGATGACGCTGTCGTTTTTGGTGATCGTGGGCGTGGTGAACTATCTCGGGGGGCGCTACCACTGGCGCTGGGATACGACGGCCGCCAAAGAGTACAGCCTCTCGGAGCAGACCGAGCAGATCGTGCAGGCGCTGGATGAGCCCGTGAGCCTGAAGGCGTTCTTTACGGCGACGCACTATAACCGCATCGCGGCGGAGGATATCCTGCAAGAGTACGCCGCGTTAGCGCCCTCGTTGGTGACCGCCGAGGTCATCGATCCCGAGCTGAACCGCCAGGCGGCGGTGGAGGCGGGTGTGGGCCGCGATGGCGTCGTGGTGGTGCAAAAAGGTGACCGCGTCGAGTATGCCTTTGGCGTGGCCGAGCAGGATCTGACCAGCGCCATTCTCAAGCTGACCCAAGAGCGCCAGCGCGGGGTCTATTTCGTCACCGGCCACGGCGAGCGCAGCCCCGCCAGCGAGGAAGAAGGCGGCTATGCGGCGGTGGGCCAAGGCTTGCAGGCCGAGAATTATTCCGTGGGCACCATCAACCTGGCAACAGAGTCCGCCATCCCCGAGGATGTGGACGTGCTGGCGGTGGTGGATCCGCGCACGGCGTTCCAGCCAGCCGAGCTGGAGCTGCTGCTGGGGTTCCTGGAACGCGGCGGCGGCGTGCTGGTGATGGTGGAGCCTGGGCTGCCCGACCCGTTTGGTGGGGCGCTGGAGGCCTATGGCGTCAGCCTGCCCGATGCGCTGCTGCTGGATCCCGTCAAGGCCTTTTATGGCGACGCCGCCACGCCCTTGGTGGATAGCTATGGGTATCACCAGATCACCAAGGACGTGATGGGCTATAGCAGCCTGTATCCTGGGGCGCGGCCAGTGGTGCTGACCGCGGAGCAGCCGACGGACTGGTACCTGACCGAGCTGGCGGTGACGTCGCCGCAGGGCGAGGCCGAGTGGGACTATATGGGGACAGGCCAGGCCACTGGCGAGCCCTTGACGGGCGCTTTGCCGCTGGCCGTGGCGGTCGAGCCAGCCTATGACCGCGAGGGCGCTGGCCGCATGGTGGTGTTCGGCGATGCCACGTTCGTCGAGAACAGCGTGGTCTCGCAGGTGATGGGCGTCAGCAACGCGGACCTGTTCCTGAACAGCGTGGCCTGGCTGGCCGAGGACGAGTCGCTGATCTCGTTGCGGGCCACCGCTCCCGAGGACCGCAGCGTGGCGCTCTCGGGCGTCACCATGAACCTGGTGCTGCTCTTTAGCGCCGTGGTGATGCCAGCGCTGGTGGCCGTCATCGGTGTGGGCGTGTGGTGGAGGCGGCGCTAGCATGAACAGCAAGACCACCCTGGCGCTCGTGGCCGTGGCGCTGGCGTTGGTGGCGCTGGTGTTGCTGGTGGAGCGCCCCGAGGGGAGCCCGCGAGTGATGAACGTGACGCCGTACCCGACCACGCTGCCAGCCGTGGTGGCGCTGGAGGAGGGGACGGTGCGGCGGCTGACCCTGACGCGCATCGCGGACGGCGCCACGGTGGTGCTGGTGCGGGACGATGCCGGCGACTGGCAGGTGGCCGAGCCGGTGCAGGGGCCGGCCGACGCCTGGACCCTGGGGACGGTGCTGGGCACGCTGACGAACCTGCAGCCCGAGCGCCGTCTGGAGCCTGGATCGATTGGGTTGAGCGAGGTGGGGCTGGATCCGGCCCAGGTGGTGCTAGAGGCCGAGCTGGCCGACGGGAGCGTGGTGCGCTTGGCCATGGGCGCCGAGAATCCGCAGGGCACGGCCCAGTATGCCCAGGTCGAGGGTGATGCGGCGATCTACTTGATCAGTCGGGGGCTGTATATGCAGGCTGAGGACATGTTCGCGCAGCCGCCGTTGCAACCGACGCCAACGCCCGAGCCGCCCGCCGAGTAGAGCGGGACGGCCCGTAAGCAGCAGGTGGCCCCTCCCTACACGACGTCTGGCGTCGTGACGGGGAGGGGCCTTTCGCGTGGCCGGATTGGCTCTATTCGCCCGCTGGGAGCGCGCCCGCAGCAAACTGCCGCCGGTAGAGCTGGCTATACGGGCCGCCACTGGCCATGAGCTCGGCGTGGGCGCCGCGTTCGACGATGCGGCCATCCTCGATGACCAGGATGCAGTCGGCGCGTCGGATGGTGCTGAGGCGGTGGGCGATGATGATGGCCGTGCGATCGCGCAACAGTGTGTGCATGGCCTCCTGGATGGTGGCCTCGGTCTGCGTGTCCACCGACGAGGTGGCCTCGTCCAGGATCAGGATGCGCGGGTCGCGCAAGAGGGCGCGGGCGAACGAGATGAGCTGGCGTTGCCCCACCGACAGGCGCCCGCCGCGCTCTTCTACCTGGTGCTCATAGCCGTCCTGGAGCTTGGCCACAAAGTCGTGCACCTTGACCGCCTTGGCGACGGCGATGACGTCCTCCATGGTGGCGTCGGGGCTGCCGTAGCGAATGTTCTCGGCGATGGTGCCCGAGAACAGGAACGACTCTTGGAGCACCAGCGCCATGCGGCGCCTGATAGAGGCCAGGGCCACGTCGCGCAGGTCGTGGCCATCCACCAGGACGCGGCCCTCTTGGGGATCGTAAAAGCGCATCAACAGGTTGATGATGCTGGTCTTGCCGGCGCCGGTGGGCCCAACGATGGCGATGGTTTGGCCGGGCTCGACGGTGAGGTCGATATCGCGGAGCACGTACGGCTCGTCCTCATCATAGCGAAAGCAGACATCCTCGAATTGCACCCCGCCGGTGATGTCGTCCACCTCCACGGCGTTGGGGCTGTCCAGCACCTCGGGCTTGGTATCGAGATACTCAAAGATGCGCTCGGCCGAGGCCATGGCGCTGAGCACCCGCGAATAGACCCGGCTGATGGCATTGATCGGCTCCCAGAAGCGCCAGAGATAGTCGATAAAGGCCAGCACATAGCCCACCGTGAGGACGTCCTGCATCACCATGCGGGCGCCGGTCATGACGACCAGGCCGGTGCCGACGACGCCAAACACATCGGCCATGGGCCACACCAGCCATTCGATGCGGATGGCCTGCATAAAGGTGCGATAGTACGAGTCGTTGAGCTCGTCAAAGCGGCGGATGTTCTCGCCCTCGCGGCAAAAGCTCTGCGAGACGCGGATGCCGGTGATGGACTCGTTCAGGTTGGCGGTGATGTTGCTGTTGGCCTTGCGGACGTTGCGCCAGCCGGTCTCCATGCGCGGGCGCAGCCGGGCGATGGCAAACACCATGGGCGGCACCACCAAGAATGCCATAAAGGCCAGGCGCGGGTTCAGCACGAACATGACCACCACGATGCCGATCAGGCTGACCGACTGGGAGACGATGGTGACCAGGCCCGAGTTGATTAGGTTGTTGATGGCTTCCACGTCGTTGGTGACGCGAGACATCATGCTGCCGACGGGCCGTCCATCATAAAAGCGCAGCGAGAGCCACTGCATGTGGTCAAACAGCTCGCGACGCAGGTCATAGATGATGCCGGTGCCGGTATCGTTGAGGATGCGGATGCGCACATAGCCCGCCAGGCCGCCGATAGCCTGAAATAGCAGCCACAGCAGGGCCATCTGGGTGATGACCCGCGGCTGGCGGCCGGTGATGCCAATGTCGACCATGGTGCGCAGCAGGTAGGGCTCGGTGAGCCGCAGGATGGTGCTGATGGTGATGACGGCAGTGACCAGCAGCAGCTTGCGGCGATAGGGCCGGGCATAGCCCAGCAGCCGACGGAAATGGCCATAGTTGAACGGTAGTTTCTCGACCTCGTCGAGCTTTTCGTATTGGGCATCAGGCATGATCGACCTCTTCCGTGGGGGGAGTGGCGTCGATGGTGGCTTCCTGTTGCGGGCGGAGCTGCAGGTCATAGATGCGGGTGTACTCGCCGCCCAGGGCCATCAGCTCCTCGTGGGTTCCCTGTTCGGCCACCCGGCCATCGCGCAGCACCAGCACGGTGTCGGCGTTCTGGACGGTCGAGAGGCGCTGGGCGATGACCAGGCTGGTGCGCCCGCGCATCAACTCGGTGAGCGCCTCTTGGAGCAAGTGCTCGGTCTCGGCGTCCACGCTAGAGGTGGCCTCGTCCAAGATCAGGATGCGCGGATCGGGGAGCAGGGCGCGGGCGATGGCGACGCGCTGCTTTTGCCCGCCCGAGAGGCCGACGCCGCGTTCGCCGACGCGGGCCTCATAGCCCTCTTCGATCTCGGAGATAAACTCGTGGGCCTGGGCGGCGCGGGCCGCTGCGATGACCTCTTCCTCGGTCGCGTCGGGCCGGCCAAAGGCGATGTTGTTGCGGATGGTGTCCGAGAACAGGAACGTCTCTTGGGGGACGATCCCGATCTGGCGGCGCAGGTCGCCGAGCGTCACGTGGCGGATGTCCTGGCCGTCGATTAGGATGCGGCCCTCTTGGGGGTCATAAAAGCGCGGCACCAGGTTGATCAGCGACGACTTGCCCGAGCCGGTGCCGCCCAGGACGGCGACCACCTGGCCGGGCTGGATCTCCAGGTCTAGACCCTGGAGCACGGGCGTGCCGTCACCATCGGGAAAGGCAAAGGTGACGTTCTCAAAGACGATATGGCCCTGGATGCGCGGCATGGGCGTGGCGTCATCGCTCTCGGGGATCTCGTCGTTGGCGTCCAGCACCTCGAACACGCGGGGGCCAGCAGCGGCGGCGCGGCGCGCCAGGCTGATGAGAAAGCCGAGAAAGCGGATGGGCCAGATCAGGCCCCAAAGGTACCAGTTAAAGGCCATCAGGGTGCCCAGGGTCATCTGGCCGTTCAGCACGCGATGGCCGCCATAGCCATAGAGCATCACAAAGCAGATCCCGCTAAGGAACTCGAGGACGGGAAAAGTGCGGGCCTCGGCGGCGGCGCGGTCCAGGTTGGCGGTGCGCATGGTGAGGTTGCGGTCGCCGAATTTGGACATTTCATCGCGCTCGCGGGAAAAGGCCTTGACGACGCGGACGCCGGAGAGGCTCTCTTGCAGGGTGCTGGTGAGGCGGCCCATCTCTTTGCGGATGCGCTCCCACTTGGGGCCGACGATGCCGGAAAAGCGGAATGCCACCAGCATGAGGAGCGGCACCGGCGAGGCAACGGCCAGGGCCAGGCGCCAATCTAGGAGCAGCAGCACGACCAGGGTGCCCGTGAACATGAGCGACGCCGACACCATCTCGGCCAGCCCGAACCCGAAAAAGTCCATGATGGCATAGAGGTCATCGGTGACGCGCGACATGATGTCGCCGGTGGGATGCACCGTATAGTAGGAGAAGCTCAGGCGCTGGAGCTTTTCGTAGAGCTCGTGGCGCAACCGACGGATGACCCTTTGGCCCAGGCGATCCTGCGACACGCCCTGGAGGTAGCGCAGCGAGGCGCGGGCGACGGCCAGCACCGCCAAGAGGCCCACATAGCGCAGGACCACACCCATAGAGCCGGCCGTCAGGCCGCGGTCGATGGTCCAGCCGAGCAGGCGGGGCAGGGTGAGATCGGCGGCGATGCCACCAAACATGCCCGCAAAGACCAAGACGACGATCCAGGGAAAAGGCTTGATATACGATGCCAAGCGGCGAAGGGTCTGCATGCGGCATACTCCTGAGCGACAAGCGCGCGTTGAGACGAAAGCGACGATGGGTGAACAAGGTGGCGCACCGGCTAACGGCGCGTCGGCGGAGGTGAGCTCTCTAGAGCGTGGTGTAGCGGATACGCATGGCAACCCCTTTATCCAGAAGCCGCGCGAGTATAGCACGGGGTGACGAATTGGGCAAGCGCCGCCGCATGCCGGAAGCCCGTGTCGGCCGCTAGCGTCCAAGGCCGGGCGCGGCTATACTGTGACGGTAGCATGAACCTATCCCCGGAAAGGATGGCGAGGGCCATGGCGCAACGTAGGCAGATTCGCCTGGGGACCATGTTCGGGTTCCCGGTTCAGGTGGACCCTAGTTGGTTGATTGTATTCTTTTGGCTCACTTGGTCGCTGGCGGCAACCTATTTCCCACAGGTGTACCCGAACTGGGGCACGGCCACGCGCTGGGGCCTGGCAGTGGTGACCAGCCTGCTCTTTTTCGGGTCGGTGCTGTTGCACGAGCTGGGGCACTCGTTGGTGGCCCGCAAGCAGGGCGTGCCGGTCAAGGATATCACATTGTACATCTTTGGGGGCGTGGCGCAGATCAGCCAAGAGCCTCGATCGCCCAAGGAAGAGGTGCTGATGGCGTTGGCCGGGCCGGCCGTGAGCCTGGGGCTGGGCGCGCTGCTGGTGGTGGTGTGGCTGGTGCTGGGGCCCGTGTCGCAGCCGGTGGGCGCCGTGGCGATGTATGTGGGGTTCAGCAACCTGTTCCTGGGCGCCTTTAACCTGATCCCGGGCTTTCCGCTGGATGGCGGCCGGGTGCTGCGGGCGGTGCTGTGGGGCGCGCGCGACGACCTGATGTGGGCGACGCGCTGGGCCTCACGGGTGGGGCAGGTGGTGTCATACCTGTTCATTCTGGTGGGCATCGGCCAGGCAATGTTGGGCATGTGGGGCAGCGGCCTCTCGCTGGTGCTGGTGGGCATGTTCCTGCAGTCGGCGGCACGCAGCAGCTATGCCCAGCTCTCGGTAAAGAACGTGTTGGCAGATCACATCGTGGCCGAGGCCATGAGCGGCGTGTGCGCCATGGTGCCGCAGCAGGTGACGCTGGACATGCTAGTGGAGCACTATATCGTGCAGGGCGGCAAGCGCTGCTTTGCCGTGTCGGGGCCAGAGGGGACGTTGGGATTACTGACGGTGCACAACGTGCGCGACGTGCCGCGCGACCAGTGGCGCGAGACGCGCGTGCGCGACGTGATGATGCCGCTGCAGGACGCCCAGTCGGTGCTGCCCGAGACGTCGCTGGAAGAGGCCATGCGGCACATGGCCGCCGATGGGGTCAACCAGTTGCCGGTGCTGCGCGATGGCGACCTGGTGGGGATGTTGACCCGCGAGGATCTGGTGACGTTCATCCGCGAGCGCATGAGCCGGCGGAACGACAAGGATTCGTGGTAGGGGTTGGGCGCCGTGACTGAGCGCAAGGTTCTGCCGCAGTGGGCGCCGCGCGTGCCCCCATGGAAGATCCGGCGGCTGTACGAGACCGACGCCCAGGGCATCTATGACGACGAGCTGATCGACGACGTGGGGTATGGGCTGCTGGCGAGGTGTGAGAGCTTTTTGGCTGCTAACGAGGCCTTTCGTGGCCGGGCACCCTGTCCCGTGTGTGGGCAGACCGTACCCCACGGCTCTGACAAGCAAGAATATCTGTACTGTGACGGTTGTGGCTGGGAGCTGAGCTGGGGCGATTACTTTGCCACCATCCAACACAAGCAGCTCGTGGGGGCCGAGCCCGTTTTCGAGCAGTTTGGTCGCTTTCTGGAGCGATTCCCGCAGGCCCAGAGCGCGCGGGAGCGGATGTTGCTGATCGATGACCTGATCCATGGGTTTCACTGGGATCTGAAGCGCGAGAACACCACTCGTCCGGTAGCGGTGAACCTGATCGACGCGCGCTTGGGCGAGGTGATCGGCTTTCTAGATGCCCTCACCTATGGCGATGCAAGCACGCCGGGCATGGCCGACCGACGCGAGACCTGGCTGGAGCAAAGCGCATCTGCGCGGCTTTGGGCTGTGGTAAGGGAGCCGGCGCCCGAGGACTGGAACGGCCCGATAAAGCAAAGAAAGGGATAGTGCGATGCGGATTCTGTACCTGGACCTGGACACGCTGCGGCCGGATCATCTGGGTTGCTATGGCTACCACCGCAACACCTCGCCCAACATCGACCGGCTGGCGGCGGAGGGTATACGTTGCGAGAACTATTACTGCAGCGATGCGCCCTGCCTGCCGTCACGGGCGGCGCTGTTCATGGGGCGGTTCGGCATGCATACCGGCGTGGTGAACCACGGCGGGACGCCGGCCGACCCCCGGCTGGAGGGAGCAACCCGCGGCTTTCGGCAGGCGCGTGACTCGGCCAGTTGGATGGACGTGCTCCGCGAGGCCGGGTTTCACACCGTGTCCATCAGCCCGTACGCCGAGCGACATTCGGCCTGGTGGTTCTATCGCGGATTCTCCGAGATGGTGAACCCGGGCAAGGGCGGGCTGGAGCGGGCCGACGAGGTGGCGCCGCTGGCCTTGGACTGGATCGAGCGGAACGGCCAGGACGACAACTGGTTCCTCCAGGTGAACTTTTGGGATCCGCATACGCCCTATCGTACCCCGCTGGAATACGGCAACCCCTTTGAGGACGAGCCGATCGAGGACTGGATCACCGAGGAAAAGATCAAGCGCGACTGGGAGAGCTATGGCCCCCACAGCGCTCAGGATGTGGCCGAGACGGGCCCCAACGACACCGAGCGTTGGCCGCGCCTGCCCCATGATATCCGCACGTTGGCCGACTATCGACGGTGGATCGACGGCTATGATACCGGCATCCGCTACATGGACGACCACATCGGCGAGATCCTGGAGCTGCTGGAGCAGCAGGGCGTGCTGGATGACACCGTGGTGATCGTGTCGTCGGACCACGGTGAGAACCAGGGCGAGCTGAACGTCTATGGCGACCATGCCACCGCTGATCACATCACCAATCGGGTGCCGCTGATCGTTCGCTGGCCGGGCCTGCCGGGCGGACGGGTGGATCGCGGCTTGCACTATAACCTGGACCTGCCGGTGACCCTCAGTGACATGCTGGGGGCCCGCGTCCCGACCAAGTGGGACGGCCAGTCCTTTGCCGAGACGTTGCGCAGCGGCACCGAGGCGGGCCGCGAGTCGCTGGTGGTGAGCCAGTGCGCCTGGAGCTGCCAGCGGGCCGTGCGCTGGGGACGCTGGATTCTGATCCGCACCTACCACGACGGCTTGAAGGCGTTTCCCGAGGTGATGCTGTTCGAGGTGGATGAGGATCCCCACGAGCTGAACGATCTGGCGTCGGCGCGGCCCGAGCTGGTGCAGGAGGGGCTGGCGATCCTGGAAAAGTGGCAGGCCGACATGATGGCGACCTCTGATAGCGACGCCGACCCCATGTGGACGGTCATTCGCGAGGGCGGACCGTTCCACACGCGGGGGTTGCTGCATGCCTATGCCGAGCGCCTGCGCTCCAGCGGGCGGGATGCAGCCGCCGAGCGGCTGCTGGCCAAGCACGCCGAGGGCGCCTGGCAGGACCGCAACCGGCCGTAGGGATGCGGGCGTGTGGGCAGAGGCGACGGTGCCTGGGATGCGCCAGCGTCGAGTAGCCTTGACGCTGGCGCACGTGGTGGCTATGATCGGCCAGAGTGAACGGAGGGGGAGCTGCTGATGAGCGACCGGCTACGCATCGATGACGAGTTCATCCCGTTGCCGCCCAGCGCCGTTGACGCCGACCCCGTGGCCACCATGCGCGAGCTGTTCTTTCGCATCAGCCGGCTGGAGCATGCCATGGAGGAACAGCGGGTGCAAGCGGCCACCGACCTGGGCGAGGTGCTGGTGGAGGTAGCGTCGTTGACCGACGACATCCACCGCATCGTAGAGCGCTGGGGCGTGAGCCGCAACGCCCAAGAGGCGGCTCTGATCCGCTCGGTGGTGGCGTTGGGCCGCAAGATCACCGATATTCTGGCCTATCACAAAGTTCAGCCGCTGGAAGTGGTGGGCAAGGTGGCCGACACCGAGCAATGCGAGATCGTGGGCAGCGAGCCGCGGGCGACGCTGACGCCGGGGACGGTGCTGCGCGAGGAGCGCACCGGCTATGCCTGGCCGGCGGGCCTGCTACGCCGGGCACGGGTGGTGGTGAGCGCGCGGGCGGACGCCAAGAGTGGCGATACGAGCGGCGAGGACACGAGGCGCTAGGGAGGTGCAGGCGTGGGAGAGGTGATAGACACGCGCATCAAGTGCCCCTATTGCGCCGGCACGGTGGGGCCGGATTCCACCGTGTGCCCCGATTGCCAAGAAGAGATGGCGGCGCTGTTCCGGCTCGAGTTCGGGCATGTGGTGCTCTATAACCAGGCGCTGGCGCTGGCCCGGAACGGATCCTGGCTGGAGGCGCGTAACAAGCTGCTGGCGGCCATCGAGGCCGCGCCCGAGTTTGCGGCGGCCCATCGGCTCTTGACCAAGGTGTATGTGCAGGCGGGCGATTGGGAGGCGGCGCATCGGGCGCTGGTGCGTGGCTTGGAGGCTGCTCCAGGCGATAGCCAGATGCTCGAGATGCAGCCGGTAGTGCTGCGCGGGGTGCGCCACCAAGAGCGACGCTATGAGCGCCGAGGCGAGCCGGCCCCCGTGCCCGCGGCGGCTGTGCCCGGCAGCCCCAGCAACCCGGTGCCGACCAAGGCTGGCGAAGAGAGCAAGATCGGCAGCACGCTGGGGCTGGGTGCGGCCATCATGTCTGGCCTGTGGCTGGTGTGGCGACTGATCGGTCCGGGCGACAAGGACGACTAGAACGGACGCAAAGGAGCGCGCGAGGATGCCGCAGAGTCCCAAGCAGGTAATCGATGGGCTACTGAGGAATACCACGTATGACCGGGTGGGGGTCATGGGCTCACCCTGGAGCGATAGCATCGCGGCATGGGTCCGGCAGGGCTATCCGACGCAGATGGTGGCCAAGGAGCCGGGCGAAGATCGCTGGAACCCGGACGATGGCCGCTGGGTAGAGGTGACCGAGGCCGGCGAGTACGTGGAGCCGGTGGACCTCACGAGGCACTTTGGCTATGACATGGTGGGTGTGGGGCCCTGGTTCGATATCCAGCCGCTGCGCGGTGTTGACGAGCTTGTTGAGGAGACCGAGGCCTGGGAGGTACGGCGCAACGGTGCCGGCGCGGCGCTCAAGTACTGGAAGCACAAGATGGGCACGCCCGAGCACATCGATTTCCTGATGACCAGCCGCGAGGTGTGGGATCGCGACTATCGGCCCCACCTGGTCGCGTTTGACCCGGGCCGCGTGGACGTAGAAAAGAGCCGCAAGGCATTCGCTGATGCGCGCACCGAGGAACGTTGGGTGCACTTTGGGCATATGTTTATCTGGGAGCTGATGCGCCAGAGCATGGGCGATGTGACCATGTACGAGAGCCTGGTGCTCGATCCCGACTGGATCCATGACTATAACCGGGTCTACACAGACCTGTACAAGGCGGCGTTCCAGTACATGTTCGATGAGATCGGCATGCCCGATGGCATCTGGCTGTACGAGGACATGGGCTACAAGAACGGGCTGTTCGCGTCGCCCAAAGTGCTGGAAAAGCTGATCTTTCCGTACTATGCCGAGCTGGTCGAGTTCTTTCACGAGCGGGACCTGCCGGTGGTGCTGCACACCTGCGGCAGCACAGCGGCAGCGCTGGACCTGATCGTCGCGGCGGGGTTTGACGCGCTGAACCCGATGGAGCGCAAGGCGCTGAACAACGAGCCGTTCGCCTTTGCCGAGTCTCACGGCGACAAGCTGTGCTTTGTGGGCGGGCTGGACGTGCGCCACCTGGAGAGCAACGACCGTGAGGTGGTGCGTCGCGAGGTGATCGACTATATCGAGGGCATGAAGGCGCGCGGGGCGCGGCTGGTGTTCGCCGAGGATCACTCCTTGCCGCCCACCATCACCTATGACACCTACCAGTATGCGCTAGAGGTCTATCGGGAGCATATGTGGTACTGAGCCAGGGTGCCGGGCGGGCGCAACGATGAACGCTCCATCAGATGCCTACGGCTGGGAGATCCGGGTGCCGATGCTGCGCAACCCGGTGATCGTCAGGCAGCTCGGCCTGGCAATCGGCGTGCCGTTTGTGCTGCTGGCGCTTTTGCTGGCGCTGATCTCGGGCCAGGCGGTGTATGCGCTATATGGGCTGGGCCTGATGGTGGCCATGTGGCTGCTGGCGGCCCTGGTGATCTTGGTGATCTATGGCGGCCGGTACGAGGTTGCCTTTGAGCTGGATGACAAGGGCGTGGTGTGCCGCACCCAGGCGCGCCAGCGCCAGAAGAACCGGGTCATCAACGGGTTGACGGTGGTGCTGGGTGCCTTGGCGGGCAAGCCGGCCCTGGCCGGTGCGGGGATGTTGGCTCAGTCGCGCCAGCAAGAGTCGCTGCGGTGGAGCCGCGTGCGTAGCGTGCGCTACTATCGGCAGAGCAAGACGATCCTGTTGCGGGCCGGCTGGCTGGAGCCGTTGGCGCTCTTTTGTACCGATGACAACTATGAGCGGGTCTGCGAGATGGTAGCGCGGCAGACAGGCGCCCAGCAGGATTGAGCAGTTGGGCGTAGGGCGGTGCGCGTAGAGGTGATCGGGCGGGGGGGAAACCTCCGCCCGCTTTTTTGTGTTTGGCGCTAGGTGGTAAAGGAGCGGATCATGCCGCGGATTGCCCCCAGCAGCAGGCCGCCAAACACCAGGACGATCAGCCCCAAAGCCAGCAGGGCCAGGTAGAGCAGCGGCGGTCCCAGTATGACCGGCAAGAAATAGCGCGGCAGGTCGGCGGGCAGGTTGTTTAGGCGCGCCAGCCGGTAGCCCAGCAGGTTGAACCCCTGGGCCCAGCTGGGCAAATAGTGCAGGCCTACGCCGATACCCGCGCCCACCAGCGCCCAGAGGATCCACGTGAGCCAGCGGCGCTTGAGAAAGGGCTTGCGGACGGCGCCGACGGCCTGGGCCAGCAGCTTCCAGCCAGCGCCAGCCCAGCGCCAGCTCTCGGGGATCATGGCGCCCAGCGTGCGCCGCAGGATGCGCCAGGCCTCGGCAAAGAGCGAGACGCTGGCGGTGACGGGCACCTCGACGGGTTGGCGCCCGTTGGAGGTGATGGTCAGGTGGGCGTGCTGCTGCTTGCGAAAGGGCAGGTCGCTGGCGTGCACGCGGACGCGCACCTCGGCGGGGCGATGGGTCCACAGGTGGACGACGCCGGGCTCGACCTCGACCCAGGGCTGGGAAGGCGTGATGGCCGCCCGCGAATAGCCGCGGGTGGCGTTCTTGATGGTGAGGGTGCGGTCGATGGAGGCGTGCCGCGCGATGCGCCCCAGGTCGATCACCTCGGGATCGGGCGTCGGCTTGGGGTGTGGCAGCCCGGGGTCGACGGCCCGCAAGAACAGCTCCAGGCCGGTGTCATGGTTGGATTCCTGCTTGGATATCTCTTCGGCCTTGAGGACCAGGTCCAGGCGGTTGATGTCCCGCAGCCACCGGGCATAGTCGCCGTTGTACAAAAAGGAGCGTGCGGCGTCCCAGTTCTCGTCCGAAAGCGCGGGCAGGGCGCCGACGCTGCGGATGGGCACGCCGCCGGGAAAGGTAAAGGTCTCTAGCGTGCGTTCGGGCGTGACCAGGGTTTCCAGGGCCTGCCGCAGCTCGGCGGCGCTGAGGCGGGCCTCGGGGTCGTTGCGTAGGGCCTTGACCATGGCAGCGCGCAGCTCGCTGGGGATATCATCCAGTTTGGGCCAGGCAAAGGGATGCTCCCGCGGGTCGTCGTCGGTGAGCAGGTGGTAGAGCGTAGCGCCCAGGCTAAAGACGTCCGAGCGGGGGACAGGCTTGCCACGGTACTGCTCGGGCGGGGCATAGCCGTCGGTGCCATAGACCGAGGCGCGCTTGCCCGACCCGGGGCCCTCACCCTGGGGGATGCGGGCGCGGGCGGTGCCGAAATCCACCAGACGCACCTGTCCGACGTGCTGCTCCAGGATCAGGTTGGCGGGCTTGATGTCCTGGTGGATCACTGGCTTGGGCAGGCCATGCAGATACTCGAGGATCTGGCAGACGCGCACGGCGTGGCGGAGGAGCTCCTCGCGGGGCATACGCTGGGCCGGCACGATGCGGCCGGCGTGATCCTCGCGGGTGACATAGGCGCGCAGGTCCTGGCCGTGGATGTACTCCATGACGATGTAGAAACGGCCGTTCTCGGCGAAAAAGGCCAGGATCTTGGGTATGCCGGGATGGCTGAGGGTGGCCAGGATGCGCCCCTCATCCTCAAAGCGCTGCTGGGCGCGCTGGCGTTCCTCTGGGTTGGAGGTGTCGTAATAGTCCAGCATCTCCTTGACCACGCAGTAGCGGTCAAAGGCGCGGCGATCGGAGGCCAGGTAGACGTGGCCCATGCCGCCCTTGGAGATGCTTCGCAGGATGCGATAGTCGCCCTTGCTGAGGGGCGTGCCGGGGCGCAGGCGGCCGTCCTCCTGGGTTCGATCGCCCAGGGGGTAGCCGCAACGGCTGCAAAAGGCCGCCTGGCCCCGCGCCGGAAAGCCGCACCGATCGCAGACGATGGCCACTAGTGCATCCTAAAGGTGAGGACCACCCGGCCGGCGCGGATCTCGTCGCCGTCATTGAGGGGCACGGCCACGCCAGGCGTGAGCCCCTTTTTGTTAACGGTGGTAAAGTTGGTGCTGTTGAGATCCTCGATGAGATAGCGGCCGCCCTCAAGGCGCAGCTTGCAGTGACGTCGCGAGACGCCGCCCTCCTCGCCGCCGTGGGGCGTGAGGTCGATGTCGGGATAGATGCCGCTGACCGGGTCCTCGCGGCCGATCAGCGTCTCGCCCTGGGCCTTGAGCGGCAGGGTGATGCCGGCGGCCGTCTCTAGGTGGGCCTTGGGCGCGGCGACGGGCGCCGCTGCGGGGGCCGGGG
>DAIRUQ010000066.1:1389-15610 GCA_036803245.1 Chloroflexota bacterium | reverse complement strand
GTTGTTGCTGAGTGGGACGGCGCTGGCTTCGTCGGTGGCGCCAGTGCCCTATGATGGCTTGCTGCCCTGGCCCGGCAACAATCCCATCGATGCCTGCAAAGCCGTGGGTTGTTGCGAGAGCACAGGAGCGGTGTTCTTCCAGGCGGCTGCTAGTTCCGGCGCGGTTTCAGGACCCGTCACGATCTCCTGGGACAATGACGCCAAGACCAGCTTTAGCTGGAGCTCCACGGAGCCGATCCTGTGCGTCGTCGTGATGGGCGCAGGCGACTATGTGAATGGATTCCAGGCCCACACCTACAGGTATGGCGGCGCGATGGCTGACGCCGGCTTGGTGGCGCCCCAGGGCGCACCCGTTCAGAACATCTTTTTCTGCAAGGGCGAAGAGCCGCCCGAGGAAAAAGAGTTCTACGGTGAGACAGCCTGGGCGGCCAACGGCAACGTGCCTCTCGAGTTGCGCTATGTCACGCGCGGCAACTGGGCGACGTACGTGGCCTATAGCGGCGAAAAGACCACGACCCTCTTTGCCGGGCAGACGGTTCCGGTGGGTACTGTTCACTTTTCGACGGTTTCGGATGGCCGGGTGACGATCACCATCAACTTGACGGGCGCTTGGGAGTTCGAGGGCGTGAGTGAGAACATCAAGGTGCAGGACTATGCCACGGCACCCAACAAGAACCCGGCCCCGGGTCGCTTTGACTGGAAGACCACTGCCTCGGGCCAGTCGGCTAGCATCACGGTGCCCGCGAACAGCTTCTATGGGGTCCATGTGAACGTTGGCGAGTGGCGGGTTCCCTAATCCGGACAGACGCCCGCCAGTGACCGAATCCTAGGGCAACGGCAGAAGACGTCGGCGGGGAGGCAACTCCACGCCGACGTCTGTTGGTCTCGCGTTGTCTCAAGCGAGGTGTCGGATCGCTAATGGGCCCGGTCCTCGGGGCCGTGCCACAGCCCTCCCTGGCGGGGCCAGCCTTGGTCCTCCGGGCCGGCGGGCAGCCGGTCCCAACCGCTGGCGATGCGGGCCTGGGTAGTCTCCCACGGCCGAATGCCGCTGGTGGCGTCGGGCGTCTCGACGCAGCAGGCGCCCACGGCCACGCCAGCGGTCAGCGCGCCCTCGATAGTCTCACCTTTCAGCAGGCCAGCCAAGAACCCTGCGATGGTCGCGTCGCCAGCGCCAACGGTACCTCGCACCGTGACGTGGAAACAAGGCGCCCATAGCTCACGCCCAGACCAGTTGGCCGGGTCTGCCGGTGCGGCGCGGCCCATGTCGCCGAGGTCGGGGGCGGTGCGAACATAGAGGCCCCGGTGGCCCATCTTGAGGAGGACGATGCGCGCGCCCAGGGTGATGGCGGCGCGGGCCAGCGACGAAACCTCGTCCGCCGTGATCTCATCCAGCATATCGGCCTGCCCGACATCGCGGGCCAGTTCGTCATAGCGCGGGCGGCGCAGCATATAGAGCAGCTCCTCAACGCTGGGCACAAAGAGTTGAACATGGGGCAGGGCCCGCACCAAGATGCCGGGCCAGTCGGCTTGGCCAGAGGGTTTGGCCGGATCGGGCATGGCCATATCTAGTGCGACGGTGGCGCCCGCCCGGTGAGCGGTGTCAAGTGTCTCCGCCAGGGCGATACCGCCGTCGGCGTACATGCGGCGCATCAGCGGTGGGTAGCCAAAGTGGAAGAGCCGGGCCTGCGAGACCAGGGACGGGTCCACATCCTCGGGCCCAAAGGTGTCGTTTGTGCCGGTGCAGTGCAAAAAGGTGCGGTCGATGCCGGGCGGGTTGATGACAACGGAATACGAGCTGGGCTCGCCCGCGCCGACGCCGAGGGTGTCGGCCAGGTGGGCGCCGTAGCGTTGGAGCAGGCTGCGGGTCAGGTCAGCGATCTGATCATCGCCGACGCGCGCCACCAGGCGAACGTCCACGCCCAGTCGATGCAACGCCAGCCCGGTGTTGGATACGGCCCCGCCGGTGGATAGCACCGCGGGCCCCACCTCGGTGAGGCGGCCGGGCGCCAGAAAGCTCTCGGATGAGGCGGCTACCTGATCGATGGTGGGGATGATATCCACACACAGGTGTCCTGCTACGATGGCGTCGATCATGCCTAGGTCCCCCTTGTGGTCACTCAAGCTGGCGCGATTATAGCACCCTGGCGGAGGAGCGACAACGCTCGACCGCTGGCTTGGCGAGGTTGCGTGCTGCCACCTGAATGGGTATGCTGGCGCAGTGCCCCGTCGGCAATGCGACGGCGGCGCTTGGGTGAGGTGTGTTCATCAGTCTCGTCTATGAGGAGAGGTACCATGACGTTGTCGCTACAGTGGCGCAACAAGATCGACATGTGGCGGGGCGCGCTGCAAGAGTTCCTGTTTGTGGAGCTGGGCGAGGTGTCCCTAGAGGGCTTTATCACTCGCGAGCAGCTTTCGTGCCAGGAGGCCTGCGCCCGCCCCATGGATGCCATACCGGCCGGCACGGCGTGGGGCGCCAAGTGGGAGTACGCCTGGTTCCGTGGCCGCTTTGCGCTGCCGCCCGAGGCTGATGGCCAGTACGTGGTGCTCAAGCCTGACGTGGGCGGCGAGAGCGCGGTGTATCTGGATGGGCGGGTGGTAGGCGCCGTCGATAGGCAGCACCACGAGATCCTGCTGGGCAACCCGGCCAGCGCTGGTAGCCAGTACGAGGTGGCCTTGGAGGCCTATGCCGGGCACGGGCCTCGGGTGAGCCGCACTACCGTCATGGCGCCGGGCGTCGAGTCGGTGCCAGAGCCGCCGCCCACCCAATGCGTGGTAGGGCGCACGGTGTATGGCATCTGGCGCGAAGAGGCCTACCAGCTGGCCATGGACGTGGAGACGCTGTACCGGCTGCGCGATTGCCTCGATCAGGACGACCTGTACGTGGCCCAGATCGACGCTGCCCTGCGCGAGTTCGTCAGGCTGGTGGATTTCGAGCAAGAACCCGACGTCGTGATGGGGGGCGTGGCGGCGGCTCGCGAGGCACTGGCCCCGGTGCTGCAGGCCGCCAACGGCACGGTTGCGCCGACCCTCTATGCTTTTGGTCACTCGCACATCGATGTGGCCTGGCTCTGGCCACTGGAAGAGACCGAGCGCAAGACCACTCGCACTTTTGCGACGCAGCTGGCGTTGATGGAGCAGTACCCCGAGTACAAGTTCCAGGCTAGCCAGCCGCATCTGTTCCGTTGGGTCAAGCGGAACGATCCGGAGCTGTACGCCCGCATTGTCGAGGCGACCAAGCGCGGCCAATGGGTGCCGGAAGGCGGCATGTGGGTGGAGGCCGACACCAACGTGGCCGGTGGCGAGGCGCTCATTCGCCAGTTCCTCCACGGAAAGCGCTACTACCAGGACGAGCTGGGCGTGGATTGTGAGCTGCTCTGGCTGCCGGACGTGTTTGGGTATTCGGGCGCGCTGCCTCAGATCATGCGGGGCTGCGGTATCCGTTACTTTGCCACCCACAAGATCACCTGGGTGCAGCCCGACGCCGCAAAGTTCCCCCACAACACCTTTGAGTGGCGCGGCATCGATGGCACCGGCGTGCTGGTGCACCTTATGAACGACTATAACTCGCACACCGATCCTTCGGCCCTGATCGAGCGGTGGCGGCAGCGCATGCAAAAGGACGGCATCTCGGCCCGCCTGCTGCCCTTTGGCTATGGCGATGGTGGCGGCGGCCCGACCCGCAATCACCTCGAGTTCCTACGACGCATGGGCGACCTCCAGGGCGTCCCGCGCACGCGTATCACCTCGCCCAACGCCTTTTTCCATGATCTGGAGCGCGAGGGCGTTCCCGACACCCACTATGTGGGGGAGCTCTACTACCAGATGCATCGTGGCACCTATACCTCGCAGGCCAAGACCAAGCGCGGCAACCGCAAGAGCGAGCTGGCGCTGCGCGATGCCGAGCTGTGGGGCGTGGCCGCGGCCGCGTTGACGGGCTATGCCTACCCCGCGGCCGAGCTGGACGAGGCTTGGAAGGGCGTGCTCCTTAACCAGTTCCACGACATCCTGCCTGGATCGTCGATCGAGCGGGTGTACCAGGAGGCCGAGGCGCTATTTGCCGACGTGATCCGCACGGCCGACGATATCGCTGCCGAAGCGCGGGGCAGGCTGATCGAAGGCGCGGAGGCGTTGACGGTGTTCAACAGTCTCTCGTGGACGCGCGATGCTTTGGTGGCATTGCCAGAGGGAGCCCAGGCAGCTGAGACCGCCGACGGCGCCGCTTTGCTCTCGCAGATGACGCCCGAGGGCGCCTATGCGCGGGTGGCGGTGCCCTCGTGTGGCTGGACGACCATCGTACCGGTGGCGGAGGCCGCCGCGCCGCCGCTGGAGGACGTGATTGCCACGCCTACCATGCTGGAGAACGACCTGCTGCGCTTTACCTTTGACGCCAAGGGCCAGATCACCAGCATCTGGGACAAGGAGACCGAGCGCGAGTTGGCGACCGGCCTTGGCAATGCGTTCAAGATGTGGCGCGATGTCCCCTGCAACTGGGACGCCTGGGAGATCGATAGCAACTATGTGGATTTCCCGGTCGCGCTGGATGAGGACGCCGAGATCGAGGTGGTGACCAGCGGCCCGCTGATGGGGCAGCTACGTATCTCGCGGAGGCTGAACCAGTCGCGGATGACCCAGACGGCCACGCTAACCCGCGGGAGCCGCACGCTGGTGTTTGACACCGAGATCGACTGGCAAGAGACGCATATGCTGCTCAAGGTGGCCTTCCCGGTGGATTTGTACGCCTCCGAGGCCCTGCAAGAGATCCAGTTCGGGCACATCGCCCGACCGAATCACAAGTCACGCCCCTTTGACGCGGACCGATTCGAGGTCTGCAACCATCGCTGGACGGCGCTGGTCGAGAGCAACCGCGGCGCGGCCGTGCTCAACGACTGCAAGTACGGCGTCAACGTCGCTGATAACGAGATCGCGTTGACCCTGCTGAAGGCGGCGACGGCGCCAGACATGCACGCTGACAAGGGCTTGCAGCAGTTCACCTATGCTTTCCACTGTTGGAACGGCTGCTTCCACGAGAGTGACGTGGTGCGCCAAGGCTATGAGATCAACGTGCCCGTTACGGTGCAGGAAGGGGCTGGCGGGAGCGCTTCTCTGTTCCAGGTAGACGCGCCGAACGTGGTCGTCGAGGCAGTCAAGCTGGCCGAGGATGGCTCTGGCGACGTGATCGTGCGGCTGTATGAGGCCAAGCGCGCCAAGACGGGCTGTGTCCTGACGACGGCGCTGCCAGTCGCTTCCGCGGAGCGCACCGACATGCTGGAGAACAGCATCGAGCCGCTTACGCTCCAGGGCGGCCGCATCGCGCTGGATCTGCGTCCGTTCGAGATCGCGACCGTGAGGTTGCACCTGAGCAAGAGCGATGAGGCGGTCCGGGCTGCCCTGGCCGCGGTGTTGGAGGGGGCCGACGCGGTCTAGGCCGATCGGCTCGAGGAGCGCCCTGTGCGGATAGAGCTGGACGGCCCGCCCGACCCGACGCCTCCATCGGAGGCGTGGCTGGATCGCGGCTGGGCCGTCCAGACCGAGGAGGCCGGGCGTCGTACCGAGTTCTGGTACGATACGCCCGGCTTTGCGTTGCTGCGCTGGGGCGTAGAGCTGGCGCGGATTGACGATGAACTTTGGCGCCTATGCGTGCCGGCGCAGGCTGGCGCCAGTGTGCGCTCTGTGGAGCAGAGGAGCGCTTTGCCGGACCCACCCGCGGGAATCATGGATGTGGTACGTCCGTTGGTGCGTGGCTGGGAGCTGCAGCGGGTGCTCACCATGGAGATGACCAGTCGCACATGGTTGCTGGCGCGAGAGGGCCAGGCTGACTCGGTGCGCCTCACCCATGAGGCCCGGCGGGTGCTGGATGGCCCGGGCGTGGGGCGGTGGCTGGGGCGCTATCTCATCGAGGGGGGCGACCAGGCGCTCTGCCAGGACGTGGTGGAGCTGGTACGTATGCCCTCGGCTTCCAGTGGCAGCGTGGCGGTGCGGGTGCTAGGCAGCGCGGCGCAGGCCCCACCAGACGTTCAGGTGCCGGCCCTGGGCAAGCGTCCGACCGCGGCTGATGTCCTCGGTATGGCCGTAGCGCGCGACGTGCACGAGCTGCTGTTTCGCTTGGCGGGGGTGCCGCTGGACGAGGATCAGGAGGACGTGCACCGGGCGCGGGTGGCTACCCGGCGGCTCCGGGGCATTCTGCGGACCTTTGCGCCGCTTTTTCGGTCCGAGGTGATGACCGCCTTGTCGGAGGAGTTGGCCTGGCTCGCCTCGGAACTGGGGCCGGTGCGCGATGCGGATGTGATGGCCACCCGCCTGGGCGAGACCTCGGCTTTCTTGGTCAACGATGAGGTCGCTGCCGGCGATGCGGTCATGGCGCTTCTTGCCAACGAACGCGAGAGCCGATGGCGCGAGGCGATGGAGGCGTTGCGCTCATCGCGGTGCGTGGCGCTGTTGGATAGCTTGGTGGCTGTGGCAGAGGAGCCACCGGTGACGCCAGCGGCCTCAGCGGCGGGCGCGCGTACGCTCACCAGCTACACCCGTGGGCACTGGCGCCGGCTCAGACGGCGGGCGCGCGACGCGGCGTCCTCGGGATCCGAGCTGGATCTGCATCGAACCCGCCTGGCCGCCAAACGGGCGCGGTATGCCTGCGAGACGGCGGCGTTGGCCGTGGGCGAGCCGGCCGCGCGGCTGGGTGCCAAAGTGGGTGGGTTGCAGGATGTGCTGGGTGCCCACCAAGATGCGGTGGTGCTGCGAGACTGGCTGCGGCAGGTGGCGCGACAGCACCCGGAACTGGCCTTGGGAGCATCGGAGCTGGCGGGCATGGAGGCGGCGCGAGCGCGCGACACCGCGGATGGCTGGGTTGCGGTCTGGCGTCGTGTGGACCGCAAACGGCTGCGACGCTGGATGCGCGGCTAGAGCCGGAGCGCCAGGTCTTGGGCAGCCCGTTCACCGCGTTGGGCTGCGTGCCGGCCCTCGAAGCGGATCAAGGCCATCCGTTGTAGCCCATAGATGCCAATGGTCCCATCACGTCGCTCGGCAATCTCCAGTAGCGCCCGGCGCAGCTCGGCATGCCTGTCGGGGCCGACGGCGAGCTTGGGCGCCCACCACGCCACCATCGACTCTACGTCCTCATAGACATAGTTGGCGCTGGCTCCAAGGATCTCTACCTCCGCGGTGATGCCCATCTCCTCGAGAACCTGGGCAAACTCGCCATAGTTGGCTGGCGCCACGGGATTACGGCCGCGAAAGCGCTGGTGCAACGCGCTGAGCCATTCTTGCTGATAGCCGGTGCCCATCAGGATGACGCTCAGGGCGACCTCTTGGGTCAGGTAGCGCAGACACGCGTCCACCTCCTTGACGTTGTAGAGCGAATGTGCGGCCAGGGCGACGTCAAAGGGGCTCGATAGGGCGTCGAGGGCCTCCTCGATGCGATGGGGCACCAGGGTGACGTTGGCGAGACCGGCTTCGGCTAGTCGGGCCTCGAGAACCTGGCGCATGCCGGGGGATGGCTCCACTGCGATCACCTCGCCCGCGGCTTGGGCCAAGGCCAGCGTAAAGGCGCCGGTGCCCGGGCCGATCTCGAGCACGCGGTCGCCGGGGTGCACTAGCGGCATCAGGCGCGCCAAT
Organism: Chloroflexota bacterium; assembly: GCA_036803245.1. Classification (GTDB taxonomy): domain Bacteria; phylum Chloroflexota; class Anaerolineae; order UBA1429; family UBA1429; genus DAIRUQ01. The sequence continues at coordinate 7,999 of DAIRUQ010000066.1, read as the reverse complement.
GTCTGCTCGACATAATCATTGTTCTGCACCCAGCGCTCGTACCAGGCGGCGGCGCGTTGCCAGTGGGTCTCCTCGCCCTCGGGTCGATCGGCGCGGCAGGCGGCGATCTGGGCCCTCCAGGCTGCCAATCCTCGCATCGCTTTCTACTCCTTGGTTCTAGGTGAGCCGTGATGCGGATGTGGTCACATCTGGCTGCCGGTGTGGCGCGGGTCCAACCGGTCGCGCCAGGCATCGCCCAGTACGTTGGCGGAAAAGACGCTCAGCGCTATGGCCACGCCAGGCACGATCATCAGCCTCGGCGCCGTCTGGATAAAGGGACGGGCCTGGTTGAGCATGGCGCCCCACTCGGGATGGGGTATCTGCATGCCCAACCCCACAAAGCTCAGCCCGGCCAATGCCAGGATGGTGTTGCCCAGGCTCAGCGTGGCCAGGACGACCATAGGTCCCAGTACGTTCGGCAAGAGGTGGCGCGCCATGATGCGGGCATCGCTGGCGCCCAACGCCCGCGCCGCCGTCACAAAGTCCTGTTCGCGCAGCGCCAGCACCAGGCTGCGGGCCACCCGAGCTGGGCTAGCCCAGCGCACCAGCACCATCGCCAGCACCATATTGGCCAGGCCTGGGCCCAGAATGCCAGCCAGCACCAGGGCCAGCACAAAGGAGGGCAAGGCCAGGAGGATGTCGACGAGGCGCATGGAGAGCTCGTCCACCCAGCCACCAAAGTAGCCGGCGACGGTGCCCACCAACAAGCCGGTGGCCGACGATATGAGCACCGTGGCCAGCGCCGCGCCCAGCGACCCGCGAGCAGCATAGAGCAGGCGGCTTAGTAGGTCACGCCCGAGGTGATCGGTGCCGAGGAGGTGCGCGCGACTGGGGCTTGCCAAGGACTGCGATAGGTTGATGGCGAGCGGGTCGTGGGGGGCCAAGGCGGGAGCAGCCACGGCCGCCAGCAGTAGCGCCACCAGAACCGTTGCGCAGAGCCAGACCAGGAGCTGCTGACCACGTGCGGCGCGTCTTGGCGCCGCCCATGTGCGGGCCTCGGACTCTGGGCCGCGCGGGGCGCCATTGGGATAGCGGACCAGGTCTGCCACGCTCATGGCTTTCCCCCGGGGGCGGTGGCTCGGGCGGCGATGCGCGGATCCAACCAGCCATACACCAGGTCTACCAACGTGTTGGTTACCACAAAGACCAATCCCATCGTCAGCGTAAAGCCCTGGATGACGGTGATGTCGCGGTTCAGGATGGAACGGATGATAAACTGCCCCAGGCCTGGCCAGGCAAAGATGGTCTCGATGACCAGCGCCCCACCCAGGAGGTTGCCGAGCTGCAGCCCCAGGATGGTGATGACGGGCAGCAGGGCGGGCTTTAGGGCGTGAATCAGCACCACCGTCCTCTCGCGGAGCCCCTTGGCTCGGGCGGTTCGCACATAGTCCTCGCTCAGCGTCTCTAGCAGGCTGGCCCGGGTAAGGCGCATGACCGCGGCCGAGGTGCCGATGCCGAGAGCCAGTGCCGGCAGCAGGATCTGCTGTGGTGACCCACGCCCCATGGCCGGCAGCCATTGGAGCTTGACGGCGAACAGGAGGATCAGCATAGCTCCCAGCCAAAAAGAGGGGATGGCAGCGCCCAGCAGGGCGAGGGCGCGGCTGATCTGATCCAACCAGGAGCCCTGCCAGACCGCAGCCAGCACGCCGATGGGAACGGCAATGAGCACGCCGACCGTCAGCCCCGCCAGGGCCAGCTCGAGGGTGGCGGGCAGGCGGGCCATGATTTCGTCCCACACGGGCTGGCCGGTATCCAGCGAGTCACCCAGGTCACCGCGGACGGCGCCTCCGAGCCAGCGCAGATACTGGATTGCGACCGGTTGGTCCAGGCCCAGCTCGCGACGCACGGCCTCGATCTGTTGGGGCGAGGGCTCGACCTCGCGTCCGCGGCGTGCCAGCACCTCGGCCGGATCGCCAGGCACCAGCGCGATGAGGCCAAAGGTGATCAGCGAGAGCCCCAGCAGGACCGGCAGCAGCGTGGCCAGCCGCGAGAGAATGTAGCGTCTCACGGGGCGCCCCCAGGATAGCGTCGCACAAGCGCCGGGCGGTAGCGACGCCGCCTGGCGCTTCCGTGGTCGGCTTCAGGGGCAGGCACCCTAGTCCCCGCGGTAGGCGCGCTCGATGGACGGCTTGAACTGGATGTCCAGCTCGAGGTCGTGCACATCGCTGCGCATGGCATAGATGGTGATCTCGTGGTAGAGCGGCGTAAAGGGCACGTCGCGAGCCACGATCTCTTGCAGCTCGTCATACATGGCCTTGCGCTGCTGGGGGTCCATCTCGCTGACGGCCTCCAGCGTCAGTTCATCGGCGTGGGCGTCGGCATAGCCATAGCTGCGCGCCACGTTGAGCGCGCCTTGGCTCCAGACCCACTCGCGCATGAAAAAGTCAGGCTCGCCGGTCATGAGCGTATAGGGCATCATGGTCATGTGGTAGGCGCCATCTCGCAGGTTCTGGCTCCAGGCGCCGGCCTCGACGGTCTCGATCTCCACGTCGATGCCCAGGGGGATGAGGGCCGCCTGGACGATCTGGGCGATGTTCTCATAGGGCCAGCGGCCGGTGAGCGCCGAGCTCACCAGCATCTTGGCGCTGACGCGCTCTCCCTGGAGCGCCTCCCGGGCTAGATCGGCTGCCGTCTGGGGATCATGGATGGGCGCGACGTCGAGATTGGCCCAGCGCGTGGCAAAGGGCGTGATCACGCTGACGCCTGGCAAGCCATAGCCGTAGAGCGTGCTATCCACCAGCGCCTGGCGATCCAGCGCCATGCTGACGGCCTGGCGCAGGCGCACGTCGTCAAAGGGGGCGGCGCCCGAGTTGAACGTCAGGTAATGGGTGGTGGCGACGCCCTGCTCTTTGAGAACCAGGTTGGGATCCCCCAGGATCACACTGGCCTGTTCGGGCTGGAGCGCGCCGACATCGGCGATGGCGTCGATCTGGCCGCTCTGCAGGGCCGAGAGCCGGGTGTTGGCGTCTGGGATGTACTTGAAGGTGACCTGCTCGAGGCGCGGGAGTTCGCCCCAGTAGTCCTCGTTTCGCTCCAGGATGATGCTGTCATCGGTAATGTACTCGACAAAGCGGAACGGCCCGGTACCGATCGGGCCCGTGGGGCGGCCTTCTTCGCCCAAGGATGCCGGCGAGATCATGGCGCTGGAAAAGAACGCGATCCGGTTGGGCAGATCTGGCGTGGGCTCTATCATCACAAAGCGAACGGTATAGGCATCCACCTTTTCCAGATCGACCAAGCCGGGCAGTGTGGCCGAGTACTCTTCCTGGAGCGCCGGGATGTTCAGCAGGACCGCGTCGGCATCAAAGGGGGTGCCGTCGTGAAAGCGGACCCCCTCACGAAGCGTAAAGGTCCAGACCTTGCCGTCTTCGCTGGGCGTCCAGCCGGTCGCCAGGACCGGTCGAGGCTCCATGTCATTATCGAGGATCAGCAGCGGCTCCCAAACGCCCAGCGACCCATGGAGTTGATACCAGGTCTTGGGCCCGTCATAGAGGTTGCGGCCCAGGCCGATCACTAGCTCCTGCGCTACTGGGGGTTCATTTGTGGGGGCAGGCTCGTCCGTCGGGTGATCGGTCGCAGGGGGCTCTGCCGCGGTCTGCTCCGTCGCCGCTGGGGCTGAGGTCGCCTTGGCGGGGGGCTCTACCGCGGGCACGGGGGTGGCCGTTGGCCGGGCGCAGGCTACCAGCGTGACCAAGAGCAGCGCGACGATCAGAAGGTGTGCGACGCGATGGGACATGGATTCCTCCTTCTGAAGATGCTGATTCACCGAGCGGCGACAAAGCGCGTGTACGGTTCGCCATAGCACTGGGGGCAGATGGGCTGACCGTCGCGCAGGTAGGCGCGGGCCTCCATGACTCCCTCGCCACACTGGCTGCAGCGGACGCTGCCAAAGAGGCGAGCCCGCTCGGGCAGAGGCCAGTCAACCCAGCGGATGTCAAAGAGCTCGTCATCGGGGAGGGTCTGCAGCAGCTCTAGGCTGCGTTGCCGACGCTCCTCGGGAGAAAGCTGGTCGCCGTCGGGCGGGGTGGTGACGCCATAGCGGAGGGCCACACGCACCATGCGGCCGTCGGAGCGTCGTCCCAGCGAGAGGACTTGCTTGCCCCAATCGCGGATGATCAGGTTGCCCTTGCCGGCGGTGCAGCCCGTCAGCACCTGGATGGCGTCTAGCCCGCAGGCGTCCGTCTCGGCGATGGCCACCAGCTCTTCGTCGGTGGCGCGGCTCACTCCGAGTCGGCCGAGGGCTGCCAGGGCGGCGCGAAAGCCGATGGTTAGGCCAGGGCAAAAGTGACCGTGAAAGGTGATGGCAGCCTCAAGACGGGGATCGCGCTCCTGCATCCGTCGCTCCTTGGCGTGGTGATGGTCCCTTGTTGCAACCAGTTGCAACTACGCTAGGTGGCATTATAGTGGCGGCAGGAGGAGTGTCAAACGTGGCGGAGGCCGACGGGCGACCTCACGTCTCGGCGCGAGATCGCCCGTCGCTAGAGTCTAGTCCCAGCGCAGATGGACGCGAAAGGTGGCGTCGGCTGCACTGGTGCGCAGGATCACCATGGGGATCGGGGGAGGGCCGCAATCGGCGCTGCTGGGAAAGCTACACAGGATCAGCTCGCTACCGGCGGGGGCTTGCGCCGCGATGCGCAGGGCCTTGTCACCCAGGTAGGCCGTCAGGTGGACACGCCCGTCGGGCAGGCGCGCCGAGGCGAGGTCGCGCAGCCAGGCCTCGTCGGGCTTGGCGCCTAGAGGCGGGCGGGGCGTCAGGCCCACGTCGGTGTGAAGGTCGCAGCCCGGCGCCAGATGGAGCTGATAGTCGTAAAGGTGGGGGGTCTCGCTCTCGAGGCGAAAGACGTCAACCATCTCTTGCTTGGCCAGGATCAGCCGGCGCTCTTGGGAGACGCCGTCATAGAGCTGGCCTTGATCGACGATGCGCACGTCGTTCGGTGAGTCGTCCACGTGCTCGAGCGAGAGGTTAGCAGGCAGGGTGTTCTGATCGCGCCGATCAACCCGCACGGTGTTGTGAGCCAGCGTCGAGCGGTTGAGCTCGCGCTGGATGGCCGCCGAAAAGCTGTGGCCTGGCGAGCTGGCCTCGGCGTCCACGATCCAACGGATGCCATCAGCGTGCAGCTCGTACGAGAGCTTGTCGTGGTGACCATGGATCCCCGAATAGCCATAGGTCACCAACGCGGCGGCGGTCGTCTCGGAGAGATAGCTGCCTCCGCGCGCAGTGGCCAACAAGGTGTAGCCGTGCTGCGGCCAGTCGCGCGGGCCGAGCCGGGGCGGCTGCGTCTCTCCCAGCGGCAAGGCCACCAGTAGGCCGGCAGCCGCCGACGCGCCCTGATAGGTCCGATCGCTGCGGGACAGGACCCATGCGAAACGGGGATCCTCCAGCGTGGCATAGAGGTACTCATAGTGGAGCGCTGGCAACTGGGTAGGGCGCCCATAGCAGTCGCCTACCGAAGGCATGGTGCCGTCTGGAAAGAGCAACTCGAGGGCGGCGGTGTAGATGTCGACTAGCCCATGACCCGTGGCAGACCGTTGGGCAAAGATGTCGCTCGGCCAACCCGCCTGACGCAGCGACCAGGCCAAAGGCACCAGGCCGTGGCCAGCCACAAAGTTATAGTGGGTGGCGCTCTCGTGCCAGAGGCCGCCGTCCACCAGGCCGCCTTCGAGGAGCTCCCGCATGCCCATGGTGCCGTCAATGGCCGCGTGGACCAGGTCGGCATCGCCCGTGTGCAGCCCGTACATCCCTATGGCCCATTTATGCCAGGCATAGTGGTTGTTATAGGCCTGCCAAGGTAGCCGCGAGATCCAGAGCTGGTCGTTCTTGGTGATGGCCTCGCACCAGGCTCGGAACCAACGTTCACCCACGGCGCGCTCGTCGGCATCTAGAGCGTTCCAGATGAGATCATAGGCCTGGAGCAGGGGCACGCCGAACCCGGCATAGTTCATGCCCACGTCCCAGTGTTGGATCATAAAGTCGTACGCATCCCAAAAGTGGCGCAGGATGCGGCGCGCGCCGGCCAGGGCCGTCTCGTCGCCCTCCATGGCAGAGATCACGGCCGCCGCCAGGCAGGACTGTGCCAAGCGGCCGGGGGCATAGGTCGTCTCCTCGGCCACGCGGGGGTAGATCTCGCCCCATGCTTCGGTGGGGACCGAAAGGCACCAGCGATGGTCAAAGGCGGGCAGGTCGATCTCGGCGGCCTGGGCGGCCAGCTCGCGCAGCGAGGCCAACGCCGTCACGGCAGGCTCAAAGCCATCGGCCACGCGTTGGCGGGCGTCGGCGAGCCCGCGGGTGGTACAGAGCAGGTAGGGGCGTTGGTTGGGGGGCTGCCACGCTGGCATGATGCTTCCTCCTACAGGCCGATGCGGGAGCGGAACTCGGGGACGCCACGGATGCCTAGGTTGATGCAAAAGAGCCCCCCCGCGTTCTCGCCTTCGAGCGCGGGGTCGCCATCACCTATGGCGGTGGTAATATAGATGTCCTCAGCGTTGGGCCCGCCAAAGGTCAGGCAAGAGGCCTTGCGGGCAGAAACCCCGATGGTGGTGACGGGCTCGGCGGTAGTCGGATCATACCGGG
>DAIRUQ010000066.1:0-1289 GCA_036803245.1 Chloroflexota bacterium | reverse complement strand
TAGAGGTTGCCGAGCCCCTGGCCCAGCGTGCCGGCGTACACGCGCCCCTCGGGGTCGGCGATGCAATCGTTAAAGCGACGCTCCTCCTCGCCGGGAATGCCCTCGACCAGGGTGGTGATGCAGCCCTCGCGCCAGCCGTCCACCATGCCCCGGGGCCCAAAGAGGGCCAGGCTGCCATCGGCCTGGATGGTGATGCCGCCAATGTGTTCGCCCTCATAGATCTGCTCGTGGTGGCCAGTGGCGGGCTCGTAACGAAAGATGCGTCCAGTGTCGATATCCAGCCAGTAGAGGCGGCCTTCGTCGGGATGCCAGATGGGCCCCTCGCCGCACAAGCACTGGTAGTTGGCGATCAGCTCGGGCGTTGCGCTCATAGGATGATCTCCCCTTGAGTGGCTAGTCTTGAGCAGTTACGGGATGACCTGGCACGCCTCGCGAGGCGACAGGCCGTCGGGATCGTTGACCTGCGCTCCGCTGGGGGCGGGCACCGGCCCGCGCATTAGCGGGTCGTCGGTGGCCTGCATCCAGCGCTCCAGGCGACCGCGCATCTCGGCTAGCACCGTGGGATGGGCGTTGAGCAAGGCCAGGTTCTGAGTCTCTTGGGGGTCATAGACCAGATCATAGAGCTGCTCGGCATCCACCGGGCGATCGGCCCAACCGTGCTCCAGCCGCAAGCTCTTGCTGGGGCTGTCGTCACAGTTGGGAAGAACCGGCGTCTCGCGGCCGTCGAACCGGCGGATGTACTTCCAACGGCGGGTGCGGACGCAGCGCATGGGCTCATAGGCGGCGTGATAGGTCACCTCGGCGTGGATCTCTTCACGGATTTCGCTGGCCTGTCCGTGGAGCAGCGGCACCAGCGAGTGACCCTGGAGCCAGTCCGGCGGCGCGACGTCGGCGAGCTCGCAGACCGTGGGGAACAGGTCAATGTGTGAGACCATGGCGTCGATGGCCCGGCCGCCCTCAAAGCCTCCGGGTCCACGCATGATCAGCATGACACCGATGCCGTGATCGGTGAGGTTGCATTTCATCCCCGGGAAGGCGATCCCATGGTCGGTGGTGTTGATTACCAGGGTGTTGGCGGCCTGCCCGCTGGCATCCAATGCCGAGAGCACCGCCCCCACGCCCTGATCATAGATGCGGGCACTAGCCTTGTAGGCGGCCATGTCATAGCGGGTCTCGGGTGTATCGGGCAAGGTGGGCGGCGGCAAAGTATAGCGGAGATCCTCGCTGGCCTCGGGCTCTGGGTACTCGCGATGGGTCTCAAAGAACCCGACCGAAAGGAACCAAGGCTC
>DAIRUQ010000065.1:0-15667 GCA_036803245.1 Chloroflexota bacterium | reverse complement strand
TCTTTGGATGCACGGTCGCCATTATGCGGCGGGTGAGGGATCCGTGTCAACCCGATGCGCCAGAGCCCAGAGGGCACGCCTAGACGGTCTGCTTCTGCCTGCGCCAGGCCGATGGTATAATGCGGCTGGTTGGTGGCTGGCATGGCTTGGCATGGCGAAAGGGTGTACGAGATGAGGGTGCTGGTAACTGGAGGGGCTGGCTTTATCGGGTCACACGTCGCAGACGCCTGTCTGGGGGCGGGGCACGTCGTCGCCGTTGTGGATGATCTCTCGAGCGGCAAGACCGCGAACCTGAACTCTGCCGCCGAGTTTCATCAAGTGGATATCCGAGACGAGGCGGCGCTGGACCGCGTCTTTGCTGACTTCCAGCCCGAGGCGATCTGCCATCTAGCGGCCAAGGCGAACGTCCGCGAGTCGATGGCAAAGCCGGTGCTCTATGCTGAGGTCAACATCATCGGGTCGCTGAACTTGCTAGAGCTGGCGCGCCGTCGTGGCACCCGCAAGATCGTGTATGCGTCCACCGGTGGCGCAGTCTATGGTGAGCCCGAGTACCTGCCTGTCGACGAAAAGCACCCCATCAACCCGCTGGACCCGTACGGCGCCAGCAAGCACCATGTGGAGCATTACCTCTCCCTTTACCAGATCAACCACGGTCTAGACTATACCGTGCTGCGCTTTCCCAATGTGTACGGCCCCCGGCAGGATCCCTACGGCGAGGCCGGCGTGGTGGCCATTTGGACCAACCAGATGCTGGCGGGCAAGACGCCGCAGATCAACGGTACCGGCGAGCAGGCGCGCGACTTTTGCTATGTGGGCGACATCGCACGGGCCAATGTACTGGCCCTCGAGGCCGGCAGTGGCGCTATCTATAACCTGGGGACGGGGGTTGGCACCAGCATTAACGAGGTGTACGCTCTCCTCAAAGAGGCGACGGGCTTCCAAGGCGATGGCGTGCATGCGCCAGCCAAGCAGGGTGAGGTGTTCAAGGTCTATTTGGATGCCAGCGCCGCCGCCCGCGACCTAGGATGGCGACCAGAGGTGTCTTTGGCCGAGGGGCTCCGGCGCACGGTGGACTATTTCCGGGAGGTGTAGAGGCGCGCTGCGCCCTGTCGCCGAGCTACGCAGCTCAAGGCGAGTAGCAGCAAGAGCAGACCGGCGGCGTCGAACCGGACAAAGCGCTCGCCGGTGGCGCGCAGGGCCTCATAGCCCACCGGGGGTAGGGCTAGCAGCATGAGCGCCTCGCCGACCAGCCCGATGGCCTGCATGACTGCCGCCTCGAGCAGAGACGCTCGGTGCCGCCAGGGGTGCCACGCGGCGACGACATAGGGCACGTTCCACATGAGGAACAACAGGCCCATGGACCGGACCATGGTGGCGCCCTCTAGCCCAGTGAGCTGAAAGCTCCCTGCGTAGGCGTGGGGGCTTACCACAAAGGCCACAGCACACTGAAGGTTCACCGCCAATACGAGCACGATGCACGCGCGGGCCACCCACAACGGCCCGCGCTGTTCTGTGCCTGCCCGCGAGGACGGCGCACGTGTCTTGCCGGCGGTCCTGGACCTTGACGTTCCCATACCCGAATGTTATAGTCGCCCCGCCTCAGGAAGCAAGGCTCCCATGTAGGAGTCGACTCGTCATATGGGAGGAACAGGCATGAAGTACGCGATCGGGATTGACTTTGGCACCGAGTCAGCGCGGACGGCGCTGATCAGCCTTCAAGACGGCAGCGAGCTGGCGACCGCCATCTATGCCTATGATGACGGGGTCATCGATGAGAGGCTGCCGGGTTCTGGGGTGCGGCTGGAGCCCGACTGGGCGCTGCAGAATCCAGAGGACTATGTGCGGGCGGTCGTGGACACCATCCCGCGGGTGCTGCGCGAAAGCGGTGTCTCGCCGGCTGACGTGATCGGCGTTGGCACCGATTTCACCGCCTGCACCATGCTGCCCGTCCGGAAAGATGGTACCGCGCTATGCATGCTGGATGCTTTTCGCGACGAGCCCCACGCTTGGGTCAAACTCTGGAAGCACCATGCCGCCCAGCCCGAGGCCAATCTGATCAACGAGGTTGCGGCTGAGCGCGGCGAACCTTGGCTGCAGCGGTACGGCGGCAAAATCTCTTCCGAGTGGTTCTTTCCCAAGGCGCTGCAGATCCTAGACGAGGCGCCCGACATCTATGACGCGGCCGATCGCTTGATCGAGGCCGCGGACTGGATTGTGTGGCAGCTCACCGGCGTGGAGACGCGGAACCTGTGCACGGCCGGGTACAAGGCGATCTGGAGCAAGCGCGATGGGTTCCCCACGGCGGATTTCTTTGCGGCCCTGGATCCCCGCATGCGCGATATTGTGGCCACCAAGATGTCCCACCAGATCAGCCCGCTGGGGGCGCGAGCAGGGGGCCTGACGCCCGAGATGGCGGCCGCCACCGGCCTGCGAGAGGGCACGGCGGTCTGTATCGGCAACGTGGATGCGCATGTGGCGGTGCCCGCTTCCACGGTGACCGAGGCGGGGCGCATGGTGATGATCATGGGCACGTCGACCTGCCATATGGTGATGGGCCATGAGCCCGTCATCGTCCCCGGCATGTGCGGCGTGGTGGAGGATGGCATCATCCCAGGCCTGGCTGGGTTCGAGGCGGGCCAGTCATGCGTGGGCGATCACTTTGCCTGGTTCGTTGAGAACGGCATGCCGGCCGCATATGCGGCAGAAGCGGCCGATGCGGGTCTCAACGCGCACCAGCTGCTAGAGAGTAAAGCCGCTCAGCTGCGTCCTGGCGAGTCGGGGCTGCTGGCCTTGGACTGGTGGAACGGGAACCGTTCGGTGCTAGTCGATGTGGACCTGACCGGAGTCTTGCTGGGGGCGACGCTGGCCACTCGTCCGGAAGAGATCTATCGTGCACTGATCGAAGCTACGGCCTATGGCACGCGTGTCATCATTGAGGCCTTTGAGGAGCACGGCGTGCCCGTGCAAGAGATCGTGGCGGCCGGCGGCCTACCCGATCGCAACCAACTGCTGATGCAGATCTATGCTGACGTGACCGGTCGCACGCTCAAGGTGACGGGCACGTCCCAGGCGGGATGTCTAGGCTCGGCTATGCACGCCGCGGTGGCCGCCGGGGCCGAGGCGGGGGGATTTGCCACCATCCAAGAGGCCGTCGCCGCCATGGCCCAGCTCAAGGGCGTGGACTATGTGCCCAACCCTGAGGCACAAAGGGTGTACGAGGGCCTATATGCCGAGTATGTGACGCTACATGACTATTTCGGGCGTGGCACGAATGACGTTATGAAGCGGCTCAAACGGATCAAGGCGGCGCAGCGGCAGTAGCCGCGACGCCGAGCCGGTATCTTGGGGGGCGCCTGCGGGCGCCCCCGCTGCTATAGCAGCGAGACCGGATCGATGTCGAGGCGCCACCCGAGAGGGAGGCGGATGGGCGCGAGCAGCTCGGCCGGATCGCGAGCCAGCACCAGAATGTGCCAGCGCCAACGCCCCCGCTCGCGAGCAAAGAACGCCGGGGCGGGCCCAACCAGCTTTACGTCGGGGAGGCCCAGGCGACGGATGCGTTGGGCCAGCAGGGCGTGAAGCCGACGAGGCTGTTCCTCGGCCGCACGGGCGCTGGTGCTCTCATACACTAGACGCGCCAAACGGCTGATGGGTGGGTACCACTGCTCACGCCGCCAGGCGATCTCTCTGCTATAGAACGCGTCATAGTCATGGCGAGAGGCGGCCTGGATGGCATAGTCGTCGGGCGAGTAGCTCTGCACGATGACCCTGCCGCCCAAGATGCTACGGCCGGCTCTGCCGGCCACCTGGGTGAGGAGCTGAAAGGTTCGCTCGTGGGAACGCAGGTCAGGAAGATGCAGTGACGTGTCCGCCGCCACCACACCAACCAGCGTGACTCGCGGGAGATCGAGGCCTTTCGCGATCATCTGGGTCCCCACGAGAACGTTCGCCCGTCCCTCGACAAAGCGCGTGAGAAGGCGATCGTGGGAACCCTTGCCAGCCGTGGCATCGGTGTCCCAGCGGACAACCTGCGCCTCTGGGAACCGCTGCAAGACCTCGGCCTCCACCCGCTGGGTTCCCGCACCAAAGTGCTTGATCCGCTGCCCATCGCAGATCGGGCACCGTTGGGGCTGAGTCACCGTGCGGCCACAGTGGTGGCACACCAGCCGGCCACGATCGCCGTGGTAGGTGTAGGGCACCTTGCAGCTTGGGCAGGCCAAGACGTGGCCGCAATCCCGGCACATCACAAACGTGGCGCTTCCTCGTCGGTTGATAAACAGGATCGCCTGCTCTCCAGCCGCCAAGACCTCCTTTAGGCTATGCGCCAAGGATCGGCTAAAGATGCTGGTATTCCTGGCCTTGAGTTCGGCCCGCATATCCACCAGCTCGACCGGCGGAAGGTCGGTGTGGACGGCATCCGGCGCGAATTCTTCGGCGGGGCGGTACCGTTCGCTGGTGCGTCCCGCGGTGCGCGCTTGCTCGTCGATGACCTGGCGATGCCCCATGATGCGCCGCGGCATCTCCAGGCGGCGGTAGACGCCCTGCTCCGCCAGGTAGGCGGATTCTAGCGAGGGGGTGGCGCTGCCGAGTATACAGGTAGCGCCCGTCAGCCGAGCCAGCTCGACGGCCGTCTCACGGGCATGATAGTGGGGGGTCTGGTCCTGCTTGTACGAGCTCTCGTGCTCCTCATCCACAACAATGAGGCCCAGATCCTGGAGGGGCGCAAATAGGGCGGAGCGCGATCCGATGACGAGTCGCAGGTCGCCGGAGCGGATCTGGCGCCACTGGTCGTATCGCTCGCCGGCCGAGAGCCTGCTATGCATCACCGCCAAGGTGCCGGCGAACCTGGCCCCGAAACGGCGGATGGTCTGCGGCGTCAAGGCGATCTCTGGCACCAGGACGATGACGCCTTTCTCTCGTGCCAGCGCCTCCTCGGTGGCCCGCAGGTAGATCTCTGTTTTGCCGCTGCCGGTGACGCCCTGCAGCAGAAACGGCTTGCCGGCCGGCTGTCGCATGTCGGCGCGGATCGTCTCCCACACCGCGGCTTGCGCGCTGGTCAGGTGAGGCGGCGTATCGGGGACGAACGAGATCCCCTCCAGCGGGTCCCGCCATACCTGGCGCGCGCGGATCTCCACCAGGCCCTTTTCTTCGAGCGCGGTCAACACGCTGGATGAGGTCCCTAGACGCTTGGCGACGCTAGTGACCGGCAGCCAGTTGTCCCCGCGAGCATGTTCCAGCAGATACGTTAGCACCTGATGCTGTTTGGTGGCGCGGCTGGAGAGCGTGCCTGGGTCGGCATCGGGGAGCGCCCGCGCCACGCGCACCAGTTTGGGGCGGGCGGCGGGCGGCATCACCTGCACGTCGCGGTGGGCCCAACCGCGGCGCACCAGGCTGTCCACCGTGGAACGCCAGCCTCCACGATCGGTGAGGCGCCCGATTTGCCGGAGCATCAGCGGCCCGCGCGTGTCCAGTAGGTCCAGTATCTCGCGCTGTGCGTCGGTGGCATCGGTCGCGGCGACGCCCGCTGCGCGGTCAATCACGATCTCGACCGATCGGGTGAGGCCCGGTGGCAGCATCGACCACACGACGCGCGACAGCGGGGCTAGGTAGGTGAGGCTGATCCAATGGGCCAGCTCGAGCTGCGCCCACGTAAGGACGGGTTCCGGATCGACGATCCGATCCAAGGGGCGGGTCTCTTCCACGGGGGCGGCATGGTCGAACCCGACGATGACGCCCTGGAGCTGCTGGGCCCCAAAGGGGACCCACACCAGCTGCCCGAGCTGTACGTCGTCCTCGATCTCGGCTGGGACGTCATAGTGAAAAGCCCGGGTGAGATGGTCAGGTTCGTCCTCGGGCGGGATTTCTTCCGGCGCGGCTACTTTGGGTGTGAGATGGGTACGCACCACCACGACGGCATAACGTGTTCCGACGGAGGCTCCAGAAGATGGCGCGCGATCGGCCTCGCTCATGCCAGGAACGCGATGGCGGCGTATCCCACAAAGTCGCTGGGTTGGCCCATGGGTTGCGCGTCGTGGCTGGTGGTGTGATGGAGCAGTCTCCCTGCAGTGGCGCCGAGCGCTTGGGCGCAGGCGATGGCCGCTGCGATGGCGCCGGCACCACAGGCGCTGCGGTCCTCGGCTGCTACCTGCAGCACCTGGCTCCCGTGCAGAGCCACGACCTCGTCGATCAAGCGCTGGTCGTTGGCCTTGGCCCAGGCCAACGCCTTCGCGCCCAGGCCCGCGGGGGCCATGCCGTAGCGGGGGCCATAGTGGGTCAGGTCGCTGCTGGCGATCATCACGGCCCGTCGGTTGAGGCCGAGGATGGCCCTGGCGAGCTGCTGTCCTGCGGTCAGCGCCAGTCGGCTAGGTGGGACAGCCAGCGGCAGGATGCGGGCCTCGGGCGCGAGGTATTGGACAAAGGGAACCTGGACCTCGATCGAGTGCTCGTGGGCGTGCGCCTCTCGGGAGGAGCCGACGACGCTATCCGGCGAGCTGATGAGGGCGTCAGCAAGCTCCCCGTCCACCAGGCAATCGCCCAGCGGGGAGCGCCAGGCGCCATCGGGGTAGACCGAGGGCGCATCGACGCCCCAGTGATGCACAGCGCCCAGCAAGACCACGGTCTCGACGGCCGGATCGACGCGAGCGTAGAGGTGTGCCGCCGTAGGCCCCGAGTAGACCCAACCCGCGTGGGGCACGACGCCTCCGAGCACAGGTCCGGAGAGCCGCCCAGGAGGAACCTTGTCGAGGTAGCGGGCGAGCTCCTGGCGACATGCCGCTGCATCGCCCGGATAGAACATACCTGCAACGGAGGGTCTTCGGATCGTCATGGCAAACCTCCCACGGCTTGGGGCGCCCCAGGCTGGTCGGGCGGTTGCCTACAGCTCTATGGGGCGGCGGCCCACCCGCAATCGCTCCGCCCGCAGAATCGCGTCGATATCGGCCACTGCGCGCGCCACCTGGTCGTCTCGGTTGGGCACGACATAGTCAAAGCTGGCCAGGGCCTCCATCTCGGAGCGCGCCTTGGCGAGGCGCACCCTGATCTGTTCGGGCGTATCCGACTGGCGCGATCGCAGCCGCTGCTCGAGCTCGCCCATAGAGGAGGCCACGAGAAACACGCTAATCGCCCCAGGAACCAGGCGCTTGACCGTCTCGGCGCCCTGCACATCCAGCCGCATGACCACGTCGTGCCCACTTGCCAGGGCCGCGCGGACGTGCTCCCTGGGGATGCCCTTGTACTGGTCATAGACGAGTGCGTATTCCAGCAGCTCGTCGCGGGCGATCATGCGCTCGAACTCGTCGCGGCTTACAAAGACATAATCCTCGCCGTCGACCTCGTCGGGCCGCGGCGGCCGCGATGTGCTGGTGACCACAAAGTGGAACGGCAGGCCGGCCTCGCGCATGGCGTCCAAGACCGTATCCTTGCCGACGCCGGACGGCCCCGAAATGATCAGGAGCAGCGGCGGTGGCTCTAGAAAGCGGCGAATGGGATCGTCATGGTACTGCGTATCGTGTGTGCTCATGGCCTGCCTCAGGGCGATCATTGCCGAGTTTCATGGGTATGGGCATGCCAGAGAGCGCCACCTCCCAGGCGTTGGCCTACGGAGCGAGCTAGAGCTTGATCAGCTCCTCTACGTCCAGCACAAAGATGACCGCGCCACCCACCTGCACCTCGACGGGGTTGGGCATATAGAGCTCCCCCGGCTCCATCACAGGTGGGAGCGGGTTCACGTACTGGGTGCGCGTGTGGCAGTTGCGCTTGATGATATCCAGCACGTTGGGCACCTTGGCCTCTTCGGTGCCCACCAGGATGGTGGCATTCCCCTCACGGAGGAAACCGCCGGTGGTGCTGATCTTGGTGGAGGAGAACCCCCCGTCCCTCAAGGCGGACGTAAGCTGATCGGCATCGTCGCTGTGCACGATGCTAACGAGCAGTTTCATGTTCATCGTCTCTTGAGCCCCCTCGCTTCTAGTCCAGGTCGCCAACGGTGCCGTGATCTGCAAGCAGCTTCTCCACCCGCTCACAGATGGCCTGATGTAGCATAGCGATTGGAAGCATGGCGTCCAGTATCAGCCAGCGGTCTGGCTCTTGGTCGGCCATCTCCAGATATCCCCTACGCACCTGATCGTAAAAGCTGGCGTCCAAGCGGTCAAGTCGGTTACGCAGAATGCCGTTGGACTGCTCGTCGCGCCGGCGTCGCTCCATGGCGGCGCTGGCGTCCAGGTCTAGCAGTATCACCAGATCGGGGCGCAATCCGCCGGTGGCGAACTGGGTGATGCGCCGTAGGGCATCGAGATCGACGCCTCGGCCGTATCCCTGGTACGCCAGGGTGGATTCGGCAAAGCGGTCGCACACGACCGTCTGCCCGGCCTCCAACGCGGGCTGGATGCGCTCGCCGACGTGCTGAGCGCGCGAGGCGGCAAAGAGCAACACCTCGGTGGGTGAGAGCATCTCCTGGTGGCCCAGGTCGTGCAGGATGTCGCGGATGCGTTCGCCGATACGCGTGCCACCAGGCTCGCGCGTCTCGTTCACCGAGATGCCACGCTCCTGCAAGGCTCGCACCAGCAGAGCGGCTTGGGTGGTCTTGCCCGCGCCGTCGGGCCCCTCGAGCGTGATAAACAGGCCACGGTTCGCGGCGTCAGTGCGTGTCATGGACCGTCACACTCCGCATCGGCTCGGTGCCGGTGCTATAGGAGGCCAGGTTGGCCTCACGCGCCAGATCATGCTGCAGGCGGCGGGTGCGGGCGTCCTGTGGTGATAGCTGCACAGAGCTACGCTCGCCGGCCGTGATCTGCAAGATGGCCTGGCGAGTCTCAGCCAGGGCGCTCATGGTCTCGGCCCCGTTGGGCTGAACGCCAAAGATGTCGGCCAGAAAGCGTTCCATCTGGGCGGAGGTGTTGTTACGCAACACATAGACGGGAATGTTGCGTTGTTCCGCCTCGACGATGACGCGAGGACGCTTTCGGTAGTAGGTGCGCAAGGTCAGCAACGCGTTGGCCTCGGCGAGGCTGGCGGCGATCGTCACCGGCACATTCATGCGTCGGCTGGTCTGCCGCAGACGGTCGCGATTCAGGCCGTAGGCGTAGACGCGCAACACAGCGGGGGCCTTGGCGTCTCGCGGACGTGCAGGCGCGGGCGCCTCCGCTGCCACGCGGTCGTGTGTTTCGATCTCGGCGGTCTGGCTATCTTGCTCCCGGAAGCGCCGGATCTCGCCATCTGCCATGCGTACGCGTACCTCGACGGGCGTGGTTTGTCCACGGAGGATGGCGTCGACGGCGCCGGCGATGTCGTCACGCACGGCCACGCGGTCCCAGTCGCGGATCTCGACCACGATGTCAAAGGTCGGCGGTGCCTTGCGTTCCAGCACGGATTTCTGCGTGCCGCGCCGGCGAGCCTCTTCATCGCTCAGGGTGACGGTCTGAATGCCGCCCACGAGGTCGCACAGCGTCGGGTTCATCATGAGGTTATCCAGGGTGTTGCCGTGAGCGGTTCCTACCAGCTGCACGCCACGCTCGGCAATGGTGCGGGCTGCAGCCGCCTCGAGTTCGGTGCCGATCTCGTCGATGACGATCACCTCGGGCATGTGGTTTTCCACCGCCTCGATCATCACCGCATGCTGGAGCGAGGGCGTCGGCACCTGCATCCGGCGGGCCCTGCCGATGGCCGGGTGCGGGATGTCGCCGTCACCACCGATCTCGTTGGAGGTATCGACGATCACGACGCGGCGTCGTTCCGCCAGCACCCGCGCCACCTCGCGTAGCATGGTGGTCTTGCCCACACCGGGGCGGCCCAGCAGTAGGATGCTCTGGCCAGAGTTGACCATATCCTCGATGAGGTCGATGGTGCCAAAGACGGCGCGGCCGACGCGGCAGGTCAGCCCCACGATACGCCCGGTACGGTTGCGAATGGCCGAGATCCGGTGCAGCGTGCGTTCGATGCCAGCCCGGTTGTCCTCGCCAAAGGCGCCGGTGCGCGACACGACGTAATCGATCTCATCCCAAGTGATCTCACGCTGGGTGAGGGGCACCTCGCCATCCACATAGCGGGCGTTGGACGACCGTCCCAGATCCAGCACGATCTCGAGGAGATCCTCGAACCGGTCCTCTTCAGCGAGGGCCGCGGCGATATCGGGCGGCAGCACCGCCAGAAGTGCTTGCATATCATCGGTTATCTCGAGCGACATCATCCTATCCGCACACCTTTTCCAGGCATATAGCGCTAGCCACGCTCACAGCCAAAGTGGCACGGCGCACTGGTGTCGACACTGCTCTCTAGCCCGGGAAAGACCACAGGCGCTCGCACCTGCACCCGCGATACCAGCCGCGATGCCATCAGAGCCTGACGCGCGTACGGCTCAAAGCCCAACGCTCTCAAGATCCAACCGGTTCCGGCCACATGGTCAGCGATGGCGCAAAAGATCGGCGCCTGTGGGCTACAGTTGATGGAAGACAGGGCATAGCGCAGATGCGGCGCGATCTCGGCGCGCAGATCGGGGCGTACCAGGATCTCGAGCCAGTAGCACTCGGGTCCTGTGAACAGGCCCACGTACGCACTCACATGGCCATTGCGCACCCAGATATGCTCCCTGGGGGCGCCCGCAAAGAACCCCTTGGGCGCCCGATCACGTGTCGGCGTCGCCTCCCCGAGGCCCGACACCCGACTCGGCACGGCCGCGGTGATCAGGTCACGTAGCCCCTGGTGGTCACGGGCGGCGAGCTTTCGGAATCCGGTCGGCTCAGGCGCCGGGGCCGGCGGTGAGGTCAGCACAAAGACCTGCTCTCGCGCCACGATCTCAAACCCGGCCCCGCGAAACGCTTCCTCGGTAAAGGCATCCTCGGGTACATAGGCCAGCAGGCGCTCCGCGGCGTGCTGACAAGCCAGAACTCCTAGGGCGCTGAGGAGCCGTTGCCACACGCGAGCCGCGGTGGGGCTATGGGCGATACTCGGCGCCAGGAACCGTACATCCCACGTCTTGCCGCCCTGCTGGGGGCTCGCCTGTGCGATGCCCACTTCGCCGTCGGCCTCGTCGACCAGCGTGGTGGCGCCGAGCGGCTGATGAAGCAGCAGCCCCAGCACGCCGACCATCAGCGGCGATGCGGTGGCAAAGGTGGCCCGACGAACGTCCAGCGTTGTGCCCTTGGGCTGCATGCGCCGCAACGTCAGCAGATCCGACCATCCCAAAGGACGAACCACGCTGTATCCCCTGTCGCTCTCGTCGACGCCCCGATCTGTGCTGGGAGCACAGTCCATTCTATATGGACGCCTGGGCAGTGACAAGTCGCGTTCGACAGAGCCCCGGCCGGCCTAACTGGGCGCCCCCGTGCCGGCTCGGTCGTTCGGGCTCGCGTCCTCCAGGGCGGGATCATCGACCCTGTGAAACGCGCCCTCGATGATGTCATCGGCGTCTGAGGGCTCCGAGTCATTGGAGGAGGCCCACAGGCGACGGGGAGATAGCCGCACAAACGCCTCGGCCGCCACCAGCAGCAGGGTGATGTCGTCCAGTTGGCCCAACCCAGGGACAAGGTCGGTGATGATATCGAGCGGCCAGACCAGGTACAGCAGCGCGGCAACAGGGATGGCCTTGGTCCAGAGCGGGACGCGGGGATCTCGGAACAGGCGCCAGGCCAGGCGGGCTCGCTCTGCCAGGCTCCTCAGTCCCTGCCAGGACCAAGCCCCGGTTTGTCTAGTCACGGTCTTTCCTCCATCCTATGAGTACATACGCACACCTACACTACGCACGAGCGGGCCTGGGGTGTCAGTCAATGCTTGTTGCCCATGGGCGGCGGGCTATAATGGCGTCATGGAGGCTCGTACCAACCGGTTGCCCGATCTCTACCGCGCCCTCTACGAACAGCCGGATGAGCTGTTGCGAGGCATCGCGTCTGTCTGGCGATGTGAGCTTGCTGACGAGGGTCGTGAGCTACGCGTTCGTCTCCTCGCAGAAGCCATGCAGGATCCCGAGCGTCTGCGCGGCCTAGTGGACCGCCTCAGCGAGGGGGCTCGAACGCTGCTGGCGGAGCTTGCCAAGCAAGGTGGCCTGGTGCCGGCTCACCGTCTGGCTGGCGACTATGGCACCGTGCGGCGGCTGGGACCAGCGGCGCTGCGACGGGAAGCCCCTTGGGAGAGCCCGCAGAACCCCGTGGAGGAGCTCACCTATCGTGGCTTGGCCTATCGCACCTATGCCGACGTGGCCGGCAGTCCCGTCGAGGGCCTGCAGGTGCCAGAGCCGCTATTGACGCACGTCCGCGATCTGGGCCTGGAGCCTGAACGCGTGATGCTCAAAGCAGCGTCGCAGACGCCGGCGCGCGTGCTGGGTGATGGGGGAGCCTCTGCCCAGGAGGATCTGCTGGCGCTCCTGGTCCATCTTCGGAACCATGGCCCGCGCATCCAGCCGGGTGGAACCGTACCACAACTGGTGACGGAGGCGCTGATCGCGCTGCGAGAGCGTGGCCGGCTGCTGGGCGAGGGTGACGAGGGTCGGCTGACTTTTTTGGGCGCCGTGGCGCTCGGCGCGGATCTGATCACGGTGCGCGGAGCGACGGTGGGGCCCGCCCCTCGGGCACAGGCTTGGCTACGAGCGAACGAGAGCGAACGCTACCGCGCGCTGCTGCAGGCTTGGCGCCGGCAGGAGCAGTGGGATGAGCTGGCACTGGCTGATCTGTCGCTGGTAGGCGATCGGCGCGATTACGATGCATTGCGGGCCCGGGGCATCGTGCTGGCGTTGCTGGCCCATGCCCCGCTGGACACCTGGCTCTCGTTGGCTTCCTTGCAGCAGGCGGTCAAGCGCATGCGCCCGGATCTGTTGCGTCCAAACGGCGACTATGACGCGTGGCAACTGCGCGATACCGTCAGCCACCAGCTCGTGAGCGGCTATGAGCAGTGGGATCGCATCGAAGGATCGGTGATCGCCGCCATGGTCAACGGGCCTTTGCGCTGGCTGGGGATTGTGGAGACAGGGCTGGGCGCTGCTGGCGACATGGCCAGCCTCTGCATCCCCTCTGAAAGGACCGCTCGCTGGCGGCGCGGGCACGGCGGGGCGGGAGGCGCCGCTTTGACCACCTGCGAGGTTGCCGAGGACGGACTGGTTGAGATCACGGTTGACGGAACGTGCTACACGCGGTACCAGTTGGAACGTTTTG
This sequence comes from Chloroflexota bacterium, assembly GCA_036803245.1. GTDB lineage: Bacteria > Chloroflexota > Anaerolineae > UBA1429 > UBA1429 > DAIRUQ01. The sequence continues at coordinate 2,534 of DAIRUQ010000065.1, read as the reverse complement.
CGGCTTGGGAGAGCCAGGCCGAGACGGCACGGTACCGCATCACGGAAGCCACGGTGGCGGCAGGCTATCGGTCCGGGGTAAAGACGGCGCACATGATCCCGTTTCTGCAGCGGATCGCGGGCGGGGGCGTGCCTCAGCCGCTCTTGGCGCGGCTGCTGGCCTGGGGCGGCAGGCTGGGGAGAGTCTGGGCGCGACGTCGCATCGTGCTAGAGACGGTCGACCCGGCCACCATGCGCGAGCTCCGGTCAGATGCCGAGATCCAGCCCTATCTGGATCTGCCGGTGGATGCCACGCACCACCTCGTGCAGGAGCAGCACGCCGACGAGCTATTCGAGCGGTTACGGGCTCGGGGCATCTGGGTGCAGCTAGTTGAGAGCGACTCCTAGCACCTAGTCCTCGGACTCGGGCTTCTCTTGGTCGCTGTCGATCTCCCAATCAACCGCCGCCACGGCCTCAGCGACCGGTTCCTCGATCACATCCTCGATGGCTCGTTCCGTTCCGCAGTAGGGGCAGATCTCCCATGAGGGCTGCAATAGCCGGCCACAGCTCTCGCACTCGGCGCGGAGTTGATGGCGGCAGGTGGGGCAGAGCACAAAGTCGGGCTCGATTCTGCGGCGGCACTGCGGGCAGACGCGTTGCTGTTCGAGATCCTGGAGGATGGCCTCCTCGGTGAGGTCGCGCTCGTAGCGCTCGGCCAGCGTCTCGCGGGGGCGAAGCAGCCAGTACACCAAGAGCCCTGGCAGCGTAAAGATGGCCACCAGGAGCGTGGCCATGATCTGGCCCAGGATGTCTCGCGTTCGGGAATGGATGTCGCGAAAGGTCCATACGACCAGCCCGGCATACAGAGCGAGCAGATAGGCGCCCAGTACAAAGAGGGCGGCCGAGATGTACATATCGAGCTGTGCTGGCAGGGTCATGCCATCTCTCCTTGCATAGATTCTGATCGCTGCATTATAGCATGGAGCCGAACCCGTGTCAGTTTGCGGTCTCAGAGTGGGGACTCGTCGCCGAAAACCAAGCAAAGAGGGCCGTCCCTGCGCGGACGGCCCTTTGGATTCTGGGGAGATCTGAGGCTCTAGGCCGAGACGCGGAGCGTCTCCGCGGCGCCGGCCTGCGTGGACTGTGCGTCTGTAAGCTTGTGAAGGTGCCGCGCTAAGCGCTCCAGTCCGTCGGAGAGCTCCTCAGGCCCCGCGCAGAGCGAGATGCGCACGTAGCGGTCGAGGATTGATCCAAAGCTGGATCCCGGCGCTACGGCCACATGTTCCTCGTCCAGCAAGCCCTGGCTGAACGCGACGGCATCCTGCCCGCTGACGGAGATATCCACCAGCAGGTAAAAGGCGCCGTGTGGAAAAGAGACCTGGAGTCCTGCCTGCTGGGCGAGGTCCACGGCCAAGTCGCGCCGGAAGCGGTACTCTCGCCGCATGGCCTCGACGCAGTCTTGGGGGCCGAGCAACGCACTGATGGCGGCGTGCTGGGCCACCGTGTTCACGCACGAGACGATGGGCTCCTGCACTTTGGTGATGGCCGCGGCAACGTCCGGGTGAGCCACCACAAAGCCGACGCGCCACCCGGTCATGGCATAGGTCTTGGACGTGGTATAGATCGAGATGACCCGACCATCGTCATCCCAACGCGCCGGGCTGATGTGTTCGCCCTCAAAGATCAGCTGGTCATAGGTCTCGTCCGAGATCAGGTAGAGATCATGCGCAACGCAAAAGTCATAGAGCGTGCGGAGCGTCTCTTCCGTGTAGACGGCGCCAGTAGGATTGGAGGGGCTGTTAACCAACAGCGCTCGCGTGTTGGGGGTGACCAGAGTCGCGAGACGGTCCATATCGGGGATAAAGTCGCGCTCTGGCAGGGTAGGGTAGCGGACCGGCTGAGCCTTGAGGATATTGGCGGCCATGCAAAAGTTGCCGTATCCGGGGTCAGGAATCAGGATCTCGTCGCCGGCGTCGACCAGGACGGCCATGGACGCAAAGACGGCCTCCATGGCGCCAATGGTCACCACCACCCCGTCGACGGGGGCAGAATAGCCGTTCTCGCGCTCTAGCTTGACGACGACGGCCTTGCGGAGCTCTTGCATGCCCGCGTTGGCGGTATAGCCGGTGTACTCGCTGCGCGCGGCGCGGCAGGCGGCCTCGATGACGTGCTGCGGTGCGGGAAAATCGGGCTGCCCCAACTCCAGGTGGATAGCATCGGCATAGGCAGCGGCGGCGTCCTTCATGGCGCGGATGGGTGAGCGCTGAATGCCGCGGACTGTCCTGGATAGCTGCCTCATGATGCCTTCCTCTTCTGTTTCGGGCTGGGAAAAGACCAACGCCGCGAGACGTGGCCTGAGCCTCATCGCACGGCGTCGCGCACTCGTATAGCACTGGGAGAATAAGCGCCAGTGTCGCCATGATAGTGCAGCCAGCCTAGGCTGTCAACTTTTGACAGGTTCTCGGCTTTTGGCTAGAATGGGCCTCGCCGTGAGGCGGATGCCGAGGTAGCTCAGTTGGTAGAGCACTTGACTGAAAATCAAGGTGTCCCCAGTT
>DAIRUQ010000064.1:11472-15731 GCA_036803245.1 Chloroflexota bacterium | reverse complement strand
CCCGGCGCGGTGGTCGAGCATCAATATAGCACCCTATTCGCCGGCGCGGCGGTGCGGGTGCCGGGCGGCCCCCAGCAAGCCGCCGCCGCCCTGGCGGCGCTACCCGAGGTGGCCGAGGTCTACGAGGATATCGCCTTTGAGCCCGCCATGCAGGCCAGCGCGCCCGCCATCGGCGCCGACGCGCTGTGGACCGAACTGGGCGGGCGGGCGAACGCGGGCGACGGCGTCACCATCGCCGTGATCGACAGCGGCATCGACCCGACGCACCCCATGCTTGATCCCACTGGCTGGTCGTATCCGGCCGGCTACCCCCGCGGCGATACGCGCTTCACCACGCCCAAGGTGATCGCCTCGCGGATCTATGTCCGGGCGGGCGACCCACCGGCGGCCGGCGAGACGGCGCCCGCGCCGGGCGCGTCGGGCAGCCCTCACGGCACAACCATGGCTGGCGTCGCGGCGGGCAACGTGGTCACGGCCACCGTGTGGCAGCAGGACATCCTGGTCAGCGGCATCGCACCCGGCGCCCGGCTGATGAACTATCGCGTCTTTTACCCCAACGCCGCTGGCGTCGAGGTGGCCTATGCCAGCGAGGTGCTGGCGGCCATCGAGGATGCAGTAGCCGACGGGGCCGACGTGCTGCTGCTGGCCTGGAGCAGCCCGCACCATGTCCACCCGCTGCGTTCGCCCGTAGCCATGGCGCTGGACGCAGCCATGGACGCGGGTGTGACCGTGGTGGCGGCCGCAGGCAACAGTGGCCCCGAGCCCGGTAGCGCCACCCGGCTGCCGGGCGGTCTGGCGCGGGTGCTGACAGTGGGCGCCGTCACCAAAGGCGAGCGCCTGATCCGCAACCGGTTGGACGTCGCGGCGCCCGCCGGAGTGCCTGCAACGCTGCTGGATCAGCCCTATGAGCCGACGCTCTTTGGTGGGACGATCACGGATACCTGGCCGTCGCTGCCGCTGCTGCACGTGCAGAGCGTGGCTTCGGGCGGCAGCCCCTATGCCTGTAGCCCGTTGCCCCCCAACGCGTTGAGCGGAGCCGTGGCGGTGGTCCAGCGAGGCGACTGCTATGCGGCCGACAAGGTGTTCTACGCCCAGCAGGCTGGTGCCGCCGCCGTGATCATCGCCAACACAGAGGAAGCAACGCCGGCGTTCGCCTGCGCCGGCACGCACTGCGCGCCGGGCGAGATCAGCATCCCCTCGGTGACCGTCGCCCAGAGCACGGGCGAGGCGCTAGAGGCCTGGACGACCCTGCATGCCACGACCGCCGAGGTCGTGCTGGATGGGGCGGGACGCCTGATCGCCGAGACAGCCGGCTCCGTGTGGGAGCAGAGCGCGCGGGGCCCGGCCTATGGCATCGCCCTCAAGCCAGACCTGGTGGCGCCCGGCGTGGACGTGCTGACGGCCGGCCATCTGGCTGGTGGCGAGCCGTGGTTGCAGGTCACCGGCACCAGCGTGGCGGCGGCCCAAGCGGCCGGCGCAGCGGCGCTGCTGCGGCAGGCGGAACCGGCTTGGGGCCATGACGCCATCAAGGCTTTGCTGGTTGGTAGCGCCGATCCCGCTGGCCTGACCAATCCTGACGGCTTTACGGCGGGGCCGCAGGATCGCGGGGCCGGCCATCTCCGGGTGGATGGCGCCGTCGAGTTGGCCTTGTTGGTGTCTCCAAGCGTCCTCAACGCGCCGCGCGTACAGCCCGGCGGCAGCCTAAGCCAGCAGGTCACCCTGACGAACCTCGGTGTGTCCGAGCTGACCGTGACCCCCAGCTTGACCGCCGACACGGGCCTGAGCGCCGACCTGCCACCAGCGCTCACGCTGCCGCCCGGCGTGAGCCAGACGGTCACTGTGACGTTGCGGGCGAGCAGCGGCGCCCAGGGAGACCTGTACGGGAGCATCACCTGGGCCGCGGCCCCAAGCGGCGCCAGTATGCGAACCCCCGTGTGGGCCTATGTGGAGCCGCCGCTGGCCCTGGCCGATGTGCTGATCATTGACAATGACTTTTCCAACTTTGACGGGCATCGCGACTATGTGGACGCCTTTGTGGGGCCGGCCCTGACGGCCAAGGGCTGGAGCTATGCCGTGTGGCGGGCCGATGAGCGCTGTGGCGCCGGCATCATGGCGAGCACGCTGCCGGATCTGGACACGTTGGCCCGCTATCCCAGCATCGTCTGGGTGACCGGCGACAACCTGCATCCGGATGGCTACTTTGCCGTGACCACGCCCCTTACCCTGGCCGATCAGCAGCGCCTCATCGCCTACCTGGAGGGCGGCGGTCGCCTGCTGGCGATGGGGCAGAACCTGGCCCAGGCCAGCGATATCAACCCGAATCCAGACGCCACCTACGGCAGGTCGGACCTGTACCACGGCTATCTGGGGGCGCGCTGGATCCAGGGCAGCCTGTACGGCGGCAGCCAGCCGCCCAGCGAGGCGACGGCGATCAGCGGCGTGGCCGGCAGCTTTTTGGCGGGGGTGACGCTGGACCTGGGCCCCGTGGGCGATGGCGAGGGCAACCAGACGTCTATCGACGAGGTTGCGCCCGGCGGCGATCCCTCGGGCAGCGACGCCGAGGTGACGGCCTGCGTCGCCGGGGTGGTGGGCGGCCAGCCCCAGGCCGGCGGCTGCGTGGCCGTGGCGGCGTCGGAAGAGCCATCGCTGGAGCGCCGGGAGCCACTCTTGGCTTACCGCAGCGCCTACCTTGCCTTTGGGTTCGAGGGAATCAACGACCGCGCCGGCAGCACCAGCCGCACGGCACTGATGGGGCGGTTGATGGACTGGCTGACGGACGACGTCGCCGTGACGGTGCCCGATCAGATCGGTGCGCCGTGGGAGGTGACCACCATCACCTGCGAACCGACGTCCTCGGCGGGCGCGGCCTTTCAGCGGTTCCGCTGGCGCGTGGGGGAGGGCGATGGCGCCCGCGAGTACCAGAGCACGGTGCCCTCCCTATCGGTGGTGCTAGAGGGCGAGGGTTGGCATCCGGTGGCCGTGGAGGCTTGCGACGCCTTGGGGCACTGCGCCGTCGGATCGGGCCGCGTGCAGGCTATACCCGGCGGCAGCTCGACGCTGACCGTCTCGCGGGCGACCGCGCTATGGGGGCAAGAGCTGACCTACACCCTGCTCCTGCGCAACACCGCTGGCGAGAGCGCCGCGGTGAGCGTGGTCCTGCCGCTCCCCGCCCATACGGCCTATCAGGCCCACAGCGGCGGCACCTGGGACGGCTCAGCTTTGCGCTGGAGCGGCACGTTGGCGCCGGACCAGGAGACCAGCGCGCAGTTGGTGGTGCGGGTGGCCTCGGATGCACCGGCTGGCGCATGGATCGTGGCCACCGCCAGCTTTGACGTCGACGGCAACCAGTACACCCGCAGCGCCCGCACCCAGGTCACCACGCCGCTATTCCTACCGTGGATCGGCCGAAACGACTAGGGGCCGTCAGAGCCGACGGATCGTGGCGGGCCGCCTGCCAGGGCCAACACAAGCTGATCAGCCTGGATGGCGAGCCCGACGAGCTGTTCGACATCACCGCCGACCCGGGCGAGACGAGCAACCTGCTGGACAGCGAGCCGGAACGCACGGCCGCGTTGCAGGGGTTGCTGGAAACGATGGTGGCCGAATCCGAGCTGCGCCGCCCCGAGACCTGGGCGCGCGAGCAGTTGCGGATCCGAGAGGACCAGGCGTTGCAGGAACGGCTGCGGGGCCTGGGTTATATCGAATAGCACGACGAGGAGAGTCCCCATGCAAATCGCCCACCGGATCCGGCAGCTCTCGAGCGAATCGGCCTTTCGGGTGCTGGCTCGGGCCCGCGCTCTGGAGGCCCAAGGGCGCGATGTGGTCCACCTGGAGATCGGCGACCCCGATTTCGACACCAGCCCGCATGTGGTGGAGGCGGCCTGCCGGGCGCTGCGCGATGGCGCCACCCACTATGCGCCGCCACCGGGGCTCCCCGCGCTGCGAGAGGCGCTGGCGGCACAGACGGGCGAGCGCCGGGGCATCGACGTGTCGCCGGAGCAGGTGGTGGTGACGCCGGGGGCCAAGCCGGCGCTGTTCTTTGCCCTGCTGGCTCTGGCCGAGCCGGGCGTCGAGGTGCTCTACCCGGACCCGGGCTTTCCGATCTATCGCAGCGTGATCGGGTTCTGCGGCGCCCAGCCGGTGGCCTACCCCTTGCGCGAAGAGCTGGGGTTCAGCTTTCGGCTGGACGACGTGCAGGCGCGCATCACCCCGCGAACGCGGGCCATCATCCTGAACTCGCCCCACAACCCCACCGGCGG
>DAIRUQ010000064.1:0-11372 GCA_036803245.1 Chloroflexota bacterium | reverse complement strand
ATGGCAGCGCCACGGATGGCGGCGCCACAGATGGCGGCGCTTTCGCCAGTATCGCTGCCATGCCGGGGATGTCGACCTCGGAGCGGACCGTCATCGTACACGGGTTCAGCAAGACCTATGCCATGACCGGCTGGCGGCTGGGCTATGCGGTGATGCCGACGCCACTGGCCGAGGCGATGGCGTTGCTGATGGTGAACTCGAACTCGTGCACGGCCACGGCCACCCAAATGGCAGGGCTGGCGGCCCTGCAAGGGCCGTGGGAGCCGGTCCAGGCCATGCTGGATGCCTTTGCCGTGCGCCGCAAGGTGCTGGTGGAGGGACTCAACGCCGTGCCGGGGATGCGCTGCGCCATGCCGGGCGGGGCCTTTTATGCCTTTCCCAACATTCGCGGCACGGGGCTGAGCAGCGCCGAGCTGGAGACCTATCTGCTGGACGAGGCCGGCGTGGCCACCCTGGCGGGCACCGGCTTTGGCGAGCAGGGCGAGGGCTACCTGCGACTCTCCTATGCCAACAGCGTGGAACGCCTGCAAGAGGCGCTGCGACGGATGCGGGCAGCCTGCGCCGCCTTGCTGGACTGAGGAGGCGACGGTGGCAGGGGAGGACGGCCTGAAAGAGTGCGCCGTGCTGTGCATCCTGCAGGCCGGCGACCAGATGCTGCTGCTGCGCCGAAACAAGCCAGGGCCGCTGTACGGCTTGTACGTGCCTATCGGCGGCCACATCGAGCCGCACGAATCCCCACGCCAGGCGGCCTTCCGCGAGGCGCACGAGGAGGCCGGCGTCGTACTGGAGCGGGTGGAATTCCGCGGCGTCCTTGTGGAGACCTCGCCGGTGGCGTATAACTGGATCACGTTCATCTATGGCGCCGAGGTCGCCGAGCCGTTCGCGCCGCCGCCTTGCCCCGAGGGCGCGCTGACGTGGGTGCGGCGGGATGATCTTGCGGGCCTGCCTACGCCCGCCACCGACGCGCACATCTACCGCTACGTGGCCCAGGGGCAGCGGTTCGTGCTCGACGCGACCTATGACGCCGACGTGCGCCTGCTGACGCTGGTGGAAGAGCTATCGGGAGCCGTGCTGATCGGTTAGCCGTGACAGACTCTTGAGGAGGGTATCGCCATGCCCAGCCGTATGAGGGCCGTCTCGCACACCCAGGTGGAGTTGGGGGGCTTTTGGGGGGAGCGCGAGGCGACCAACCGCCGTGAGACGCTGCCCATCGAGTATGAGCAGCTGGAAAAGACGGGCCGTATCGCCGCCCTCGACATGACCTGGAGGCCGGGCGAGCCGAGCCCGCCGCATATCTTTTGGGAATCGGATATTGCCAAGTGGATCGAGGCGGTGGGCTATGCGCTGGCCACCGCGCCTGACCCCGCGCTGGAGGCCAAGGCCGACGCCGTGATCGCCGCCCTGGCCATAGCGCAGCAGCCCGACGGCTACCTGAACGTGCATTTCACCCTGGTCGAGCCGGACAAGCGCTGGAGCAACGTGCGCGACTGGCACGAGCTCTATTGCGCCGGCCACCTGATGGAGGCCGCCGTGGCCTACTATGAGGGCACCGGCAAGGATACGCTGCTGCGGATGATGCAGCGCTACGCCGATTACATCGGACAGGTGTTTGGCAGTGGGCCCGAGCAAAAGCGCGGCTATCCTGGCCACGAGGAGATCGAGCTGGGGCTGGTCAAGCTGTACCGGGCCACGGGCGAGCAGCGCTACCTGGAGCTGGCGCGCTATTTTGTGGACGAGCGCGGGACCCAGCCGCACTATTACGACCTCGAGGCGCGCGAGCGCGGTGAGGAGCCGGGTCGGTACTATGGCCGCGCCGCGTATGGGCACCCCTATGCCTACAACCAGAGCCACCTGCCGCTGCGCGAGCAGCGCACCGCCGAGGGGCACGCCGTCCGCGCCATGTACCTGTACGCGGGCGCCACCGACGTGGCCGCTGAGACCGACGACGACTCGCTTTGGCCGGCGCTGGACGCCCTTTGGGAGAACGTGACCGAGCGGCGCATGTACGTCACGGGCGGCATCGGCTCGGCCCACGAGGGCGAGCGCTTTACCTATGACTTTCACCTGCCCAACGATACGGCGTACACCGAAACCTGTGCGGCTATCGGGCTAGTGTTCTGGGCCCAGCGGATGCTCCAAGCCAAGGCCGACGGCCGCTATGCCGACGTGATGGAGCGAGCGCTCTACAACGGGGTGCTCTCGGGCGTGTCGCTGGATGGGCGCCGCTTTTTCTATGTGAACCCCCTAGAGGTGACGCCGGAGACGCTGCGCGGCAGCGCCACCATGCCCAGCACCAGAGTTGAGCGACAGGACTGGTTCGGCTGCGCCTGCTGCCCGCCCAACATCGCTCGGCTGTTGGCCTCGCTGGGCGGCTATGCCTACTCGGAGGCCGAGGGCGAGGTGTGGGTGCACCTCTATGGCGCAGGCTCTGTCACCGGGCTGCTCGACGGGCGGGTGACGCTGCGCCAGGAGACACGCTACCCGTGGGACGAGGAGGTGGCGCTGACGGTAGCCTGCCGCGAGCCGACGGCGTTCACGCTGGCGCTGCGGATCCCGGGCTGGTGCCAGGGCGCGCGGCTGGCGGTGAACGGCGAGCGTCAAGCGGTGGCCGCCCTGACGGAGGACGGCTATGCGCGGCTAGGGCGCTCCTGGCGCGACGGCGATCGGGTCACGCTGCACCTGCCCATGCCGGTGGAGCGGGTCTATGCCCATCCGCGGGTGTGGGAGAACGTTGGCAAGGTGGCGCTGCAGCGCGGCCCGCTGGTCTATTGCCTGGAGGAGGTCGACAATGGCGCCCACCTGGCCGAGATCAGCCTGCCGAGAGACGCGACCTTGGAGGCCCGCTGGTCGCCCGAGATCGGCGGCGGTGTGGTGACGCTGCACGCTGAGGGAGATCGGCGGGCGCTGGCTGGTCGCGGCGACGCGCTGTACGCGCGGCAGCCTGGCGGCCACGTGCGCTGCGAGATCACCGCGGTGCCCTATTACGCTTGGGCCAACCGAACGCCAGGCGAGATGACGGTGTGGATCCACGAGTGCTAAGGGGCGCTCGGTGACCACGAGGGGTAACCCATGAACAAGATGCTCTTCAGGAACCGTTCCGAGTTCAGAGACTGGCTGGAGCGCAACGCGCTATCTGACGAGGGCATATGGGTGATCATCGGCAAGACCGAAGCGGTCGAGACGGTAACAGCCAGCGAGGCCCTTGAGGAAGCGTTGTGCTTTGGCTGGATCGATGGGCAGATTCGCCGTGTCGATGACGACTCGTACATCAAGTATTTCAAGCAGCGGAATGACAAGAGCAACTGGTCCCAAAAGAACAAGACCCTCGCCCAAAAGCTCGAATCACAGGGACTGATGACCGACTTGGGCCGGGCCAAGATCCAGATCGCCAAGCAGAATGGAAGCTGGAATCCCCCTGAACGCGAACCGATGACCGACGAGCAGGCGCGCGCGTTCGAGGACCTGCTGAGATCCCACCCGACCGCTTGGGAGAACTTTCAGTCGATGCCGCGTTCGTCGCAAAGGGCCTATACGGCGTCGTATGTCTACACCAAGACAGAAAAGGGTAGGCAGAGTAGGCTGGAAACGATCATCGAGCGGCTGAATCTGAACCTCAACCCGATGGAGCGCATGCCCCAGAAAGAATAACCAGCGGGAATGGGTCGTGGAATCCATCGCTTGATAGCAGGAGTGACCCATAGGTTGCAGGATCCTTGACCATATAGGATCGCGCCCAGAGGGCTCTGGCGCGGCCCATGCTGGTATACGCGCCCTCTCGACTAGGTACCCAGGTGGCCCGTGATGTACGCGGCCGTCTCCTCGGGCGTCATGTGGGTATTGTCCACCAGCTCAACCCCTTGGTCGAACGCCAGCAGGTCGTAAAAGTGGCGGATCCACACCTCGGGGGTGATGCTGGTGTGGCACGTGCGTGACTGGCAGCGGGCCACGGCCGTCGCATAGTCGGGCTTGAGCAGGATGAACCGATAGGTCAGGTTCCGTGCCTGGAACAGGCTGACATAGGCGGCCATCTCGGCGGGCGTGATCACGTGCGACAGGACGAACCGCTCGCCATAGAGCGAGAGCAGATCGATTTCGCGACCGACCTCGGGCACCAGATCGGCCAACGGCACCTGCTTGCCGCCCATCGTGTGCTTGACCACCTGGATCACACAGTCGCCGTCAATGGCCAGGTAGCCGCGCTCTGACAGGATCTCGGCGATGGTGGACTTGCCGCTGCCGCACGTGCCGTTCAGGACGAGGATGCTGCCGCCCGTGCAGGTGTGGGTGACCGTCACGTCGGCGCCACAGCGCTGGCAGGTGGGCAGGATCGGCAGCATGGCAAAGGTCTGGCGGCGCAGGCTCGCGCGATAGAGGCACAGGCCGTCTCTGGTGAGCTGGCCACAGGTTGGGCAGGTGATCACAGGGTGGCCCTCGATTCGCGGTGGGATCCTACACGCGGCGTGCGTTGCCTCGAAACGGTGAAACCGCAGCCATGGGTGCACGACTGCGGTTTCCTGAGGTGGAGATGGCGGGAATCGAACCCGCGTCCAAAGAGTTCGACCAGAAGCCTCTACGAGCGTGTCCAGCCTTTTTTGTTGTCGTGGGGCCCGACCCGACTGACGGGGTTGGCGACCACCAAGCCGATTATCTTAGGTCCGTGGTATCGGCGTCACAGGACCGCAGCCCGAGGTTTTCGTCGCCCGTGTCGCCCGCCCTCAGGCGTGGCTGGCGCACAGACGTGATCGGCTTTGCCGATCAGTGGCAATGTATGGACTCGCCCTTAGGCGGCCATAGCATATGCCGGAGCAAAAGTGTCATTGGCACTTTTGGTTTTGCCCCTGATTAGCGAGGTTGAGGCACCTCGGCTCGCAACCGCTGACCAGCCCTCCCTGTCGAAACCTGTCATCCCCATTGCGTTACTAGTATAGCAGGGTGGGGCGGTGAGGGCAAGAAAAGGTGGATGGCGAAAACCTTGTACGTTGCCGTGACCAGCCGCCACGGCTATAATCGAGAGATATTGGCAATGCGCAACACACCCTGAGGGCCAGGAGGGCACCATGGAGCAAGCGACCATCGGCGTGATCGGCGGCAGTGGGCTGTACGCCATGGAGGGCCTGGCCAACGTCCGAGAGGTCAGGGTCAAGACGCCCTATGGCGATCCCAGCGACGCGTTGGTGCTGGGCGCGCTGGAGGGGGTGTCGGTGGCGTTCCTGCCGCGTCACGGCCGCGGGCATCGCATCAGCCCCAGCGAGCTGCCCGCCCAGGCCAACATCTGGGCGCTCAAGAGCCTGGGCGTCACCCACGTAGTCTCGGTGAGCGCCGTGGGCAGCCTGCGGCAAGAGCTGGCGCCCCGCACGGTGGTGGTGCCGGATCAGCTCCTGGACCGCACCAAGGGCGTGCGGCCAGCCACCTTTTTCGGGGGTGGGGTGGTGGTGCATATCGCCTTTGGCCAGCCGTACTGCCCCGAGCTGCGGCAGATTCTGGTGGAGGCCGCCGGCGAGACCGATGGCGCCACCCATAATGGCGGCACCATGGTGGTGATGGAGGGCCCCCAGTTCAGCACCGTGGCCGAGTCCCATTTCTATCGCCAGATCGGCGGCGACCTGATCGGCATGACGGCGCTGCCCGAGGCCAAGCTGGCCCGCGAGGCCGAGCTGTGCTATGCCACGCTAGCCATGGTCACCGACTATGACTGCTGGCACGAGTCGGAAGAGGCGGTGACGGTAGAGATGGTGGTGGCCAACCTGATGGCCAACGCTGGCCGTTCGCAAGAGATCCTGCGGCGAGCCATCCCGCGCATCGCCGAGGCCGCGCGCGAGTGCGCCTGCGGCAACGCCCTGGCCGACGCGCTGATCACCCAGCCCGATGCGATGTCGCCCATCCGTCGGGAGCAGCTGGGGTTGCTGTTGGGCAAGTATCTGGGGTAGCAGGCCTCACGTTCCCTTGGCGGAACCCACGAAACACCCTCACCCCGGCCCCTCTCCCGCCTGCGGGAGAGGGGAGTCAGGGGAGAGGGTTAAGGCGATCGGAACGTCAGACCTGAGATGCCCGCAGGCATGGCAAGAGGCTGGGCTAGCCCTACCGCATCTGCTCCTTGATGACGCGATCGATGGTGCGCTGGGTCTCGCGCTCGCGCAGGGTCTGGCGTTTGTCGTATTGGCGCTTGCCGCGGGCCAGGCCGATCTCGAGCTTGGCGCGGTTGTCCTTGAGGTAGAGCTTGAGCGGGACGATGGTATAGCCCCGTTGGTCGACGTACTGGCTCCAGCGCAGGATCTCGCGCCGGTGTAGGAGCAGCTTGCGATCGCGGGTGGGTTCGTGGTCCTGGCGGCCGGCCTCCTGGTAGCCGGCAATGTGGCCGCCGATCATCCAGGCCTCACCATCGCGGATGGTCACATAGGCCTCACGCAGGCTAACGCGCCCGGCCCGGATGGACTTTATCTCTGATCCCACCAGCACCAGCCCCGCCTCTAGCGTATCCTCGATGGTATAGTCATGGTACGCCTTGCGGTTGACGCTGATGGTGCGGTCGCCGTGTTCCTGTGGGTCCTTTTTTCGTTTGGCCATCGGCTCCTACCGTCCCTCCAGCAGGTACTCTACGGCGCGGTCTCGTTGCGGATCGCGCCCCTCGGTCCAGTCCTCGGTGGTCAGATCCACCATGATGTCGGGCTCGATGCCGGTGCCGTCGAGCTGGTCGCCGCTGGGGAGCTGCCAACGCGAGATGGTCACCCGCAGCCCCGAGCCATCGGGCAGGGTGTGGGTGCTCTGCACCGAACCCTTGCCATAGGTAGGCGTGCCGATCAGGACGCCCCGCTGGTTGTCACGGATAGCGCCGGCAACAATCTCGGAGGCGCTGGCGCTGCCGCCGTTGACCAGCACCACCAGCGGCAGGTCGGTGGCCAGCCCACCGCGGCTGGCAAGGTGATCCACCGGCTCGGCGGCGTCGCGACGGATCTCGTGGAGCACCACGCTGTTATAGGCCAGGAACTCGCTGGCCACCTGGACACCCACGTGCAGGTAGCCGCCCGGGTTGCCGCGGAGGTCCAGAATGATGCCGCGGGGGTTCTGGCGCACCAGCTCGCGCAGCTCGTCGCGCAGCAAGCGGGGCACCTGGGCGTTGAAATCGGCCAGCTGCAGATAGGCGATGTCGCCCTCGAGCATCTCCGAAGCGATCACTGGCGACTCGACCCGATCGCGGGTCACGGGGACGATGAACGGCTCCTCCACCCCCTCGCGTTGAACCAGCAGGCGCACCACCGTCCCCTTGGGGCCACGAATGAGTCCAACGGCATCATAGAGGCCGAGCCCCTCCAGAGAGGCACCATCCACCTCCAGAATGACGTCGCCGGGCTGTAGGCCAGCCGCCTCGGCCGGGCTATTGGGCAGCGGCCGCCCGATGATGACCAGGCCGTCCTCCAGCTTGACCGTGGCGCCGATGCCCTCAAAGGTGCCCTGGAGATCCTCCTCGAGCACGGTGGCGGTGACGGGCTCCACATAGACGGTGTGCGGATCGCCCACCGCGGCCACCAACCCAGCCGCGGCGCCGCGATAGAGCTGGGTGGTCTCCAGCTCGTCGGGGTCCACATACTCGTCCTCGACAATGTCCCAGATCTCATCGAGCAGCGTGTTGGCCTCTTCGCGGGTCATCTCGGGCTCGACGGGCTCGGTGGAGGCGACGCTCCCGCCCGAGCTGCCCGAGCCGCTCAGGCCAGGGCGGCCCGCCGCGAACCACATGGCCGTGGCGCCCGACGCGAACCCTAGCGCCAGAATCACCGCGCCCGCGAGGGCCAGAATGACCAGCCGGGTCCAAAAGCGCTGGGACGAGTTGGCTACTGATGACATGGTAACCCCTTGTGAACGAGCGATCGCCGCCCAATAGGGTAGCGGGCTCATGGTGCGTGGTTGGCTGGTGGGTATTATAGACCGGGTGAGGACAGATTCGAAAAGGTAACCCCGAAGGCCCTTTGCGTCAGGGCAAGGTCACCCGATCGCGGCCAGCCTTGACCTGTCGCCCCGTAGCGGTAGACTGATTACGTGAGCTGATAGCGTGAGAGGAGTGCCCCGTGAGCAAAAAGCGGCCTCGCTATTGCGTCGGGCTGGATCTGGGCGGCACCAGCGTGTTCGCTGCGGTGGTGGACGTCAAAAAGCAAAAGGTGCTGGCCACCGCCAAGCGCAAGACGCGCGCCGAGCGGGGCGCCGACGTGGTGGTGGAACGGCTGGCGCGCACGGCCCTCGAAGCGCTCGAGTCCGCAGGCCTAAAGCCAAAGCGCGTCGATGCGTTGGGCGTGGGCGTGCCTGGCCCCATCATCCCCGAGGAGGGCGTGGTGGTGCGCTGCGCCAACCTGGGCCCCTCCTGGGACAACTACCCCCTGACCCAGCGGCTCTCGGCGTTGCTGCCAGCACCCATCGTGCTGGACAACGACGTGAACGTGGGCGCGGTGGGCGAGCACGCCTTTGGTGCGGGAGCGGGCGCCGAGGACCTCCTGGCCATCTTTGTGGGGACGGGCGTGGGCGGCGGGGTGATCCTGGGCGGCAAGCTACGCGTGGGGCCGCACAACGCGGCGGGCGAGATCGGCCACACGGTGGTGCAGGACGGCGGCCCGCTATGCGGCTGTGGCCAAGCAGGCCACGCCGAGGCGCTGTGCAGCCGCTCGGCCATCGAGCGGAGCATCATCCAGGCCGTGGAGGCGGGGCAGAGTAGCCTGGCCATGGAGCTGTGGCGCGCTTCGGGCAAAGCTACCATGTCGTCGGGCATCATCGGCGACGCCTATGACCAGGGCGACGCGGTAACGCGTGAGGCCGTGGCCCGCGCCCAGTATTACCTCGGGCTGCTGATCGCCAACTGCGCCAACACGCTGGACCCCGAGCTGGTGGTGGTGGGTGGGGGGATGCTGGAGCGCTTTGGCGAGGCCTACCTGGCGCCCGTTCGTGAGGCGGCGCAACCGCACTTTATCAACCCCATCGCCGCCGAGACGACCAAGATCGTGCCCGCCAGCCTGGGTGACAGGTCGGGCGCGGTAGGGGCAGCCATTCTGGCGGCCCAGCGGTTGCAGCCGTCGAAATCAAAAGCCTAGAGTCCACGCATCCAGTACGGTTTACTTCCGTTGTATATGTTTTCGACTGTTATATTAGCTTCTATTACCCATCACTCGCCCAGCTTGTCGCGCTGCTTTTTCAGGGCCTCGGTAGGGGAGAGGCCGTAGGTGCCCACCATGTCGGCCAGCATCTCCTCGTCGGTCTCCCAGGCATAGACGGTGCGGGTGGTATCGGCGTGCTGGTGGCCGAGCAGGGCGGCGACCCATTCCAGCGGCATGCCTTCGTCGAGCAGATCCTGGGCGCGGCGATGGCGCAGCGAGTGGGGCGACGTGTTGTCATAAAGTCCCTGCGCACGGGCGGCCTCTTTGACCAGATGCCAGGCGTGGGCGGGCGTGATCGCCGTGCCCTTGCCGCGGCCATGCGAGGCGAACAGCGGGGCATAGACGTCGTCGTCGCGCTCGCGGACATAGGCTTGGATCAGGCGGCGGGTCTCGTCACGGCAAAAGACCGTGCGCGGCTTGCCGTTCTTGGTTTTGGTCAGGCGGATGCGGGCGGCGCGGCCATCGAGCACGTCCTCGCGGCGCAGGGCCAACGCCTCGCTGATGCGCATGCCCGTATCATAAAGCAGGGCCATCAGGGCGCGGTTGCGCAAGAGCGCCAGACGGCGGGCGCTGCCGCGCTTTTTCGGAAGTGGTTGATCCAGATAGTGAGTGATCACGGCGGCGACCTCGGGGTCGACCTTGCGCTGCTTGTAGCCCTGACGGCGGCTGCCGCGGCCCTGGTCGATGCGGCGGAGCATGCGGTCGTAGGAAACGCCCGCGGGCAGCAGTCCGCGCAGGTCCAGCCAGTTCATCAGCCGTCGGCCAGCCACCAGGTACGTGCGGCTGGTGCGAGTGGCGCCACCGACATCGTCACGCGGTGCCGAGGGATCGGGATAGGCCTCGCGCAGCCAGCGGTTGAACCCCGCCAGCGTCTCCTCGTCGATGACCTCGAGCCCGATGGGCGCCAGGGTCTCGGCGGCCTCGTCGTCCTCGCGCGCGATGTGAAGGTAGCGGACCAGGGCCTGCAAGCCGTGGCGGTAGGTGCGGCGCGACAGCGGGCTGAGCTCCAGGTCGGCCAGCATGGCGTCGATGGCGGCGTTGACCGTGGTGATCTCTTCTGGGGGGAGTGGTGCGTCTGGCGGATGGGGGGCTGCGGCCATGGCGATGAGCCTCCTTGCTGGCAAGAGTATCTTATTTAATGTTGCATAAATCATATACTATCTAGGACAACCTGTCAAGGGGAATTCGCCCCGAATCGCCCCAGACCGCCCCCGGCGAACCTTTACCAAACGCTATGATAGCAGGGAAACGGTTCACGCCAGGCCCCGAGCTTTGACATCTCCCCCAGGCAGAGCCTATAATAGCACATCGTAGTCAAGAACATCGACTTGCGCGCAGCCATGTCATGCTGCCGCTCCCTCTGCGGCATCGGATGCCAGCATGCGCCTCGGCGTGGCCGCGCGGTCTAGTCTCAAGCAAAAGCGACGACATGCCCATGGGATCCCACCTAGTGCGCTGCCCGCGCTGCGCCGAACCGAATGCCGCCCTGGAGACGGCCTGTGCCTCGTGTGGCGAGGCGCTGGCCTTTTCCTGTCTCCGCTGCGGCGCCCTGCGCGGCTGGCATCAGGTGGTGTGCCCTCAGTGTGGCGCCGACCTGGCGGGCACGCCCGTCCCCCAGGCCAACACGCTCAGCGGTCCCGATACGGGTCGCACCCTAGATGGCCGTTATGTCATCTGGGAGCGAATCGGCCTCTCGCGGACCAGTAGCATCTATCTGGCCCAGGATGCCAACGATCCGAGCCAACGTTATGTCATCAAGCGACTGGAGACGGTGGCCCTGTTCCGAGCCGATGAGCGTCGCGAGGCCCAGCGTCGGCTTCGCGCGGCCGTCGACCGCTGGCGTTCCATCGACCACCCGGCCGTCGTCCAGATCCACGACCTGCTACTTTCCGAGCGCGCCTACTATATCGTGATGGATGCGGTGCCGGGCTTTAGCTGGCGCCAGATCATCGCATCGCCCCAAATGGCCGTCTCGCCGGACCTGGCACGCAACCTGGGCCGCCAACTCTGCGCACTGTTGGCCCACCTCCACGGCCTGGAGCCCCCCGTGCACGCGCCGTTTCTTTCGCCCGGCCACCTCATGGTGACCCTGAGCGGAACCGTTCGGCTGGTCGATCTCGGCGTGAGCCACCTGGTGGCAGGCACCGATCCCAGCTATGGCCCCTATGGTAGCGTGAAGGGCTACGGGGCCCCCGAACTGGACACCGCCCCACCCTCACCGGTCTCGGACGTCTACAC
>DAIRUQ010000063.1:0-15812 GCA_036803245.1 Chloroflexota bacterium | reverse complement strand
GCCAGCGTCTGGGCCAGCCGCCGCACATTCTGCATGGTGAACGACTCGCCGATGATCGCTCGCCAGCCACCCGTGCCGAACTGGATGACGCTTTCTTCCTCGATACGTCCTGGTCGTAGCAGCCGCCGCTGCAGCACCAGCTCGGCCGCTTCTAGATCCTCGGCCGTGTTGATACCGCGAATCTCGTCCTGATCGCCGCTCTGGTAGGCCTCGACGCGCCGCCCCTCCCGCACCATCTGGCCCACGGCATCTGTAAGGTGGTACTGGCGGGTGTGGGTGTCTTGCGTCACCTGCTGAAGGGCCTGTAGCAACAGCCGCGCGCGGGCGACATAAGCGCCCAGGTTCAGCTCAGAGATCCGTCGCTGGTCAACCGAAGCGTCCGCCTCCTCAACAACGTCGGCAATGCGCGCCTCGTCCTCCCGCACAATGCGACCATAGGGCAACGCCTGTTCCGTTTGCGCGGTAAAGAGCGTCAGATCGGCCCCCGTGAGCTGGTGGCGCAGGACCAAGCCACGAATGGACGCTGGGCGAAACAGCGGCGTATCGCCATACAGGATCAGCAGGTCGCCCTCATAATGTTGCAGCACCCGTCGCATCACCAGCACAGCATGGCCAGTGCCGAGAGGCTCGCGCTGCACTACATAGTTCACATCGTTCCCCAGGTGCTTTTGCAGAGCGCCTCGCTGCTGCCCCACCACCACATAGATCTCCTCAGGCGGGCAGAACTGGCGCGCCAAATCCATCACATAGTCGATCACCGCCCGATCGCCCAGCTGCTCCAGGGCGCGATCGGCACCCGAGCGGGCATCCGCCCCCTGCCCCGCGGCGAGAATGGCCGCTTTGAGCGGACGGGTCAGTGGGGACACGTGGGAGGACCATGCGTTCGCCATCGCCATCACCTTTTTGCTCAGCATGCCACGAATGAGGGCTAGTCCTCCCCATCCTATCCTTGCCCTACGTGGTGTCAACCCGTCTGCTTGCGCCCGAGCGATCAAGGGTGCTAGACTCTGCCCACAGACGTCACGACCGACTGAAGGAGAAAGCATGGCTGGCACGATGCGCGCCGCTCGCTGGATGGGAACCGAGTCCGTGATTACCGAGGAAGTCGCTCGCCCAGAGGCGGGGACAGGGGAGGCGCTGGTTCGCGTGGCCCTCGGAGGGATCTGCGGCACCGATCTGATGATCTACCTGGGCAAGCATCCCCGTGCCAAGGCGCCCCTGATCATGTGCCACGAGTTTATGGGCACGCTAGCTGATCCCGGAGATTCTCCGCTGCCAGAGGGGGCACCAGTCGCCATCAACCCGTTGCTCACGTGCGGGCGCTGTTACCCATGCACGCACGGCTCGCCCCACATCTGTGAGCACCTCGGCCTGGTGGGCATCGATAAGGACGGCGGGTTCGCCCAGTACGCCCTCGTGCCGGCCCACACCCTGTGCCCGCTGCCCGAGGGTCTGGCGATGCGGCCAGCCGCCCTGATCGAGCCGCTGGCTGTGGCCGTTCACGCGGTTCGCGTTTCGCGGCTCCGCGTCGGCGACACCACCGCCGTGCTGGGCGCGGGGCCTGTTGGCATCCTCACCGCCCAGGTGGCACGCCATGCTGGGGCCTCGCGCGTTCTGGTCTCCGAGGTGAGCCCGCGCCGCCTGGAGATCGCCCGGGCATTGGGGTTTGATACCATCGACGCCCGCAGCGACTCGATCATCGAGGCCGTGCAGGAGGCCACCGGCGGAGCCGGCGCGCCCGTGGTCTTTGAGACGGCTGGCGTACAGCCCACTATCTCTGCGGCCGCCGCATGCGTGCGGGCTGGCGGCGAGATCCTCCAGGTGGGCATGCCCAAGACGCCGCCCACGCTAGATATCACGCGACTGCTCTTTGCCGAGATCAGCATGACGCCAATCCGCGTCTATCGTGAGGAGGACGTCGCCGCAGCCATCGAGATCGCGGCCTCGGGAGCCCTCGACCTGGACCTTCCCGTGACCCACGTCATGGGCCTGGATCAGCTAGCCGATGCCATGGAACTGGCTCATGCGGCGACCGACGCCTGCAAGATTCTCATCGATCCCAACATCTGAGGAGTTAGGCTAGGCACCGCCGATTCGGCGCGCCAACCAGGATCGCTTGAGATCGATGGCCAGTTCGGGGCAGAGTTCGTGGCAGCAATAGCACCGGATACAACGCTTGAGGTCCATCTCGGCTCGGCCGTTCACGATGGTGATGGCATCGACCGGGCAGTTCCGGGCACAATAGCCGCATCCGGTGCACGTGGGGCCCGCCTCCGGATAGGCCAGCAACTGCTGCGTTAGCCAGCGGCTGCTCCACGAGCGGACCCGCCCACGCTCCATCTCGTCGGCGTCGCGCTTGGGCAGCAGTTGACGCAGGAACCCAGGCAGCAGCCCCGGATCAAAGCTAAGATTGGTGCCCAAACGAAAGCCCTTGACGCGCAACGTCTCCAGGGCATCGCCCAGCAGCTCCAGATCCTCCAGACGCCCCGTCGTAAGCCCGCGCCGCACCGCTGCGGCCGTCGTGGCCACATCGGTGGGGTCCAGCCCCACCAGCGCCGCCGCCACTGCATCCACGGCCAGGGCATCGGCGCCCACGATGAGCGCGTTAGCGGGCCGGGGCTCGCCGCCCGAGGGCCCATTGCCCTCCATGGCCACCACGGCATCCATGATGTTCAGCACCGGCTTGGTGCAGATCAAGATGTCCAGCATCCCCTGGCAAAAGCGCTCGGTCTCTTGCATCTTGCCGTGGTAGGCGATCTTGAGCGTGCCCGGCACCACACCGAACAGGTTCTTGACCGAGAGCGTCAACCCCGTGAGGTTGTGGGTCTTGAGCTTGGGCAGGTTGATGACTGCATCAGCCTCGACGATGGCCGCGGCCATGTCGATGCGGTGCAGTGCCCGCCCGTCATCAACGGGCACCTGAACGCTGCGCACGTCCAGGTTCAGCGTGCCGCCCGCCTCGCGCACGGCCCAATCCATCCCCGTCTTGCGGTAGAGCGCCTTGAGAACGCCGGGCGTAAAGGGACCACCCGGCGAATCCACCACCAAGGCCTCGGCGCCGACTGACCTCACGGCCCGAATGACCGCCGCGACCAGCATGGGGTGCGTGGTGGCCGCCTGGTCCGGCGTCATGGCGCGCACCAGGTTTGGCTTGAGCGCCACCATCTGGCCGGGCGAGACGAACGCCTGCATGCCGCCGACGGCATCAAGACCGCGCTGCAAGGCGGCTTCAACCGTCTCCATCTCGTAGGAAGGGCACCTTACCAGAGCGACCTTGGGTCGAGCTATCATCCGGCTCCATTTCGTCTGCCAAACAACCGGCCGAGGCCGAACGGATCGTCAACGCACGTACTGACCGTACTCGGTAAAAGCCCGACAGGCCAAGTCCTGCCAAGATGGGTCCAGGCCGATCGAGGTGTTATCGCCATAGTAACCCGCGATGAACCCGCCGTCCGGCCCGCCTAGCTTGGCGATCAGCTCGCGCGCTTCCCCAACGATGGCCGCTTCATCATGGCTCTGCAGGGTCTTTTGGATATCCACCGGGCACCAGTAGGTGACCTGCCCATGCCACTGAGCCAACGTATGGATCCCGTGCAGACGCGGCTGATCGAACTGCAGCGCATCGATTCCGACAGCTATCAGGTCGGGGATGATGTCGGTGATCTTGCCGCAGCTGTGCATGAACACCTTGGCGCCCTGCTCATGAGCGACAGCACACAGCCGCTCGAACCCTGGCGCAAACACCCGTCTCCACACATCGGGTCGGATCATCAGCCCAAGCTGCGTGCCCCAGTCCTCACAGAACATGATCGCGTCCACCCCTGCCTGGCCGTACTGGACGATCATCCCGGCCAGTAGGTCCTCGATCCGCTGCAGCAGCGTGGCCACCCGGTCAGGCTCCAGCAGGATATCCATCAGGAACTGGTCCAGGCGTCGCATCTTGCGCGCGATGTTAAAGGGAAAGCCCGGCAGCCCTCCGACACGGAAGCGGGTCTCTGCGGCGTCGAGGCAGAGCTCACGGACCTGCCGATAGTTGTCGGGATTGGCCAGATCGGGAAGCTCGAGGCGATCGAGATCGTCCCAGCGTTGGAGGGCGCCGCGCGCCACCTCACCCTTGCTGGTTGCGTCGACCCGCGCCCAGGTGTTGCCCCATTCATCGACGTACTCTTGCCGGCTGCCGCTCACCGTCTGCCAGTCCGGTCGAGCCGGGCCATAGCTATAGCCACATGAGATAATGTCATGCCAATAGGGGGGCGGCATGGTAGCGGCCACCCGCTCGGGCCCGCTGTGCTCCAGCGTACGCTGCACGATCTCGCGCGAGGTCATCGCCATCTCTTCCTCCACAGCTCCCGGCATCTGGGTAGGGTCCGGAACACTCGGTGATCATACTGCCGCCCCTTGGGCCTGGCAAACCAGGCTTGCCGCGACGCTGCCGACTATGCTACACTCTGGGGCATACCTTGGGAGGCAGTCGCATCATGCTAGCACGGATCACGAGTTGCGCGTTGGTCGGTCTCGAGGGCGTATTGGTCGATGTCGAGGTGGACGTCCACCCCGGCCAAATTGGCCGCATCGACATCGTTGGGTTGCCGGATGCGGCCGTGCAAGAGTCACGTGAGCGCGTACGCTCCGCCATCAACAACAGTCGTCTCTCGTACCCGATGCAGCAGGTAACGATCAACTTGGCGCCGGCGGATCTACGCAAAGAGGGCCCCTCGTATGATCTTGCCATCGCGGTGGGCATCCTGGGCGGAGCAAACCAGCTCCCCATTGACTATGACAAGAGCATGTTCATCGGCGAGCTGTCGCTGGATGGCACGGTTCGCCACGTCAATGGCATCGTCTCCATGGCATCGTCAGCCCGAGAGCACGGCATCGAGACGCTTTACGTGCCCACTTGCGATGCCGCCGAGGCGGCGCTCATACCGGACCTCACGGTCATGCCGGTAGAGAGCCTGGGGCGCCTGGCGATGCATCTGAACGGGCTCTTGCCCATCGAACCACACGTGCGCGAATCGCTGACCTTTGAGGCCTCGGACCTTCCGCCCTATGCCACGGATTTCAGCGAGATTCGCGGCCAGGAGCACGTCAAGCGAGCCCTGGAGGTCGCGGCAGCTGGAGGCCACTGCGTGCTGATGGCAGGTCCGCCAGGCACTGGCAAGACTCTGCTGGCCCGCTCGTTGCCATCGATACTGCCACGCCTAAGCATCGAGGAGGCGCTCGAGGTCACCAAGGTCTATTCCGTGGCCGGGTTGCTGCCCTCGGACCAGCCCTTGATCCGTCATCGCCCCTTCCGCGCACCGCATCACACCATCTCGCAAGCTGGGCTGGTTGGCGGAGGACACTGGCCCCGCCCCGGCGAGATATCGCTGGCCCATCGCGGCGTGCTGTTCCTGGACGAGCTCCCCGAGTTTGGGATGCGCACCCTCGAAGTCTTGCGCCAGCCGCTGGAGGATCGCTCCGTCACCATCTCGCGGTCATCCGGCTCGCTCAGCTTTCCGGCCAGCTTTATGCTGGTGGGCGCCATGAATCCGTGCCCCTGCGGCTACTTTGGCGACCCCACCCACGAGTGCACCTGCTCGCGCGGCAGCATCGAGCGCTATCAGAAGCGCATCTCGGGGCCACTGATGGACCGACTGGACATCCACGTCCAGGTGCCGCGGGTCGACTATGAAAAGCTCACCAACACCCAAATGGGCGAAAGCTCGCACGCCGTGCGCGAGCGGGTAGAGGCTGCCCGCGCCCATCAGCGATCACGCTTTGCCGGCACACGGCTTCACTGCAACGCCGACATGGGCCCCAAGGAGATTCGCCAGCACTGTACGCTGGACGCCGAGGGGCGCGCCCTGGCCAAGGCCGCCATGCGCCAGCTCGGTCTCAGCGCCCGCGGCTACCATCGCGTCCTAAAGCTGGCCCGCACCATCGCCGATCTGGCCCAGAGTAAAGACATCGTCTCTGTGCATCTGGCGGAGGCGCTGCAGTACCGCAAGATCCAGAACGAGTGACGACATCCTTGCCATCGAATCGGAGGCAACCGTGCCCTCTCAACCCCACCTGATCCTGTTCAACCCGGACCAATGGCGCGGCGACGTGCTGGGGCATATGGGCAACTCGGCCGCCGTCACGCCCAACCTGGACCGCATGGTCCGAGAGGACGCCGTCTCGTTCCGCAACGCCTTCTGTCAGAACCCCGTATGCACGCCTAGCCGCTGCTCGTTCATGAGCGGCTGGTATCCCCACGTGCGCGGGCACCGCACCATGTATCACATGATGCGTTCCGACGAGCCGGTGCTGCTACGGACGCTCAAAGACGCCGGCTACTATGTTTGGTGGGGCGGCAAGAACGATCTGGTCCCAGGTCAGCACGGCTATGACGCCTACTGCGACGTCAAGTATCGGCCCACGTCCAGCCCTCGTCCCATGTGGGCCAACGACCGCCAGGAGGAGTGGCGCGGCAGCCCCGACGACGATAGCTACTATTCGTTCTACGTGGGCCGCCTCGAGACCGACGACGAGGAGCCCTATTGGGACGCCGATTGGGCCAACGTCCAGGGCGCAGTGGATCTGATCCTCAACCCGCCCACCGATCAGCCGCTGTGCATCTATCTCCCGCTGACCTACCCGCACCCGCCCTATGCCGTGGAGGACCCCTGGTACAGCCTCATCGACCGCGACGCCTTGCCCCCTCGCGCTCCTGCTCCAAAAGAGTGGCGCGGCAAGCCTAGCATTCTGCGCGGGATCGCTGACCGGCAGAGGTTGCAGCGCTGGAGCGAGGAACGCTGGACAGAGCTGAGGGCGACCTACTATGGCATGTGTGCCCGCGTCGATCATCAGATCGGTATGGTCACACGCGCCTTGCGGCAGGCCGGCATCTATGATGATACGGCCCTGTTCGTGTTTGCCGACCATGGCGACTTTACCGGCGACTATGGCCTCGTGGAAAAGACCCAGAACACCTTTGAAGACTGCTTGACGCGCGTGCCGCTGATCGTCAAGCCGCCCCGAGAGCACCCGGTGCGGCCTGGTATTAGCGACGCGCTGGTGGAACTGATCGACATGCCCGCCACTGTAGAGGCTCTCACCAATGTCTCGCCCAAGCACACCCATTTTGGTCGGTCGCTGCTTCCCGCAATCGCCGGCGAGACCGAATCCCACCGCGATGCGGTCTTTTGCGAGGGCGGGCGCCTTCAGGGCGAGCGACACTGCATGGAGCTGGAAAGCACCTCGGCTCAGAACCCGGATGGCCTCTACTGGCCGCGCGTTAACCTGCAATCCAGCGACGGGCCGGAGCACACCAAGGCGACCATGTGTCGCACCGAGAGGTTCAAGTATGTCCGTCGGCTGTACGAGCAGGACGAGCTGTATGATCTCGCCGCCGACCCCCTCGAGCTGGAAAACCGCATCGATGACCCCTCTCTGCGTGGCGAACTGAACGCGCTAAAGGAACGGCTGTTGACCTGGTATCAGGAAACCTGTGATGTAGTGCCCCACGACACCGATCGTCGCTTCTAGCCGGCGCAGCGGAGCCGAGGAGGATCACGAGATGGCCAAGCTAACGCATGTGGTCAAGCGCACTGGCGCGGTGGTGCCCTTTACGCGAGAGCGCATCACCAATGCCATCTACCGGGCGGCGGTGGCAGTCGGCGGCCGCGACCGCACCATCGCCGAACAGCTTACCGACCAAGTGGTAGATATCCTCCAAGCCCAGACACCCGCGGGGCAGCATCCCACGGTGGAGGAGGTTCAGGACACCGTCGAGCGCGTGCTCATCGAGGCCGGGTATGCCGACACGGCCAAAGCTTTCATTCTCTATCGCGATGAACGGGCTCGACGCCGCCAACAGGATGCACACAAGGCTGCTCGCACCGATGACTATATCCCCTGGCGCAAGATCTGGTATAGCCTCGATTGGGCCGTCGCGCACGGTCTCCACACCGTCGATCACCTCAATGCACGGCTCGCGCGCGGCGAGTTCGCCGACATTGTCCACGAGTCCGATCGCCGCTACACCGAGGACATCTCTAGCGCCGCCGAGCTCCTCTCGGAGCGCTGCGGGCAGGTGCGGGTGGTCGTCATCGCGGGGCCGTCGTCATCCGGCAAGACGACCACCACGCTCAAGCTGAGCCACCTGATGACCCACTGCGACGTACGTCTGGTGCCTCTGACCGTCGACAACTACTTTTTCAACCTGGCTCTCCATCCCAAGGACGAGTTCGGCGACTATGACTATGAAACCCCACAAGCCCTGGATCTGCAACTGATCAACGAGCACCTGACGGCGATGGTGGAGGGGCAAGAGGTGCAGATCCCACTCTATGACTTTCGGACCGGCAAGCGCCACCTCAATCACACTTCTTTGAAGCTACGCAAAGGTGACATCATCCTGATCGATAGCCTCCACGGCCTCTACCCGGATCTGACGGCTAGTATCCCCAGCGAGGCCAAGTTCCTCCTCTATATCGAGCCGCTCCTCCAGACAAAGGGGCCGGACGGGCGCTACATCCGGTGGACCGACCTGCGGCTCATGAGGCGGATGGAGCGCGACGCTACCCATCGGGCCTATAGTCCCACCCAGACCCTGGAGCATTGGCACTATGTCCGGAGTAGCGAGCTGCGCAACATCCTGCCCTATATCGGCTCGGTGGACTATATCGTCAACAGCAGCCTGGCGTATGAGCTGCCGGTGATGGCCAACCGTCTATCTCACCAGTTCGCTCGATGGGCGGAGCAGTACCGCGACGACCCACTGCGCACCGATGCGCATCGCCGGGCCGAGCGCATCCACAACCTGTTGAGCGCCGTCACGCCGGTGGCGGACGAGTCACCTATCCCGCCCGACTCGCTGCTGCGCGAGTTTATCGGCGGAAGCTGCTACCACTACTAGAGCGTGCCGTTAGTATCCATCAGAGGAGGATTCATGGACACAATGCAGACCATCCGCGAGCGTCGTAGCGTGCGTCGGTACCGCCCTGATCCGATCCCTGCAGAGCATTTGGCCCAGATCGTCGAGGCCGGCCAGCTGGCCCCCTCGGCCGCCAACCGGCAGCCCTGGCGTTTTGTCCTGGTCAGCGAGCCCGAGCAAAAGGCCGCCCTTGCTCAGGCCTGCCGTGGGCAAGAGTGGATGGCCCAGGCCGCCTGCATCCTGGTGGGGGTTGGCCTCCCCGACGTCAGCGCCAAGTGGTACCCGGTGGACGTCGCCATCGCCATGCAGAACATGGTCTTGGCCGCGTGGTCGTTGGGCTATGGCACCTGCTGGATCGGCGCCTTTGACCCCGACCAGGTCAAGCAAGTCTGCGGCATCCCCGGTGATGCCGAGGTCGTGGCCTGCACGCCCATCGGCGTGCCCGACGTCGCTCCCGAAGCCAGGCCACGCAAGCCAGTCGGTGAGGTCTTTGCAGACGGCCAGTTCGACCGTCCCTGGCGCGCCTAGCCGCAGCACCAGCTTGGTGGGCCTCAGTTGACCCGAGTCGGCCCCTCGCTAGAATGGGGGCGGTGTCGCGGCGCGCACTGGACAAAGGATGGGACTGTTGCGACAGAGCTCGGGTCATGGAGAGAGGTCGTCGGCATCGATGCCCCTGGTTGGCTCAGGAGCGAGCTGGCTTCGCTCCTGGGTGGTCCTTCTCGCCATGCTCGCCCTGGCGGCCGGCCTCGTTGGCTGCTCGCCCGCCAACTCGTCCACCGGAGCCGCGACGGCCCCGGCTGAGGCTATTGAGAACAAGGGCTCTGACACGCTGGTGAACCTGGCGTTGGCTTGGGCCGAGCAATACATGCAGATCGAGCCCAATGTGCGTATCTCGGTGACGGGAGGCGGATCGGGCACCGGTATTGCGGCCCTGATCAACGGCACTGTGGACATCGCCAACGCCTCGCGTGACATCAAGCACGAGGAGATCGAGGCCGCTCGGCGCAACGGCATCGAGCCGGTCGAGCACATCGTATCGTTGGATGCCATCGCCGTGATCGTCAATCCAGGCAACCCAGTCGATAGGCTGACGCTGCAGCAGATCTCGGACATATACACGGGCCAGGTCACGAACTGGCGCGAGTTGGGAGGCGAGGATCGCCCCATCGTGCTGCTATCGCGCGAATCCAACTCGGGCACTTATGTCTACTTTCTGGAGGAAGTGATCCGCATGGGAGAGGAGAGCGATCTTCTCTTTGCGACAGACACCCTCCTGATGCCCTCATCAGAGGGCATCATCGAAGAGGTGCGCCAGAATCCGAACGCCATCGGCTACGATGGGCTGGGTTACGTCACGTCGCACGTCAAGGTCGTAGCCGTGGCACGGTCGGCCGAGGAGCCCTATGTGATGCCCTCGGCGGACACGGTGAACGACGACAGCTATCCCATCGCCAGGCCCTTGTACATGTACACTGACGAGGATCCGTCTGAACGCGTCCAAACCTATCTCGACTGGATCCTGACCGAGGGACAGGTTGCGGTGGACGATCTCGGTTTCGTACCCTTGAGCGACTAGGTATGGGAGATGGATGAGCGAGTCTAGCCTCAAGAACGGAGACCAGCCGCGCGTCGCCTTTGCCGTGCGCCTCAAGCAATGGGGCGAGTTCGCGGTCGAAGCCGTGATCAGGTTGATGGGCCTGTCCACCATCGGCATTGTGATCCTGATCCTGTCGTTCCTCTTGTACGAGGGCGCCCCCCTCTTCTGGCAGGTGCCGCTCGGCAGCTTGCTGGACACGCGCTGGTACCCCACGTTCGGCTACTATGGCATCCTACCGCTGATCCTGGGCTCGCTCTTTGTGACCTTTTTGGCGTTGGTGCTGGCGGTGCCGCTGGGCGTCATCACGGCGGTATTCGTGCGTGAGGTAGCTCCCGCCTGGGCCCGCGACATTCTCAAGCCGCTGATCGAGGTGCTCGCCGGCATCCCGTCGGTTGTGCTGGGATTCTTTGGCATGCGTTATATCAGCCCCATCGTCCGCGAGGCCCTTGGGGCACCCACCGGACTGACGGCGTTGACAGGCGCCCTGGTGCTGGGATACATGGCCCTTCCCACGCTCATCAGCGTGGCCGAGGATGCCCTGGATGCCGTGCCCAAGACCTACCGAGACGCCGGGCTGGCCATGGGCGCGTCTCGCTGGCAGACCATCTGGCGGGTCACCGTGCCGGCTGCCCGACCTGGCATCGTCACCGCGATCATGCTCGGCATGGGTCGCGCCATCGGCGAGACGATGGCCGTCATGATGGTCACGGGCAACGCCGCGCGCATGCCTATCGAGCTGGACGCCGTGATGAAACCGGTGCGCACCATGACCGCCACCATCGCCGCCGAGATGGGCGAGGTCGCCAAGGGGAGCGTGCATTACCGCACGCTGTTTGGCATCGGCATCATCCTGTTCATCATCACCTTTTTGATCAACCTGGCCGCCGCATCCGTCATGTTCAAGAAGCGAGCGGGAGGGGGTCTGCGCTGATGGCCCAGCGATCGCTGGAAAAGATCGGGTACGCGCTGATGACGCTGGTGGCCATCGCCGTCGTGGTACCCATCCTCGGCGTGGTGGCGATCATTGTGGCCCAGGGCCTGCCGGCGCTAAGCTGGGGCTTTCTTTCAGAGATGCCCTACGATGGCATGAAGGCCGGGGGCATCTTTCCCGCCATCATCGGGACGCTGCTGCTCACGCTAGGCACGGCGGTGGCTGCCATCCCGGTGGGCGTGGCCGGCGCTGTCTATCTGGCCGAGTATGCCCATGATACCGCTCTGACCCGCGCCGTCCGGCTGGCCATCGTCAACCTGGCCGGGATCCCCTCGGTCGTTTATGGGCTGTTTGGTCTGGGGATGTTTGTCCTATTCCTTGGGCTGGGCACGTCGGTGGTAGCCGGATCTCTCACCCTGGGCATCATGACCCTGCCAGTAGTGATCAGCACGGCCGAGGAGGCGCTCCGGGCCGTCCCCCGCGAGTACCGCACGGTCAGCGCCAGCCTCGGCGGCACAAAGTGGCAGGGCATCCGTAACATTATCCTGCCCCAGGCCACGCCCGGCATCATCACCGGCGTCATCCTGGGCCTCTTGCGCGCAGCCGGTGAGACGGCGCCGATTCTTTTCACCGTGGCGGCCTTTTACCTGCCCAGCTTGCCCAAGTCGCCCATGGATCAGGTCATGACCTTGCCCTATCACCTCTATGTGGTTAGCACGCAGGTGCCCGGTATGCCAGAGGAGATCCAGTACGGAACGGCGCTCGTTCTGATGGCCCTGGTTCTCTCGATGAACACCGCCGCGACATTGGTGCGTAGCTACTATCGGCGGCGACGCACATGGTAGAGCCGCTGATGGCCAACCCAACCACGGTGCCCAAGATCAAGCTAGAGGGCGTCTCTTACGCCTATGGCGAGCATCAGGCGCTCAAGGACGTCACGCTCGACATCCCCGAGCGTGCCGTTACGTCGTTCTTTGGGCCAGCCCAGAGCGGCAAGACCACCCTGCTTCGCCTGATCAACCGACTCAACGACGCCGTCGATGGCACCCGCATGTCGGGGACGATCCTTCTGGGCGGCGAGGATATCTATGCCCCCCATATTCACGTCGCCACCCTGAGGCGCCGCGTTGGCATGGTGTTCGCCCTGCCCCTGCCGCTACCGGGCACCATCCGCGACAATGTCGTCTACGGACCGCGCCTGGCCGGCATCCGAGACCGTCAGAGCCTTGACGAACTGGTGGTGCAGAGCCTGCAACGGGCCGCACTGTGGGATGAGGTCAAGGATCGCCTCGACACGCCCGCCAGTCAGCTATCGGGCGGGCAGCAGCAGCGGCTATGCATCGCGCGTAGCCTGGCCCTCGAGCCCGAGGTCCTCCTGCTAGACGAGCCTACCTCGGGGCTCGACCCGGTCTCTACGTCGCTGGTGGAGCAGTCGCTGATCGAGCTCAAGCAGCGCTACACGATCATCATAGTGCCTCACAACATCCAGCAAGCCGCTCGCATCTCGGACTATACGGCCTTTTTCATGCTGGGAGAGCTGGTCGAGCACGGGCCCGCGTCCCAGGTTTTCACGGCGCCACAGGATCATCGCACGGAGGAGTACATCACGGGGCGTTTTGGCTGACGAGGCCCCGCACTGAGCGACCATGCCCAAGATCGAAGCAAAGCAAGTCGACTTTTTCTATGGCAGCCGTCAGGTCCTCAAGGACATCACGATGGCTATACCTGAGCGCCAGATCACGGCGTTGATCGGGCCCTCCGGGTGTGGCAAGTCCACCTTTTTGCGGTGCCTGAACAGGATGAACGACACCATCCGCGGCGCCCGGGCGGCGGGCACCATCCTGCTCGATGGCGAGGACATCTATGCCGACTCGCAGGATGTCGTGCGCTTGCGACAACGCGTGGGCATGGTCTTCCAGCGACCCAACCCGTTCCCCCAGTCGGTGTATGACAACGTCGCCTTTGGGCCTCGGGTCATGCGCCAGAGTTTTGGCAGCAGCCTGGATGAGATCGTGGAGCAGAGCCTGCGCGAGGCCGGCCTGTGGGACGAGGTCAAGGACGACTTGAGACAGGACGGTCTCGCCTTGGCCTTGGGGCAGCAGCAGCGCCTCTGCATTGCCCGCGCCATCGCCGTGCGGCCCGAGGTGAT
The DNA here is from genome assembly GCA_036803245.1 of Chloroflexota bacterium. Lineage (GTDB taxonomy): Bacteria > Chloroflexota > Anaerolineae > UBA1429 > UBA1429 > DAIRUQ01. The sequence goes on along the minus strand of DAIRUQ010000063.1, from coordinate 2,233 downwards.
CCTCATGGACGAGCCCTGCTCGGCCCTCGATCCTATCGACACCTTGCGGATCGAGGATCTCATGCGCACCTTGGCCGCCGACTATACCATCGTCATCGTGACCCACAACATGCAGCAAGCCGCCAGGGTCTCCGACGAGACGGCCTTTTTCATGGTAGGCGACGACCGGATCGGCCGCATGGTAGAATATGGTCCTACCGACCGCATCTTTACCAGCCCAAGCGACCCCCGCACCGAGGGGTATATCACGGGACGCTACGGCTAGCCGCCCATTCATCTCCGTTAGCGCCCAAGGAGGGTTCGCTGTGACAAGACAAACGCTAGACGCGGCTCTGCAGAACCTCAAGCAGGAGGTCGCCACCCTTGGCGAGCTTGTGCTCTCCAACGTCGTCCAATCGGTCGTCTACCTAAAGGAGCGCGACTTTGAGGGCTCCAAACGGCTGATGAAGCTGGACGTGATCATCAATCGCAAGCGATTTGCCATCGAGAGCGAGATCATGGTGCTGATCGCCACGCAGCAGCCGCTGGCCGGCGATCTGCGCCTTCTGGCAGCCATGCTCGAGATTATCACCGAGCTGGAGCGCATCGGCGACTATGCCAAGGGCATCTCCAAGATCAACCTGCTGATCGGAGACGTTCCCCTCATCAAGCCGCTGGCGGACATCCCGCTGATGGCCGACAAGGCCGTCAAGATGCTCAAGCTGGCCCTCAAGGCCTTTGAGGAGCGCGACATCGAGCTAGCGAGGCAGGTGCCAGCTCAAGATCACGAGGTGGACGAGCTCTACAACCAGGTTAATCGCGAGTTGATGGCATTGATCGTGGCTGATCCCAGCAACCTCAAGCAAGCCAACCATCTCCTCTGGGCTGCCCACAACCTGGAACGGGCCGCCGATCGCGCCACCAACATCTGCGAGCGAGTGATCTTTTGCGTCACTGGCAAGATGGAAGAGATGGACGATCACTTTGGCATGCGGCCGGCCGGCGGCGACTAAGTCGCGAGGCTCTCTATCTTGGCCTCGCGAGGCAGCTCGCCGCCTCGTGGGAGCACTGCCACGGCGCTGAGCAAAAAGGCCGAGGCTGCCAGGGCATACACCAGAAAATAGCCAGCCGTCCCCGAGGCGAACAGCCCGTTCACCCGATCGATCACTGCTCCCCCTAGCAGGCGACCAGCCCCGCTGCCCGCGGCCGTGGCCACATTGGCCACCCCCAGATAGCGGGCCGCTTCGGCCGCGGGCACAATGTCCGTGATCCACGCCCAGTTGGCACTCAGGAACACGCCGATCCCCACGCCGATCAGCACGCCGCACGCCGTGAGCGCCACCAAGCTTCTCGCCACCAAGACCAGGGAGGTCCCGGCGGCCGCCATGACCCCGGCCGCGATTAGCAGTGGCCGACGTCCGATCCGATCGGCTAGGTAGCCCGATGGGATCGTGGCTCCCACTAACGCAACACCGAGTACCGCTGACAGCTGGCCCACGAACCGCTGCCCCTCAGCCTCGCCAAGGCCCACCACGTCCATGAGGTAAAAGAGCAAAAAGGTGTTCACAGCAATGAACGCGCCCCAGAAGAGCGCGCGGTTCACGAACCATCGTCCAAACGCGGGATAGGTCTTGAGATCCACAGCAAAGGCCTGAGAGAGCGCCTCTCGGAGGCTACGCCGGGGCAAACTGACGGGCACCAGACGCTCGTGAGACATGGGCAGCGTCGCCAGCAGGCAGACCAGCCACACCAAGGTAGGGACGCTGACCGTCCAGAGCACGGCGCGCATGCCAACGTTGACATGATGGCTGATCAGGTACCCAGCGGCCAGACGGCCCACCATGAAACCAGCAATGTCCAAAGCCGCCTTGAGCCCCGAGGCAGCTCCCCGCTGGACGGCGGGCACCCGATCTGGCATCAGCGCCTGCCAGGGCCCCTGCGCCGTGTTGGAGGCTATCTGGATCAGCACCAGCCCGACGAGCACCTGCCAAAAGCGAGTCGCCAGGGCGATGAGAAACAGACTGGCGATGGTCCCCAGCGTGCCCACGGCTACAAAGGGCGTCCGCCGCCCCCACCGGGAGCTGGTCCGATCCGATAGCACGCCCACAATCGGCTGCACCAGGCAGGCCACAATCAAGCCAGCAAAGGTGGCCAGCCCAAGGGCCGTGTTGCGCCCGTTGGGCACCAGCTCCAACACCTTGCGCCCCAGCAGAGAGGGCTCGAGGGTATTCCATGACACGGCCAGCGCAAAGCT
>DAIRUQ010000062.1:4928-16461 GCA_036803245.1 Chloroflexota bacterium | reverse complement strand
AGGTAGCCGGCGCCCACGCCCAGCAGTGAGACCTGTAGCTCTGTGCGTCCGAGACGCCTGTACTCCAAGATTCACCTCGCGGTTGTGACTAGCTGCCCATCTCGAGCTGGCCTTGCTGGCGCAACTTGGCGCCCCAGGACTCTAGCTCCTGGCGCTCTTGCGGCGCGAGCCTATGACGTTCGGACAAGTCGCGCGCGACTTGGGAAAAGGTCGCCAGGTCTCGCAAGCCCATGATGCTCACGTGAACGTCGGGGTGCCCCAACACGTAGCGGTAGAACGCCTCGGGCGGTGGCGAGTCCTCGGGCGCAAAGAGCTTGTCGTTACGGCCGGCGTTCATGATCACGACGCCGACACTTTGCTGACGCGCAACGGGAAAGAGGATCTCCTCGGGCTCGCGGTAAGCAGCGTTGTACCAGCAAAGGACGGTGTCAAAGGCGCCGGTCGCCAGGGCGGGTGCCAACGCCTCCCAGCTGTGACCGGTGATGCCGATGTAGCGAATCAGGCCTTGTTCACGGGCATGGACAGCCGCCTCGAGAGCGCCACCGGGCCCCAACACCTTTTCGCGGTCCTCGGTGGTGTTGACGTAATGTAGCTGCCAGATATCCACCCAATCGGTGCGCAAGGCTCGCAGGCTGGTCTCTAGCTCCTGGCGGGCGCTCTCGGCGTCTCGTTTCACGCTCTTGGTGGCCAGGACGATCCCCTCGCGGCGGCCTTGCAGCGCCTCGCCCACCTGTTCCTCGTCGAGGCCGTCCTTGTAGCCCCGGGCGGTGTCCAGATAGGTGATGCCCAGGTCCAGAGCGGCCCGATAGTCGTCGGCCCCCTCGCCGTACGCGCCGCCGATCCCCAGGCGAGTCACCGTCAGTCCTGTACGGCCCAGTTTCGTGGTGGGCAATGCGAGCACGGGCGCCTCCTTTGGGCTACGTCAATCCCCAGTGGGCGTTGATATCGGCCTCGTAGCTAGCGGCTGTTCCCGAGATCACCTCATTCAGGCGGACGGGACGATCCAGCAGGCCCGATTCCAGCGCGGCATAGCAGAGTGCCAAAGCTTGGCGGCCCTCCACGCCAGCGACCTCGGGTTGGCGGCCGTGCAGCACGCATTCGGCGAACTCGTGGATCTCGATGGCCAGCAAGGACCGATCGGCCACGGGGAAGGGAACGTCGTAGGAGGCCAACCGCTCGCCTCCAAAGAGCCGGGCCGTCAGCTCGTCCAGGCGATGGTCGGGCACGAGCGAGAGCAGGTCGTCGCCGCTGATTTCGTCGCCCTCGTGGCGTCGCAGCGTTGGCGACCGGCCGGATCGCGCGCCGCCCGGGCGCAGCGACCCCTCACTGCCATAGACGCCGCCCTGGCCGAACCCCTGGCCCCGAGCCCCATAGCATGAGGTCCATTGGCCTTGGGCACCACTCTCAAAGTCCATCAGCGCGATGATCGAGTCTTCGGCAGTGGCCTCGATCTGGTCAGGAATGCTGGCCGCCCAACGGGCATAGAACCCGGTCAGGTTGCCGCTGCTGTCGTCGCGGTAGCGGATCGGCTCCCACCGACGGGTGCGGGCATAGACCTGGCGTACCGGCCCCAAGTAGTATTGCATCAGGTCGGCGTTGTGCACGCCAGCGTCGAGCAGGATGCCGCCCACGTTGCGGTCGTGGCGCCAAGGCAGGATGATGATGCGGTTGCCCCCGCCGACGCTGATATCGAAAAGCATGCGTGGCTGGCCGATGGCGCCGGCATCGATCAGCGCCTTGTTGAGGCGACAGATGGGATCGCGGCGATAGTTCTCGGCAACGCTCAGCAGGCGACCGGCTTGGTCGGCCGCCGCCAAGATGCGATTGGCGGCCCTCATGGTCACCGCTAACGGCTTTTCGCAGAGGACATGCAGGCCCAGCTCAAAGGCGGGCACGGCGACACGGTGATGAGCGCCGACATCGGTGGTGATGTCCACGGCGCGGATCTCTGGCTGGTGATGGATCATCGTCTCAAGATCGCCATAGGCTGCGGGGCGGTAGCCGAGCAGCTCTGCGGCGTCGTCGGCCAACGCCTCGGCGTTCTCACGGCGTAGGTCGCACACGGCGGCCAAGGTAACGTTGTTCAGCCCGCTCTCGGCTAGGGCCTTGAGTCCCAGCAGATGCCGGCCGCCCATGCCGCCACAGCCAACGATCCCCAGAGCAAGCGTTTCCATAGCTTCCCTTTCGATGGGCTACTCCTCGACAATGGCCACGGCGCGAATGGGCGCAGCGGTGGCGCCGCGCAGCCGAATGGGCAGTGCCGACACGGTAAAGCCAAAAGGCACGGGGATCTGGTCCAGGTTAATCAGGTTCTCGATGTGATAGTATTCGCGCTCTCGCATGACGCGGTGGGCTTCCCACAGCTTGTTGCGTTTCCACATGTACTCTACCGGTGGATCAAAGCCGATGGCGTCGATACCGATGAGCTTGACCCCCTGATCCAGCAGCCACAGGGTGCCCTCACGCGTCATGCCCGGGTGGTCGGTGAGATAACGCTTCTCATCGCGGAACTGGCTGGCGTCGGTGCGGATCAGGACGATATCCAGTGGCTTGATGGTGTAACCGATCTTGGCGACGGCCCCTACAAGGTCGTCTACGGTAATCTCGTCGCCAGGGCCCTTGTGCGTGAGGTCGAGCACCACCCCGTCGCCGTAGCAATACTCGATGGGAATGGCCTCGGTGCCGCCGGGCGCATCGGGGTTCGCGTGCCACCACGAATCCACGTGGGTGCCGACATGGTCGCCCATGATGATGATGCCGGTGTTGCAGTGGTCAATGCCGAGCTTGTCGGTGCCGGTGATTCGGGCATAGTCCTTGTGATCGTGAACCTGCGAGATAAAGGGCGGGGTGACGCCCCCGTAGACCACCATCTCCTTGTGGACTTCCATGCTCAGATCGATCAGTTTGCGAGCCATCGCTACTCCTTGGGCGTTGCTCGATTCTGCCGGCTAGCAACGCTGCCTTGTGGGGGGACGACCGGTGTGAGAATACTCAAGGAGCGCGTCGACGGTCGCCGACGCGCTCCGCTCGCTCCCATGATGGGCGCATTAGCCGAGGAACCAGCCTCCGTCACACTGCAGCACCGCTCCAGTGACAAAGGTGGACTCGTCGGATGCCAAGAACAGCGCCGATTGCGCCAGCTCCCGGTGCTCGCCCATACGGCCGAACACGCTCTTGTTGGTGAGAACCTCTTTGGTACTCTCATAGTCGCCAGAGTCGATCATCGATTGTTCAAGCAGCGGTGTCAAGAAGGCGCCCGGGACCAGGGCGTTGCTGCGGATGTTGTACTGGGCAAGGTCCAACGCCATGCTCTTGGAAAGATGGATGGCGCCCGCCTTGGCCGCACAGTAGGCGGCGCGCTCGGGGATCACGCCCAGCCCGAGCACAGAGGTGACATTGACGATGGAGCCTCCGCCGACCTTGATCATCTCGGGTGCGGCGAACTTGCTGCACAAAAAGATACCCTTGAGGTCCACGCCCAGCATGGTGTCCCATTCCTCGCTGGTGAGCGTGAGGACGCCCCCGCGGATCTCGATGCCCGCGTTGTTGACCAGGATGTCTACGCGGCCCCAGTTGTCGAGGGCGGCCCGGGTGAGGGCTTGAGCCCCCTCCTCGGAGGCGACGCTGGCGACGCAAAGGACGGCCTCGCCCCCGGCGTCCCGGATCTGCTGCACCGTCTCCTCGCCGCCCGCAACATTCTTGTACGCGTTCACCACGACCTTGGCGCCTTCCTCGGCGAACAGGGCGGCGATGGCGCGCCCCAACCCGCTGGACGCCCCCGTGACGATGGCTACTTTGTCTTTCAGTCGCATGGCATCCCCCTCTTGAGCGTGTCGATCCGTTCTGGTCCTCTCCGGTCAAAGTCGCATCGTGGCCTAGAGGAAATCCTCGCGCGGCGGCGCAAAAGCATCCAGCACCACGGTATCTACCTCGGCTGCGGCCGCGTGGGCTACATTGGGCGGCACACAGACGCTGTCGCCCGGCTTGAGAACGTAGGTCTCGTCGCCCACTGTAAGCGTCAGTTCGCCCGCGATCACATACGTGACCTGCTCATGGGGATGAGCGTGGGCAGCCAACACGGCGCCGGCGGCAAAGCTGTTGCGGGTGAGCATCGCTTGCCCACCATGGGCCAGCGTTTCGCGGGTGACGCCAGGAAAGGGCTGGGCCGAGACCGTCTTGTTTGAGCGTACGACCTTCATGATGACAGCCTCACTTGCGCCACGTGGCCCGGTCACCGAGCAGGTTCTGGAGGTACTGCTTGCTCAACGCGGCGGCTTCCCGCGGGCTACGGGGCGCTTGCGGCGTCCCGTCCAGCTCGACCATCACCCAGCCGTCGAACTCGGCCTCCTCCAGCACCCGGAAGATGCCCGGCATATCCACCACCCCCTGGCCGATGGCCTCGTAGCCCACATAGCCGGTCTCGCGCCCACCACCATAGTCCTTCAAGTGGACGTGCCAGAGCTGTGGCTTGTGCTTGCGCAGAACCTCGACGGGATCGGATCCCCCCTTTAGGATCTGGCCCGTGTCGGGCGCAAACCCGACCAACGTCGGGTCTACGGCACCCAGGATGGTGTCGATCTCCTCACCGGTCTCGATCAACGTGCCGGTGTGGGGGTGGATAGCCGCACGCATGCCGAGTTTGGCTGCTTGGCGGCCGATCTCGTTGAACGCCTCCGCCATCCCTTCAAAGTAGGGATAGGGCTGCTCTTTGCGCTGCCCACCTTGGAGCACCAGCGTCTCGGCGCCGAGGTCAGCAGCCAGCTTGGCCCAGCGGGCGCAGTTCTCGATATCCTTGCCGGCGTCGGCGGGATCATAGAACTCGGTGGGGCAGTAGGCGGCCGATAGAGGGATGTCATACGTGGCCAACAAGGCGCCAAAGCCCCCCGGCTCATCCAGGTACTGCTCGATGGTGAACCCAAAGGTCTCATAGGCGAGGTACCCCAGCTCGGCGGTGTCGCGCACGGCTGGCAGCGCGTCGTCTTTGCTGAATCCCCATAGGATGCCTGTATGGCCGATGCGGAATGTGACCATTGCCAACTGTTCCTCCTGGTCGACGGGACCGACTCTTCAAGCTTCAGGCACCAACCATCATACCCGCCGCTGGCGCACGCTGCAAGGGTCCGGATGGACCGGTCCCGTCTCTCGCTGACGGTGACCTGACAAATGGGTGCCAACTCGCGACGGCGCTGCGGGAACCGAGGGCGCGCTGGCGACGTCCAAGAGGTAGAGCCGCCGCTGGCGACAAGGAGGCCCACATGCGTTGGATATCTGGTCTGCTAATCGTTGCGCTACTGCTACCGCTGGTCTCGGCGTGCGCACCGCCCCAGGGCGCTACCATCGTTAGCGCCAGCAGCTCTCGTGAACCGGAGCCCGACGCCGGTGACGCCGAGATCGCTTCGGTTGCCGCGGCTGTCAACGGCTTCGGTCTGGATCTGTATCGGGCTCTCGCGACAGAGCGAGACGGGAATCTGTTCTTTTCGCCCTATAGCATCGCTCTGGCGCTGACGATGACCTATGCCGGGGCTCGCGGACAGACGGCGGAAGAGATGGCTGCGGTCCTTGGCTTGGCACTGCCCGACGAACAGGTGCATCCGGCCATGAACGCTCTCGACCTGGCGCTTCACGCCGGCGAGGATCTAGACCTAGATTCCTACGAGCCCCCCATTTTCCGCAGCGCAAACGCTCTGTGGGGGCAGGATGGGCTTGGCTTTGAGGAGGAATTCCTGGAGACCCTGGCGGCCAACTATGGCGCCGGCATGCGTGTGACGGATTTCGCAGAGACAGAGGAGGCGCGACTGGCCATCAACGCCTGGGTGGAGGAGCAGACCGAGGATCGCATCAAGGATCTGATCAAGCCCGGCGTGCTCAGCGCCTTGACACGGCTGGTGCTGACCAATGCCGTCTACTTTAAGGCGCAGTGGCAGAATCCATTCTCGGAGAGCGCGACCGAGGACGGCGTCTTTCACCAAGGGAACGGCACCAACGTCACCGTGCCCATGATGCGGCAAACCGAGAGCCTAGGCTACTATGGTGAGGATGGACTCCAGGTCGTTGAGCTCCCCTATGCCGGGCAAAGCCACAGCATGCTGATTCTGCTGCCAGAGGGGGGCCAGTTGGCTGACTTGGCCGCCGGGCTGGATGAGGCCCGCCTGCAAGAGCTGGTGAGTAGGCTGGAGCGCCAGAGCGTGGCGCTAACGATGCCTCGTTTCGAGTACGAGGCCGAGTTCGAGCTAGGAGAGATGCTGGCCGAGATGGGGATGCCAACGGCGTTCGGCGAAGGAGCCGATTTCACGGGCATGACCACCGAGACGGGCCTTTTCATCAGCGAGGTGGTGCACAAGGCTTGGGTGGCGGTGGATGAAAAGGGCACCGAGGCGGCCGCCGCCACCGCCGTGATCATGGTGGGATCGGCCATGCCTATGGAGCCGGTGGAGATGACGGTGGATCGACCGTTCCTCTTTGCCATCCGGCATCGGACCACCGGGGCACTGCTGTTCGTGGGGCAGGTCGTAGAGCTAGAGTAAGCGGAGCGGGCGAGTGATCCGATCGAGCGACGCCAACGCGATCTGACTGCGGCGTCGAGCAGACGCGCCACGCAGAACGGCGGACCCTCAATGGGTTGGGGGTCCGCCGTTGCCTGTCCTGAAGAGACGGTTACGCGTAAAGCGCGATCGGGTCGCCCTGGACCGGCGGTAGCGGATTCGGGCGCACCAGGATGCCGCCCTGCTCGTAGGACTCCATGGCAGCCCAGGTGTACTCGAGCGTGGCCAGGGCATCGCGGCCCGAGGCTCGCAGCTTGTCCTTGGCGACGCCGGCGGTCACGTCCTCCATAAAGGCGTGGATGCGGTTCGGGAACGTTTGGTTAAAGTCCGAGATGCCCGATTCGGTGACGATGGGCTCGGCTGACTGTCCCAGCTTGAGTGCGGCTGGATCAGCGGCGTCCTTTGGCCGGGGGCCGGGCCAGTAGGTCAGCTTCTCGATGCAGTTCTCGATGCAGAACGTTCCGCGGGTGCCGGCGAGCTCAAAGCTCCACCAGCCGCCGAGGCCAAAGGTGGCATCGCCACGCTGGCTCAAGAGGTAGCCGATGGCCCCGCTGGCAAAGCGCACGCTAATGCCATTGATCGAGAGCATCACGTCGCCCGCCTTCCGGCGAAAGCTCGGCTGGGTCACAAAAGCCTGGACGTGGGTGATGTCGCCACCAAAGTAGCGCATCAGACTGAACGGGTGGGCCAGGAAGGCCTTCATGTGAAAGTAGGGAAAGCCGTGCGAGCGCGGGGCCTCGGAATACTGATAGCTCTCTTCGCCGCCGGGGAATCCCATCTTGTGCAGGACGTACACCACTTCGCCGATCTCGCCGTCTTTCATGTACTGCTTGGCGCGATCCGCCGGCGGTGTAAAGTAGTGGTTGAGGTTGACCCCCAGGTAGAGGTCCAGCTCGTTGGCGGCGGCCACCATGTCGCGCGCTTCCTCGATATTGTTCGAGATCGGCTTTTCGCACAGAACGTGCTTCCCCGCCTCCAGGGCCTGCATGGTCGGCTCATAGTGCCAGCTACCGTTCTCATAGCCGCCCGTAGTCACGTCGACGATGGCGAGGTCGGGCTCGGCGTCGAGCATGTCATCCAGGCTATAGTAGGCCTTGACGCCATGCCGTTCGGCGGCCTTGTCGGCGCGCTCCTTGATAATGTCGCACACCGCCACGAGATCGGACAAATCATCCTTCTTGTGGCAGCCGGCATGTTGGTTGCCGATGCCACCCATACCTACCACTCCAACCTTCAAAGCCATGACAGTGATCCTCCTTTGGGGCGCCAGAGCGCCGCTACAATCCCATGAGGTGATAGTAGCCCCTGCGCAAGGGATGTCAACCGCCGCAGCGCGTGGTTGCGAAATGGCTGCGGCCCCCCTCCTTTGACCTCCTTGGGAGCTTTCGTTATGATGCTGGGGTTGTCGGCCTCGTGTGCGCGCGGGAGCGATACGTGATCAAGCCGAAACGTGGGAGTCGACTGCTAGAGTGGGTGATCGTCACGCTCTTGTTGACGCTGGCGACCTATGCGGTGCTGCAGGTCATTGGACCCGACGTGGAGGTCTGGATCGAGCGCGCGGCAGAGTGGCTGCGGCAATTCTGGGGCGCGACGTGAGCTGTCCCAGCCTTTGACGATGGGTCCTCGCCTGCATATACTTGCCTGTACGGGGTGTGGCGCAGCCTGGTAGCGCGCAGCGTTTGGGACGCTGAAGTCGGAGGTTCAAGTCCTCTCACCCCGACTTGCGGGCGTAGCTCAGTTGGCAGAGCCTCTGCCTTCCAAGCAGATTGTCGCGCGTTCAAATCGCGTCGCCCGCTCTATCGCTTTCTGCGAGTTCCCGATCTCTTGCCAGCGAGTACGGGTTGGCAGAGGTCGGGAACTTTCGCATGGATGTAGAATGGTGCTGAGCGCTCGGCAAGAGAGGCAACAACGCCGGTGAACGAGCACGATCTCAGGACGCTCGAATATGCCAAGATTCTGGCCCAGCTGGCCCAGCACACGTCGTTCTCGGCGGGCCGGCAGCTGGCTCTGGAGCTGCGTCCGTCTACAGATGCTTACGAGGTTCGGCAGCGGCAGCAGGCCACTACCGAGGCCAAGGCTCTGTTGGGGACACGGCCTGATGTCACGCTGGGCGCTGCCCGCGATGTGCGGCCACACGCCCGCCGTGCTGGTATCTTGGCCATGCTTCAGCCCCACGAGCTGCTCGAGGTGCGCGGGACCTTGCGGGCTGCCCGCATCCTTCGCACCCTCTTGGTGCGCCTAGAGGACGAGTATCCGATCCTCGCCGACAAGGCGGCGCAGATCGAGCCCCTGACCGATCTGGCTGACGAGATCGGCCGCTGTCTGGATGATGATGGGAACGTGCTAGATGCCGCGTCGCCAGAGCTCGCCCACATTCGGCGGGAGCTTCGGCTGTCGCAGGATCGCCTCGCGGAGCGCTTGCGCCGGCTGGTGGCCGATGGCAACAACGCGCCCTACCTCCAAGAGCCCATCATTACAGAGCGCAACGGGCGCTTTGTGATTCCGCTCAAGATCCAGTTCAAGGGACGAATCGCGGGCATCGTGCACGATACGTCTGCCAGCGGCGCGACCCTGTTCATTGAGCCCTTGGCCACGGTGGATCTGGGGAACCAGGTGCAAGAGCTGCGCTCGGCGGAGCGCCACGAGATCGACCGCATCCTCACCGAGCTGACAGAAGCTGTGGGCGCGCATGCTGATGTCATCGAGCACGACGTCGAGGTGCTGGCCGACCTGGATCTCGCCCTTGCCTGCGCGCAGTACAGCTACGCCCTGCGCGCTCGTCCCCCAGAGATCGTTGCGTTTGGGGCCTCCGGGTCCAGTGCTGATGCCAAGGCCTCGCTGCGGCTGGTGGCCGCACGGCATCCCCTTCTGCCAGCGGATAGCGTGGTACCTATTGATGTGGCCGTGGGCGAGGAGGCGCGGGTCCTGCTGATCACCGGACCCAACACCGGCGGCAAGACGGTGGCCCTCAAGACGGTGGGGCTGCTCACCGCCATGGCCCAAGCTGGCCTGCATATTCCGGCTGGTGAGGGTTCCACGGTGCCGGTCTATGACGGTGTGTACGCCGACATCGGCGATGAGCAGAGCATCGAGCAGAGCCTCTCTACCTTTTCCTCTCACATGACCCACGTGGTCAGCATTCTGGGGCAAGCTACCGCGCGGTCGCTGGTGCTGCTGGATGAGTTGGGCGCCGGCACCGATCCGGTGGAGGGATCGGCGTTGGCCCAAGCCCTGCTGGAGGCGCTGCTGGCGCTGGGATGCACCGCTGTCTGCTCCACGCATTACTCTACGCTCAAGCTCTTTGCTTTTGGCACCCAGGGCATCCAGAACGCCAGCGTCGAGTTCGACGTGGAGACGCTATCGCCCACCTACAAGCTGGCCATCGGCGTGCCGGGCCGTAGCAATGCGCTGGCCATCGCTCAACGGCTGGGGCTGGACGAGCAGATCCTGGCCCGGGCGGCATCGTTGGTCTCGCCGGAAGATATGGAGGCCGACGCGCTGCTGGAGAGTGTGCGCGAGGCCCGCGATGAGGCCGAAAACGCCCGCGGGGAGGCGGAAAAGCGGCTTCGCCGGTCGACCCGCCTCGAGGAGGATCTGCGGCGCCGGATCGCCGACACCGAGGCCGCCCGGGAAGAGGTACTCGACCAGGCCCGCGCGGAGGGGCGTCGGTTGCTGGAGGAGCTCGAGCGCGAGCTGTCGCAGCTGCGACTTCAGGCTGCGACGCGTCCCGATCAGGCCGAGGCGGTGCGTGAGTCCACGATGCGCCATCGCGAGCTAGCAGAGGCGTTCCAGCCTACCCCTGACCCGACGCCACAGCCGACCAAGCGGCGCGTGGCGCTACAGCCCGGCGACACGGTGCGGATCAGCCATCTGGGGCAGACGGGCGAGGTGCTCAGTGTTGACGAGCAGGAGGCTGAGGTACGGGTGGGGAACCTGCGGCTGCGGGCTCAACCCGATACGCTGGAGCGCGTGGCGCGGGTTCCGCGAGAGGAGAGGTCAGCCCCCCGTTACTCTGAACCCAAGGTGGTCTCCCCGGGCACCGAGCTGGACCTCCGTGGCTATCGAGCGGAAGAGGCTGCTACCGAGCTGGAGCGTTATCTCAACAGCGCTTACCTGGCGGGGTTACCCTGGTGCTCGATCATCCATGGCAAGGGCATGGGCGTGCTCAAGCAGGTGGTAAGAGAGCATCTCCAGGGGCATCCGCTGGTGTCCGAGTACCGGGCCGGCGCCCTGGCAGAGGGCGGCGATGGCGTCACTGTGGTCGTGCTGCCACCGCGGCGCGGCAGCGATGACGATCTCGCTGACTAGAGCTGCTGACGCAGCCGCTCGGCGACGGGGCGCGTCATGCCCGGTACCGCGGCAAGCTCATCCACGCTAGCCTGGCGGACTCCCTCGATCGAGCCAAAGGCCTTGAGCAGCGCCTGACGGCGTTTGGGGCCTATTCCGGGGATATCCTCGAGGACTGAGCGGGTGCTTTCTCTCCGCCGGACCGTGCGGTGGTAACTCACCGCCACGCGGTGCGCTTCATCGCGGATGCGTTGAACCAGATGCAGGGCGGCCGAGCCGGGCGCTAGGATGCAGGGCGCGTCGGTTCCGGGTGCAAAAATCTCTTCCTCGCGCTTGGCCAGGGCGACCACTGGCACGTGATCCACTCCCGCATCGGCCATGGCTCCTAGCGCTGCGCCCAGCTGCCCCTTGCCTCCGTCAATGATCACCAGATCGGGCATGAGAGCCCAGCGGTTCGGGCGTGCTCCTGGCGTGTTTGCGTTCTGGCCGGCGTGAGCTCGCGCAAAACGTCGGCTGAGCACCTCGGCCATGGCGGCATAGTCGTCGCCCCCTTTGGCCTCTTTGATGCGAAAGCGTCGGTAGTCGCCCTTGCTGGGTGCTCCCTGCGCAAAGACCACCATGCTTCCCGTGGCGCCGGTGCCATGAATGTGCGAGATATCATAGCACTCGATGCGCCCGAGCGGCTCGGGCAGGCCCAACGCCTC
>DAIRUQ010000062.1:0-4828 GCA_036803245.1 Chloroflexota bacterium | reverse complement strand
GTGCCGCCGAGGACAAAGTAATCGCGGCCGATGAGCCGGCCGTTCCTCACGAAAAAGACCTGCACGCAGGCGTCGCCATTAGCCCGGGCAAAGGCCACGAAATCGTGGTCTTTGAGGTGTGACGAGACGATCCGCTGTCGCTCGATGATCTGGGTGATGGCAGCGATCTCGTCACGCAGCTTGGCGGCCCGCTCGAACTTTAGGTCCTCGGCTGAGGTTTCCATCTCCTGGTGGAGGCCCGCTAGGACCTCTTCCTGGCGGCCCTCCAAAAAGAGGGCGATTCGGTCCATGGTCTTGCGGTAGTCATCGCGATCGATGGCGCCGATACAGGGGCCTGAGCAGCGCTCGATATGGTAGTAGAGACAGGGGCGGCGATCCTGCCCGGTGATCTCGCGGTTGCAGGTGCGGTACGGAAAGAGCCGCCGGACCAGCTCGAGGCTCTGCGCGACGGCTTGCGACGAGGTAAAGGGACCAAAGTAGCGGCCCCCATCGGCTACCATCTGCCGCACCAGAATCACCCGCGGGAAATCCTCCTCCATGGTGATCTTGATATAGGGATAGCGCTTGTCATCCTTGAGGCGGATGTTGTAGCGCGGGTGGTGTCGCTTGATGAGCTGGGCTTCGAGGATGAGGGCCTCAAGCTCGCTCTCGGTGACGATCCACTCGATATCCGCGATGTCGGCGACCAGGCGGGCGGTCTTGGCGTCGCGCAAGGCCGTCTCGCCAAAGTAGGAACGCACCCGATGGCGCAGCACCAGCGCCTTGCCCACATAGATGACGCGACCGTTGGTGTCGCGCATCAGGTAGACGCCCGGCTTGTCCGGAAGGCTGGCTAGCTTGGGTTCCAGTGGCTGGCGTATTTCATCCATCTACTACACTCGATCCACTATCTCGATTACGGCACGAGTCCGGGTCAGGCCGCCGCCGGGGGCAGAATGACGGCCTTGGCGGCCACGCGCTCCTCGACGAGCTCCAGCGCGCGGGTGGCCTCACGGAGCGGCAGGCGATGGGTGACCATCTCGCCGAACAGGGCGGGGGCCGAGCGCACCAACGCCAGAGCCGTGTGGGTATGGCGCGCGTCGCTGACCCAGACCCCCTGTAAGCGCACATTGCGCCGTACCAGATCCTCAAAGGGCAGCAGGCTCATGGCGCCGACCGGCGTACCAAAGCCGGCCAACGCGGCCGAGCCGCCAGCCGCGACCAGCGCTAGGGCCTCGTTGGCGGCCGCGATGCTTCCGGATGCCTCGATCACGGCGTCAGCGCCTCGGCCGTGCGTGAGATCTCGGATCATCTCGGCACGCGCGTCTACCTTGCTCTCGTGTCGGTTGACGGCGTGGGTGGCTCCCAGACGCTGGCAAAAGCCAAGCCGTTCGGGCGTGCCACCGATGACGATCACCTGCTCGGCGCCCGCTTGTCGAGCGAGGGCTGCCGCATACGCGCCCAGGGGGCCGGGACCCAGCACAACAACGGTGTGACCGGGCTGCACCCCGGCGAGCTCAACGGCGTGGGCTGCCGTGGCGCCCGAGCAGCCTGCGGCCACATAGGCGGCGGGGTCATCGGTCTCGGAGAGACGCCACAGGGCCGTTCGCTGATCGAGAATCAGGTGTGTGGCGTAACAGCCTCCGGGTCCCAGGCTCTGTTCCAGGGCACGATGGATCCCATACACCCAACGGTCGGGACACAGGCCGGGCTGGTGGGCCACTGCGCACTGGTAGCAGGTGCCACAGGTGATACTCCGTTCCCACAGCACGCGCATCCCTGGCTGTAGGGGTCGGCCGCTGATGTCGGTCCTCGGGCCCCGAACCTCGACGATGCGGCCCACGCCCTCGTGCCCCAGCACCATGGGGATGGGGGTGCGCGGGTCGCGCCCACGCCACATGTGCACGTCAGAGCCGCACACGCCAGCGGCCTCGATGGCGACCAGCACCTGTCCCGCTTCAAGGCAGGGTAAGGGGATCTCGCGGAGCTCGAGCGGCTCATCAAAGGCGGCTAGGACGGCGGCTTGCGCTTGCATGGCTCTCCTCACGACGGTCTGCCCGCATGAAGGGTCGTGTTTTGACGCTATGAGGCCTGAACCGTATACTCGGGCGAGTTCAGGCGTCGGGGCGTGCTACCCAAGGGGTGGCCCCTCTCAGGAGATACAGGAGTGGTGCGATGGGTCTGTTCGGTAGGAAGCGATCCAAAAAGGGTCAGCGTTGTCCCGAGTGTGCTCACTATGCGATGGTCGAGGGCCATGGTTTCTGCACAAAGGATCTTCCTGACTCGGTGAACATTCGCCTTCTCTCTGGCCCCGCCATCAAGCGGCAGTGCGAGCGTTGCCCCGAGGCCATGACGTGCGAGAGCTGGACCGAGGCCTAGCGTATCTTGGTCGTGTAGCGGCGGACCATAGTGCCCGCCGCTTTTCTCTTGAGCCCCTTTGCCCTATTGTAGTCGCGAGATGATCCCTCTCCAAGAGGGTGGTGGCCAGATGCTGGAGCGTGGCGCTGTTCGAGAGGCGCGTGAAGGCCCCTCAGAGCTTGACGTCTACCTAGGGCAGCATTGTCTCGGAACGATGTTCCTCTCGGGCGAGTTGGCGTATGCCCAACGCGCCCTCTTTGCGCACCGTCCTGAGACTCTCACCTACGAGAGCAAGGGCGAACTGGCCGGGGTCTGCGGTTTTTTGCGTGACGGGCGCTGCTTTCCCCACTGGATTGACCGTGGCGTCGTCCCCGCCATGTCCGCTGATATGGCGTCACGCAGCGTGCGCATGGTCTCGGGTCTTGCGCACGTGGTTGGTCCCTTGGTGGCGTCGCTCGAGCGTCATGGGCTGCGACCGGTTCAGGATGAGATCGAGATCCTCTGCCAGCTCGAGCCGTCCGGTTTTGCCCCGATGCAGGTGGCTCCGGTACGGCGGGCCGCGGCTAGCGACCTGAGTGTGGTGGCGGAGTTGCGGACCAGCTTTGAGGCCGAGTACTTCTGCGTCGCGGGGCATCTAGTGCCACCGCGCTGGGCTCGGCGCATCGCCAAGCGCTACATCGACGACGGGGCCTACCTGGCTGAGGCCGATGGGCTGGTGGTGGCGATGGCTGCGCTGGAGGTAGACATCCCGCAGCTCTCGTTGGCGGCTGCGGTCTACACGAGGCGCGCCTACCGGCGGCGTGGCTATGCCAAGAGCGTCGTCTCGGCGTTGGCGGAAGAGGCGTTTCTCACCAAGCCCCTGGTGGTGCTCACGGTGCGCGAGTCCAACGTCAGCGCCATGCGGGCCTACGGCTCGCTTGGCTTCCGCCCCGTGGACTCCTACCGTTTCGTGACCCTTCGCCCTGCCTAGGGCAGTTCGCCGATAGAGCCGAGCACATGGGTGGGACGGATATCGCTCCGCTCCAAGGCGTCCTTGCTGGTGACGCCCGTGAGCACCAAGGCCGTATCCACGCCATTCTCGCGACCCATCACCATGTCTGTGGCGAGTCGGTCGCCCACCATCAGGCAGGCATCCTTGCTGACACCAAGGCGTCCGAGCGCCGCTTGGAGGATGTGAGGCGAGGGTTTGCCGGCCACCATCTCGACCTGCCGGCCCGTCGTGGCCTCTAGGAAGGCGATCACGCCGGCACAATCGGGTATCTCGCCGCCCTCGATGGGGCAGGTGCGGTCGGCATTGGTGGCATAGAAGCGGGCTCCGCGGATCAGGGCCTGGTGTGCGGTGTTCAGCTTGGCATAGTCCAGCGTGCGATCGAAAGCCGCCACCACCACCTCGATCTCGCCCGGGTCGCTTACGATGGTAAAGCCGGCGTCGCGGAACTCTTGTACGAGCAGCGGCTCCCCGATCACCCACACCCGCGCCGCTGGATGCTCGCGCCGCATGTGGTATAGCAGCGACTGGGTCGAGTTGATCACATCCTCGTTGGCGACTGGGATGCCCAGGCGCGAGAGCTTGGCGGCATAGTGCGAGCGAGGCTCCAAGGGCTTGTTAGAGAGAAAGACCAGTCGGCGGCCATGCTCACGCAGCCAGGCGATCGTCTCGGCGGCGCCAGGGATCAGCTTCTCACCCAGATAGACGGTGCCGTCGAGGTCAAAGATGTATCCTTCGTAGCGCGGAGTGGGGCGCTCACGCATGGCCGCTGGTTCCCTCCTGTGGCAGCAGATGGATGTGATGAATGTCTGGGATGATCAGGTCGGTGTAGCGCGCCAAGGCCTGCTCGGAGCCGCCGCCCGAAAGCACGCCCACTGCCGCCATGGCTCCCGCGGACCGGGCCATGGCCATATCGCCGGTGGTGTCGCCGATGACCAGGGTCTGGTGGGGAGGCACCCCCAGGCTCTCGCAGAGCCAGAGGGCCATATCGGGCATCGGCTTGAGCCGAACGCCATCATCGCCGCAGAGGACGGCCTCGACCAGATCCTCAATGCCCAGGATGCGCAGAGAGCGAAGCGTAAAGTCGCGTTCATCGGTGGTGGCCACGGCCAGCCGGATGCCAGCGTCGCGCCAGCGCCCGAGGGTGCCGGCCACATCGCCGATGGGCTGGACCAGGTCGGCTACCGGCAGCGCCGCGCGAGCCCGCTGCTCGGCCAGGCGCACCTGCTCGACGGCCTCGTTCCAGCCGAGATCGGCATGGGCATAGAGCACCCCCGCCAGCAGGATGACCAGCTCGCCCGTGGCGGCCAGCGTGAGCGGCCCCTCTGGATCCCACGCTCCTGTGTCGGCGTCATAGCCCAGCATGGGGGGGAGGGCGTCACCCAGGCTGGGTGAACGGGTTGTGATGGCGTCGAGCTCGATCTTGAGGAGCCGGTACCACTCCTGCCAAAGGCTATCAAAGGCCATCAGCGTGCCGTCTTTATCCAGGATGATCAGGCGTGG
>DAIRUQ010000061.1:1319-16628 GCA_036803245.1 Chloroflexota bacterium | reverse complement strand
CTGGGAGCGCCTGCGCCAGATGCACGATGGTTCCGCCCCAGTACGCGAGTGATGCGTGGCCCAGAACTTGACGGCGTTGCGTGTGTACCGTACTCATCACGCCGCCCACCAGGGCAGTGAGCGCTCCTCCATACAGCAGTAGCGGCCTAGCCAGACCCCAGAAGCGCGGCCACGTCGGCACCTGGATGAGTCGGCCCAGGTACTGGAGCCCTAGCAGGGCTCCCCACGTGATGGCTGCCATGGTCAGGGCGGGGTGTCCGGTGGTCTGCACGGCCGAACGCCAGAGGTGTAGCGGGAAAAGCCCCAGGACTAGAGCCCCCGCCACCACAGCCAAGACGCTGGCTGTCTGCAGCGCGGCCTCACTGATCGGGGCGACCTGCTGACTCGCCAGCAACCAAAAGGGCGCCATCATCAGCGGCGGGAGCAGTGCCATCACCCCGACGGCATGGATGCTCTGGAGATGGGGCTTGGCTCCGGCCAGGGGAGCCGCCATGGCCAGGCTGAGGAGCCCTCCGGCTGCGGCATAGGCCATGATCTCGACGCTATGCGCGGCCAGTGCTGCCGTGGCGAGCGCCGCACTGGCTAACACGATGCCATAGAGCAACCCATCGTGGCCTCGTCGAGAGGATATGACGCAGGCAGCCCCTACCAGCGCATAGGCATAGGTCAGGCTCTGACTTGCGGCTGGAGCCAGTGCAAAGGTCTGCCCCAGCAGCTCCATGGGCTGGCTCGAGCCGGATCCAGCCGCTACGATGGCGGCCGCGATCAACGTTCCGCCCGCCAGCGGGCCCGCGATCAGGGCCCATCGGCGCACCAGGAGAATGACGGCGGCACCCACCAGCGGCAGGCCGACAAACCAGACGAGATCGCTCATGCTTCCTTCTCTACCAGGTCAGCTAGGTGGACCTCTTGGTGTAGTGCGCCAGCCAGCGCCACCATCAGGGCAAGCGCCGAACTACCCGCCAGCACCAAGAGGCTGGGCCTGAAGAGCCACAAGGCTCCCTCGAGGGCCATGAGCAGGATGATGATGCCCGTGGCGACACCTCGCGGAGCGCGACTGACCAGCGCATGCGCGGCGCCCAAAGCACCGACCCCAGCAAGGGCGCGCCAGGCCTCGGGATGGTCCGGTGTGAGTCCGCTGGTCTGGACGAACGACACGGCCGCGGCCGCCGCCAACCCTCCCGACAGCGTCCGCATGGCCAAGGCGCCCAGGCGAATCCGCCAGCTCGATGGTGCTGGCGCCCCGCGGCCAAGCAACAGGATCACGGTCGCAAAGAGGCCCAGAGCCGCGCGCAGCAAGACCATTTCGCAGAGGGGAGGCCCGCCCGCCAGGATGGCCAGGGCAATGCTTAGTGGCCACATTAGCAGGGGATGCCAAGAGCTCCCGCCAAACAACAGGAGGAGCCCCCCCGCGCTCAGGGCAACCAGCGCAAGGGTGACGGGCTGCTGGGCGAGCGTCTGGATCATCTCGCAGAGGCTGTCCATGCGACTATCTCCCCCGCAACCAGAGCAGCAGCGCGGTGGCGGCCAGCGCGGTCCACGCGAGGGTGGCGTGATCTCGCAGGGTGATGTCGACGTCGGCGATGGCTTTGCGGATGCGCTCGATGCTATCCAGCGAGGCGCGGACCGCCTGCGTGACGCCCCCCTCGGCGGTGGCAGGCCGCTCGTCGGCTCGCTCGGTGGGGCGTAGCCAACCGAGGCCAAACGAGATGGTCGTAAGGACGGCGATGCCCAGCGCCAGCGGCCAGGTCACGCTTATGGACGACGGCTCGGGGGCCGCTTCCAGCACCTGCCAGGGCGGTGCTTGCCCGCTCAAGCCTACGGCGTTCGGCCAAACCCCCAGCAGGATAACGGCCAGAGCTGGCAGCGACCTCCAGGCATCTTGCCAGCGCAATAGTCGTCGCCAGACGACCTCGCCACTAGCCCATCGTTGGCGTAGGCCATGCCCCAGAACACAGGCGCAGAGCGCAAAGCTGCAACCGAGGAGCAGGGGTGCCCACCGTGGACCGAGGAGGCTGGCTGGCCCAAGTAGCCTCGTCCAGGCTGCCCACCCAACCGTGGGGACCATGCCCCCCAAAGCCAAGAGTCCCATGAGATCCCACGGGTGGGCGTGCTCCTCCTGCAGCCGCAGTAGCGCAGGTTGGCAAAGAGATACGCAGACGAATAGGGCCAGTCCTGGTAGGCCTCCCGCCGAGCCGAGTGTGGCAGCCAAGGCCCCCAGGAGAATAGCGTGCTGGAGCAACCAGGGCCATTCGTCTCGCACGGCCTCCGAGCGAAACGCCACGGCGCCTACAACCGTTGCCAGCAGGACGAACGCCAGCGGCGCAACCCCCACGGCGGGAGCGGTGCGCAGCAAGAGGTAGAGACCCGTGAGCGTGCTCGCCAGCCTGACGTGGATCCGCTGGGCGCCACCCGCTTGGAGCGGATAGATGCCCATCCGCAGGGCGCAGGCGACCAACACCAACCAGCCGGTCATGGCGGGCGCTTCCCCCGTCAACGTGGGCGCTGAGAGGCCAGCGAGCCCCAACGGCTGCATGGCCGCCAGCAGCGCCGTCAGCGATCCAAGCTCGCTAGCGATCACTGGGCGGCTGCGAGCGTCGCGGTCGTTAGCCGCCAGGATGGCTCGTAGCAGGCCAAAGCCACTCCAGCTAAGCAAGAGTGTCAACGCGTTGGCGGACATGAACACCAGGAGGGCCGACGTCACCACCAGGGCGATGACGTCGTTGGAGGGTGAGCCATCCACCTGGCGGACCAGAACGTCCCAGGCCGCCACAAGAAGCAGTGCCGTGGCCGCTGTGGCCGTGAGGCCGTCGACGGCTAGCCGCACATAGAGCGGTGTGTCACTGAGGAGGTGGTAGCGCGCCTTGACTGGCCAACCAGCGGATTGCGGCAGAATGATGAGCGCCGCCACCAAGGCCAGGGACGCGGCCAGCGCATATCCCGCGCCGAGGCGCCTTACGCGCGAAGGCACCAGGCGCGCCAGCACGGCGACCAGGATCGGGAGTGGGAGGATTGAGACGAACCAGATCACCTGCTAGCTCGCTTACCTGGGGAGGCGACACGAGGGCGATTGTAGCATGCGGCTCGCCGCCTGACAAAGGTTGCCTGAAGGGCCCCGCTGGCGATACCTTGGGGATCGTGGGACGTATAGAGAGCGCAGGATCGGGTCGATGGGCCCTGGCGTGAAGCGAACCAGGAGGTAGAGATCGATGTTACAGTCCATTGTGGCGCGACTTCAGAGGTTGCTGAGGCTCGATTGGGAAGTGTTCCGAGAGATCCGTGCCGATGAAGGGGCTACCCGTGAGGCCGCGCTCATCGTGGGCGTGGTAGCCATCCTATCGGCGATTGGTGCTGCCGCTTCGTCACCGCACGCCTGGTTGCTGGCCCTGGTGATCCGATTGGTGGTGGCCGTCGCCGTCAACTGGCTGCTATGGAGTTATGTGGCCGTCTTTGTGGGGACGAACTTTTACGGGAGCTCGACCAGCTTCTGGGAGATGGCTCGGTCGTTGGGCTATGCGAACGCGCCCATGGTGCTGATCGCCCTCAGCGGCATCGGGTGCGTGGGCTGGCTCGTAACCGCGGTGGCATGGTTGGCGGCGGTGGCGCTGGCCGTCTTTGCCGTGCGCGAGACGCTCGAGATCGGTATGGAGAGCGCCATCATCACTACCGCGGTCGCGTGGTTGGTGGTGTTTGTGGTCGGCGCGCTGCCGTCATGGGTGCTGCCCCTGCTCAGCTAGCCGCCAGATAGGCCCCTCGGGCGCCAACTGGTAGCGGCGCGCCAGGTCGATGCGGTTAGCTGAGGCATAGAGTGGGCGCTCTGCGCTCAACAAGCTCAGTAGCTCGGGCAACTGGGGGGGAGGCGCGTCGATTCCTGCCTGGCGGCCGATCTGCTGCCGATACCAGGGTTCCACATAGAGGTCGCCGTCCACGACGAGCACGTCGGGGCGGCGACCTTGTGCATAGACCGCATACCAGAGGGCAAAGGTGTGGCGATCCTGTAGTGTGATCAGGGCGGCGTCCTCGGGCAGAGTCGTCAACGTCTGATCCAGCCAGACCGTCGCCTCGCGGTCGGTTGAGAGGTTGAGTGGCCCCCACCAGCGGATCAGGCTGACCGCTGGCAGCACCGCCAAGAGCAGTGCGGCGCCCGCATAGCTCCAGCCCATGGGCAGCTTTCGCTCTTGGCTGGCGACTCGCGCCAGCCAGCCCGCACCTGCGGCGATCCAGACGGCCCCGATTAGGTAGGAGGGCAGCAGGTAGAGCATGGAATCGGGCGTATCGTACCCGATGGCATAGACCAACGGCAGCAGCCAGATGCTGGCCGTGCCAAGCACGGTGCGCCAGCGGCGCTCCTCGATCCACGACCAAACCCCCAGGACGGTGCAGCCAACCCCCAGTAGCCCGAACTGCTGCCGCCACAGGCCCAAGGCGGCGAGCAGCCGCCGCCCGATGTCGCCCCCCGTCGCAGCCATGGCGTAGTGGTGGTAGAGCCGTCCGCTGATCAGCCACCAGAAACCCGACCAGGACCTGGCGTCGCCCCAGCTCACAGGCGGCTGGGCTCGCGCGGCCAGCGGCACATAGGCATAGACGCCCAGCCCCAACACGGTGCCCAAGGCGGCCGCCAGTCGATCGCGCATACTCGTTCGCGACCAGCAGAGGATGCAGATGCCTGGCAGCGTGAGCGCCAGCGTGAGGTGGTTGCCAAGACCCAGCCCCGCTATCAGGCCCAGCAGGAACCAGTAGCTGCGTTGGTGCTGGCCTGGCGCCAGAGCCAGAACGAGCAATGCAGCCACCAAGGCAAGGTGCAGGGCATAGACTTCGGCGATGATGGCCTGTGACCAGAGGGCGGGACTGGTGGCCAGGGCCAAGGCTGCCAGTGCGCTGGCCGCCGCCGACCACCAGGTGGGAGCCGATGGCCTCCCATCGTCGAGCGTCTCGCGGATGGCGCTGGCGGCAAGCGACACCGCCAACGCAGCCATCGTTCCTGAAAAGAGCGCAAAGCGGCGCGCTAGTTCGCCGAGGGGCAAGAGACTAAAGAGGCGCGAGAGCACGACAAAAGTCGGGTATCCGCTGGGATGGGGCACGCCCCACGTCATCGCAGCAGCGATCAGGTCGCCGCCGTCGGCGCCATGGTGGGCCCAGGTCAGGCCAGGGGCGGTGGTGCGGCCGTACACGCCCAGGGCGATGGCGCCGACCGCCCATGGCAGCAACCGCTGCCACGTGGGCGGGGCGATCCTCTTGCTAGGCGCGCTCGAGCTTGGCATAGCTGGCCATCAGCCGCTTGATCCCCTGTTCGGCAAAGGCTACGGTTACCTGTTCGTCGTCATCGGTGACCTCGCTGCTGATCACCGTGCCCTCGCCAAAGACGCTGTGGATGACCTTGCATCCCGGCGCAAAGGTCGGTTCATGAGAGGGCGCCTTGGGCGGGCCTACGGGCGACGGCTGGCGTGGGGCAGGATGCACGCCGGGCGCCAAGGCCTTGCCAGGGCGTTGGGTGGTGGGGGGAGCCTCCGTGCGCTGGCGAGCGCGTTCCACCAAGGCCCGCCGCCGTTGAGCTCGCTCTTGGGTGAACGCTGAGGGCGTGGATGCTGGCGATGAGGAGGTCCGTTGCCCTGCCAGCAGCGACGCAGGAATGTCACGGAGGAAACGAGACGGCTCCAGGACCTCGGAGCGGCCGTAGCGCGTGCGGCGAAAAGCGCGGACGAGGGTGAGGTGGCGTTTGGCGCGCGTGATGCCCACATAGCAGAGTCGGCGCTCCTCGCGCATGGCGTGCTCGTCATTGAGCGAGCGCGCGTGGGGGCAGAGGCCCTCCTCCATGCCCACCATGAACACCGTCTCGAACTCGAGGCCCTTGGCTGCGTGCAAGGTGAGCAGCGTGACTGCGTCTGTGTCGCCCTGATCGTCCATCTCGTCCACATCGGATACCAGAGCCACCCTCTCGAGAAAGGCCGGCAGGGCTACCGCCAGCTCCTCGGTGTCGGACTCGTGGGTGGCTGAGAGCAGCTCGCGGACGTTGTCCATGCGATCCTCGGCCTCCTCGGACCCATCGTTGAGATAGTCGAGATAGCCGGTGCGTTCGATCACTTGCGTCAGGAGGACAGATAGGGTCGAGGCCTGGCGGGCGAGTTTGCGGAGGCCGCCCAGCAGCGAGGCCAGGTCGGCCAGGACGCGGCGCGACCGCGTGTCAAAGGGGGTGAGCGTCTCCTCTTGTCGTGATTCCACCAAGTCAGCGAGACGCAGCAGCGCTTCGCCTCGCGTCTGGCCGATGGATCGCGCCCAGCGAGTGAGATCGGACGCCGTCTTGCGGCCGATGCCGCGAGGGGGCACGTTCATGATGCGAGCCAACGCCAACTCATCGTTGGGGTTGAGGATGAGCCGCAGATAGGAGACCAGGTCCTTGATCTCGCGCCGGTGGTAAAAGCGGGTGCCTCCAACCAGCACATACCGCATGCCCTGTCGCAGGAGGGCGTCCTCCAGGGTGCGCGATTGGGCGTTGGTACGGAACATGACCGCGCAATCCGACAGACGGCAGGTTCGTTCGCGCCGCGCCAAGCGGGCGATCTCGTCCACCACAAAATCTGCCTCCGCTCGTTCGTCATAGGCCTCGTAGAGACGCACCTTGGGGCCCGACGGGTTGTCTGTCCAGAGGCTCTTGTGGGTGCGGTGCGGGTTGGGCGAGATGACGGCTTGAGCCACATCCAGGATATGCTGGGTGGAGCGATAGTTCTGCTCCAGTAGGAATACCTTGGCCTCGGGATAGCTGGACTGGAACCGAGCTACGTTGCGATAGTCAGCGCCCCGCCAGCTATAGATGCTCTGGTCCTCGTCGCCTACGGCAAAGACGTTCTGGCGCTCGCCGCCCAGGTGCAGCACCAAATCGTACTGGGCCTGGTTCGTGTCCTGGAACTCGTCCACCAGGATGTAGGTGTAGCGTTGCTGGTAGCGGGCGCGCACGTCAGCGTTCTCGCACAGCAGTCGTTCGGAGCGAACAAGCAGATCGTCAAAATCGAGCGCGCCGGTGCTCTCTTTGATCTCTTCATACTGCTGCCACACGCGAGCGACGGCCTCATGCCAGTAGGTGGGAGCCTGGTAATCCGAGACCAGCTTGCTAGCGTTCTTGGCTTGGGAGATGGCGCTCTGGATGGAGCGAGGCGGGTACTGCTTGGAGTCGAGCTGGAGCCGCTTGGCCAGGCGGGTGACCAGCTGAATCTGCTCATCGGCGTCCAGAATCACATAGTTGGGGCTGATGCCCGCCGCCTCGGCCTCTTGGCGCAGCAGCCGCGCGCAAAAGGCGTGAAAGGTTCCGACGGTGAGGCCGCGAGTCTCGCCCAGTAGCTCCTCGAGCCGTACCAGCATCTCACGAGCAGCCTTGTTGGTAAAAGTGACCGCCAGGATGCGATAGGGTGAGATACCCTGTTGGCGGATCATGTGGGCGATGCGATAGGTCAGCACGCGAGTCTTGCCCGATCCCGGGCCAGCCAGGACCAGCACCGGGCCATCGACGGCGAGGACGGCCTCGCGTTGGGCAGGGTTGAGGGTGGCGAGCATGTCCATCGAGGGCGTCTACCTCCTGCGCGAGGATGGCCTCGCTTCTGCGGAGGGTGATTGTAGCATCAGGCTCCTGGCATCGCAAGGGCTGGCCTTTTGACAGCGCCTGGGGCCGCTCCTAAGATCGACAAGGACGATTCCAGTAGGAGAGTTGCACGTGTCACCAGCCAAAGCGGCCCGCAGCTTGCTCGTCAAACCCGCGGCGGGCGACTGCAATCTGCATTGCCACTACTGCTTTTACCACGAGCGGGCGACCGACCCGTACAAGGATCAGCGGCGGCATCGGATGAGCGACGAGGTCCTGTCCGAGCTGATCCGCCAGGGCATGGCCCTCAATCCGGAGCACGCCACCTTTGGTTGGCAGGGAGGCGAGCCTACCCTGATGGGGCTGGCGTTCTTTGAGCGGGTCGTGGCACTCCAGCAAGAGCTCGGCCGTCCGGGACAATCGGTCAGCAACGGCTTACAGACCAATGGCACACTGCTCGATAGCGCCTGGGCGCGCTTTCTGCGGGACTATCGTTTTCTGGTTGGACTGAGCCTGGACGGCCCGGCCGCCTACCATGACGTCTACCGGCGCGATCTGCGCGGCGAGGGTACCCATGCCCGCGTGATGCAGACCGCGCGAATGCTACGTCGCTACCGCGCCGAGTTCAACGTGCTCACAGTCCTCAACGACGTCAGCGCGGCCCATGCGGTGGACATCTATGACTATCTCGTGGGGCAGGGGTTCACCTATCTGCAGTTCATCCCGTGTGTGGAGCCGGGCCCCGAGACGGGGGAGGCCACCGGCTTTTCGGTGAGCTCAAAGCAGTTTGGCGATGCCATGTGCGCCCTGTTCGACCGCTGGTACAACGGAGGTAATCCGCAGACATCGGTACGCGACTTTGACGCTATCCTGGCGGCCTATGTGGGGCAGACGGCGCCCATGTGTTGCTATCAGCACGAGTGTGGCAACTATTTGGTGGTGGAGCACAACGGCGACGTCTATCCTTGCGACTTTTTCGTGCGCGAGGATCTCTATGTGGGCAACATTATGGAGACGCCGCTGGAGGAGCTGTTCGAGACCGAGGTGGTGCGGGCCTTTGCGGACGCCAAGAGCCATCCCCGCCCCGAGTGCCAGGCCTGCCCATGGTTGCACCTCTGCCAGCAGGGTTGTCCAAGGTTTGTGGGGATCGGCGGCGTGCCGCGGCACTATCTCTGCGAGGGGTACCAGCGGTTCTTTGCCTACAGCAAAGCCGGGTTCGAGCACCTCCGTGATCGGGTGATGCAGCAGCAACAGCCGTCGCCGGCTCCAGCGCCCGGGGCCTCGGTAGGCCGGAACGATCCTTGCCCTTGCGGCTCAGGCCTCAAGTACAAGCACTGCTGCGGCCGCCGCTCCTAGGCCATCGCCCACCTACAATGACACGCCCTCCTGAGAGCCGGCGTCGCATACGGCGCGGTAGTGGGCCAAGAGGTTCTCTTTGGGCGTCCCTACGGGCACTTCGCAGCCGGCGCTGACGAACGCCTTGGCGTCTCCCGCCTGAACGCAAGCTAGTGTTGCGGCATAGACCTCTGCCGGCGTCCCCTGCAAGAGCACGTCAACGGGATCATAGTTGCCGTTGATGGCCGCCCGGCCGCCACAGGTGGCAACCGCTTGCCCCATGTCCACCATCCAGTCGATGTCGATGATGTCGGCCCCGGTGGCGACCATATCCGCGATGTGCCGGCTAGTGTTTCCGCAGATGTGCAGCTTGACCAGCGCGCCGGCCTGGTGGATGGCGTCGATCATCTTGCGCTCGTATGGCCAGGCAAAGGCCCGGTACATGCGGGGGTTCATCAGCGATGCGACGGCGTCGCCGATGCCGATGATACCGGCACCGGCCTTTACCTGGGCCAGCGCAAAGCGAGTCCCAGCCTCACAGCAGACCGCCATCAGGCTGTGGGCTGCCTCCGGCTCCAGGGCCAGATCCTCGAGAAAAGCGCTGACTCCGCGGAGGTCGGCAGCCTCGGCGGCAGCGCCCTCGACCCATCCGCAGATGGGATAGTGCCCCGCGACCCGCTGGCGATAGAGGTCGATGGCTTGGAGCCGGTCGCGGGTGCGCGGATGTGCCCAGGGATCCCATGGCTGGAGCGTGGTCCAGTCGGCAGAGCTGGTCAAGAGAGGGTCATGGCATGCGGGGACCGAGTCCTCAGGAAAGGTGATCTCTGCGCCAAAGGCTGAGGCCTCGCGCCATGGATCCGAGATGGCGCTGACCAGATCGATGTGCAGATCGGCGCAGGCGCGCAGGTTGCTCTCAACCAGCACCCGATGATCTTGGGCCAACTGCGAGTACGTGGCGCCAATATAGCGGGCGGCATAGGCCATCAGGATGTTCTGATTCGGCACGCGGTCCACGGGCTGGCCGCGCAGGCGCGCCATGGTGCGCTCGTAGGGTGTCATCTCGGCCACGGGTGAACCTCCGTCTGTGTGGGCGCGGCGACTCGCTAGCCCGGATGCGGCGGCGCGGATAGAATGGGCGGGCTGGCTGAATGGCGCCGCGGAGAGGTGATGTACATGCTGGTAATGGGAATCGATGTCGGCACACAGGGTGCACGGGCCATGGTAACCGACCTGTCGGGCGTGGTCAAAGCCGAGGTCACCGAGAGCTTTGGAGCCGAGACGCTGGTTTCGACGGGCGAGGGGGCCTTTGAACAGGATCCTCGCATGTGGCGGGAGGCGCTAGAGCTCTGCCTGACTGGCGTGGTGAGCAAGCTGGCCGACCAGGGCGTCGCTGCGGACGCCATCGCCGCCGTCGCCGTGACCTCTACCTCGGGCACGCTCTGCCTTTGCGATGCCCGGGGCGAGCCTGTCGGCAATGCCATCATGTACTCGGATGCCCGCTCGGCCGAGGTGGTCCCTGTCGTTCGTGCGGCCAGCGCCGCGTGGGAGACCAAGATGGGTACGCGGATGGGAGCCTCTTACGCGTTGACCAAGGCCGTATGGCTGGCGCAAGCGGATCCAGGTCGCGTGGAGCGCGCCCGCTGGCTGCTGAGCCCGGCGGATCTGGTTACCGGCTGGCTCACTGGCGAGCCAGGCGTGGCCGACTGGACCAGCGCGCTAAAGTGGGGCTATGACGTGGTGGATCTTATCTGGCCCCCCTTTATCTGGGAGAAGCTGGGCGTGGCGCGTGCCATGTTGCCGCGCGTGGTGGCGCCTGGCCAGGCGGTGGGGAGGATCTCGTCGGCCGTGGCGCGGGCAACCGGGCTGTCGCCCCGCACCATGGTGGCGGCCGGCGCCACCGACGGCAACGCTTCGCAGCTGGCCAGTGGCGCGGCCTCACTGGGCGACTGGAACTCGACGCTAGGGACAACCTTGGTCCTCAAAGGCGTCACTTCGGAGCTGGTTCGTGATCCAGAGGGGCGCATCTACTGCCACCGGCATCCCGACGGCCATTGGTCGCCTGGCGGCGCCAGCAGCACCGGCGCCGATTGCCTGACGTTGCGCTTTGGGGCCGATCGGCTAGAGGCGCTCAACGCCAGCGCTCTGGAGCGTTCGCCCACCGGGCTGGTGGTCTACCCGCTGACGCGGCGGGGGGAGCGTTTTCCCTTTGTGCAGCCGGAGGCCGAAGGCTTCTCTTTGGGGCAGGCGTCTGACGAAGCAACCCTGTATGCTGCCTACCTGGAAGGCCTAGCCTATGTAGAGCGGCTGGCCTATGAGGTCGTGGCGTCGTTGGGCGCCGAGGTGGGGCCACGCATCTACTGTGCTGGCGGGGGATCGCGCAGTGCCGCGGGCCTACAGATCCGTGCCGATGTCCTCGGGAAGGAGCTGGTGGTGCCACAGCATGAGGCGGGCGCTATGGGCGCCGCGATGCTCGCCGCGCGGGCAAGTCACTATGCTTCGGTGGGCGAGGCCGTGGCCAGCATGGTGCGATTACGATCGCCGATGAGGCCGCGGAGCGATCGGGCGGAGGCTTACCAAGAGGGCTATGGCCGCTTTGTGGAGGCGTGCCGGCAGCGAGGGTATCTAGCATGACCATCTACAAGGCGTGTGATATCCGTGGCGTGTACGGCGAGGAGTTGGACGAGGCGACGGCCGAGGCAATCGGAGGGGCCATCGCGGCGCGGTTGGCCGGCCGCGACCTGGTGCTGGGTGCAGATCTGCGCCCCAGCTCGTCTCCGCTCAAGTGGGCCTTGGTGCGCGGGCTGATCGCCGGCGGCGCAGGGGTGGTGGATATCGGCGTGGTGCCGACGCCGGTGCTCTATGATGCCAAGGATCGGCTGGCAACCTACGGGGCGGTGATGGTGACCGCGTCTCACAACCCGCCGCGCTATAATGGGTTCAAGGTCATGTTTGGTGACCGCCCAGTGACGCCCGACGATATCAGCTGGATCGCCGAGCACGCTGGGCCTCATCGACGCCAGGGCGGAACCTACCGCACGGCCGAGGCGCTGGCGCCCTATGCGGACGCCATGGCCGGCGACCTGGCGCTGGAGCGGCGGCCGGTCGTGGTGGACGCTGGGACCGGCGCCATGTGGTGGTTGGCGCCTATGGTGCTGCGTCGGGTGGGCCTCGACGTCCAACCACTGCACTGCCTGCCTGACGGCACCTTTCGCGCGCGTCACCCCAACCCGGCGGTTGCGCAGCATCTTGGAGACCTGAGTGCCGCCTGCGCGCAGACGGGTGCTTGGGGCGCAGCTTATGACGGCGACGGCGATCGTGTCATCTTTGTGGATGAGCTCGGCCGCGTGTTGCCGGCTGACCGGGTCTTTGCCCTGTTGCTGGCTTATGCCTTGGCCGGACGGCCTGGCGCCGGCGTGGTCTATGATCTCAAGAGCTCGCTGGTGGTGCCAGAGGCTGTGGAGCGAGCCAGCGGCATACCGCTGGAGGAGCGCTCGGGTCATGCCTTTATCAAGGCTCGGATGCAGGACGAGGGCGCCGTTCTCGGCGGCGAGATCAGCGGCCACTACTTTTTCGGTGATCTGGGCCGCGACGACGCGCTCTATGCGACGTTGATGCTAGCCCAACTCCTTGAGGAGAGGTGCGTCACCCTAGCTGAGGCGATGGCGGGCGTGCCCAGCTATCCCATCACGCCGGACCTGCGGCTGCCGTGTGGGTCCGAGACGGCCCAGGAGATCCTAGCTGATCTCGATGCCGCCTTTGCCGGCCGGCCGCGGCGCCACCTGGATGGCGTCAAGGTGCTCTTTGGGGAGGGGTGGGCCCTCGCACGGCGCTCGGTGACCGAACCGGTGATCACGCTGCGGTTCGAGGCGCGCACCGAGGCGGTGCTGGCCGAGATCAAGGCTGAGGTGCTGGCGGCTTCCTCGGAACTGCGGCGGCTTGCGAGCGAGGCCGGTTGGTGACCGCCAGCAACACAGGGCAGCCGCGGGGCTGCCCTGTAGCCGCATTCGTGCTGGACGCTAATCGAGATGGAACACGATCTCCATCGGCGTCATGGCCTCGTCGGGGGCCTGTCCCTCCAGCGCCTCAAAGAAATCCCCCATCTGGGCCTGCCATCGGGCGTTGACCTCTTGTTCGGCCATGCCGGCCTTGGCCGCATCAAAGTCGGGCGTTTCCAGGTAACCAAAGAGCAAGCCATCCTCGCGCATGAACAGGGTATAGTTATGCCAGCCGGTCTCGTGCAGGGCCTGCTGCATCTCGGGCCAGACGTTGGCATGGCGGCGCTTGTATTCCTCGATCATGTCCTCTTTGACCTTGAGAATAAAGCCGATCCGTTGCATGGGTACCTCCTAGTTGGGAATCCTGTGCGTAGCGACTGGCGATCCAGTCAACCCTTACCTTACTCGAGATCTGGCGGCGGCGCAACGTTCGCCGCGGCGCCACGTTGCCCTTTATCGCCTCGGCGGTGTTCCTTGACATAAAGCACCACCTCCCGAGCGGTGGCTAGGAGAGGAACCGCCAGGTAGAGCCCTGCAATGCCCGCCAAGGCGGCCCCGGCCGCCACGGCCACCAGAACCGCCAGCGGCGGCAGGTCGAGTTCCTGCCCCAGCACCTTGGGCTGGATGATCAAGGACCCCACCTGCTGGATGGCCAGGTAGACGCCAGCGATGATCAGGGCAAACGACCAGTTGGGGATGGTGGTGATGACACTGGATCCGAACACCAGCGCCACGATGACTGCCGGCACAGCTGCGATCAGCGGGCCGACGTGGGGCACGGTCTCCATCAAGCCGGCAAAAAGCCCCAGCCACAGAGCTCCTGGCAGCCCCAGGCCGCTGCCCACGATCCAGGTGAGCGCGCCGATGCCTAGCGCGCAGAGAATCTGGCCTCGAAGATAGACCAGCCAGACCCGGCCAATACGTTGGGCTAGGCTGGCTTTCTCGTGGCGGTTATTCAGCGCCACTTTCGGCATGGGAGATCACCCCCTCTGGCGCTGGCGCGGCCGAGTGGCTCTTCCTGGGCGAGCGTGCCAGCAACAGCCCGACAACGATCAACGCTAGCGTCAGCAACGTGTACCAAGTCAGCGTCTCCTGAAGGATAGCCCATCCCCACACCAGACCAAATGGAGGGACGATATAGGTGACCATGGCGGTAAAGGTGGCGCCGCCCTTGGCCAAGAGCTCATAGTAGATGGCATAGGCGATGGCGGTGCCCACCGCTCCCAGGATTACCAGGCTGACCACCGCGGGCAGGGTGGGGGTCGCCTGCCAGGGCTTTTCCAGCAGGGCAAAGGGCAGCAGCCATGCGCAGCCGTAGGCGACCTGCCCGTAGGCCGCGGCCAGGGGAGGCCACTGGTTAACCTTGCGCCGGGCATATACGATGCCGACGCCATAGCTCATCGCCGCGACCAGGACCGCCAGTTGGCCCCACAGGCCCTCCAGCATGCCACCGCGGAGGTGGGGCAGCGCCAGCACCACCACGCCCACAAAGCCGACCAGAACACCGGCCGCGCTCCGCCAGGTGAGGCGGGCTTCACCAACGAGGTGCGCCACGATGGCGGTAAAGAGCGGCATGGTGCCGTTCAGGATGGCCGACGAGCCACTCGGGATACGCATGGTGCCCCAAGAGATCAAGGCAAAGGGGACAAAGATGCTGAACAGGCCCACCACGGCGAACCTGCGTCGTGCCAAGGGGCCACGGGGCGGCTCGATGCCGCGGCCATGCAACATAAGGCGGAGGCAGACGGAGCCGATCAGCACCCGTAGAAAGGCGAGCGTCAGCGGCGCAAAGGCCTGTCCGGCCACCTTGATCATGAGAAACGAGGCGCCCCAGATGGCTCCCAGGACCAAAAGGAGCGCGTACAGCGTAACGCTCACCAGGCCTCCCTTGTAGGCAGTGACTCGCCCTGACCGCAAGACGAGGGAGCCTGAAGGCTCCCTCGTGGACGCCGATGTCGGCGAGAGGTGTTATTCGTTGATCCAGCGATCGGTATCACGCTCCCAGGAGAGTAGCTCCTCGGGCTGGAAGAACAACGACAGCTCATGCGCGGCCGTCTCGGGTCCGTCGGACCCGTGCACCAGGTTGCGGCCGATCTCTAGGGCATAGTCGGCCCGAATGGTCCCCGGGGTAGCTTGCAGTGGGTTGGTGGCGCCCATGGTGGCCCGCACCATCTCGATAGCGCTGGGTCCCTGCCAGGCCATAACGACGACCGGCGCCGAGGTGATGTAGCGGATCAACCCCTCGAAAAAGGGCTTGCCACGATGGATGCCATAGTGGCGCTCGGCCAGATCCTGATCGATTCGCATGAGCTTCATGCCGACCAGCTTGAGGCCGCGACGTTCGAGGCGGGTGGTGATCTCACCGATCAGCCCGCGCTGCACGGCATCCGGCTTGATGATGACGAGGGT
>DAIRUQ010000061.1:0-1219 GCA_036803245.1 Chloroflexota bacterium | reverse complement strand
TCGCGGTAGCGCCGGGCCAGATCCAGCCGCGCCTCGGTATCCTCGGGGTGCTCGTCCACGTACTCGTCCAGCACATCCATCAAGGACTTGCTCTGCCACCCCTGCGTCTCGGGCAGAGAGGGGGCCTCCTCGCTGTCGGCCGTCGGGGTGGGTTCCTTGGTCTCGCTGGCGGGCGCGGCGCCCTCTGTCTCGGTTGGGGGCTCGGCCGTCGATCTTGGGCGGAGTAGCTTGCCCAGGCGGCGGGCCATCTCCTGAACGGGCCGGACGGCGCTGCTCGTCTCGGGCTCGGGCGCGGGCTCTTCCTGCGAGTCCTCTACCACGTGGTAGGGGACGTCGACCTCGTCTTGCTCCTCGGCACTCTCGGCGTCCTCGCGGTCGGGTTCCAGAGGCACGCGCGGCGTGCGTCGGGGCAAGGGTGTGGCGCTGCCAAAGAGATTGCTGGCCACCTGATTCTCGGGGTCCAGGGCCTGGGCCTGCTGAAGCAGCGTTCGCGCCTCTTGATCGCGGTCCGATCCGAGCCAGATTCGGCCCAGGATCAGGCACGCCTTGAGGCAGTAGGGCGCCGAAGCCAGGATCTCCTGGCAGATGCGCTCAGCCCGTTCCGTCTGGCCATCATACCATAGCGCTTCCGCCAAGGCCGTGAGCAGGTCGAGGCGGCCCTCGAACTCACGCGCGAGTGGGCCCAGCTCCTGTGCGGCCTTATCATAAAGGTGCCCGCGCATATAGCAGCGCGCCAAGGCGGCGCGGTTCATCCTGAGCCGGCCGTGTACCGGGATGCTCCGCGCTTGGTACAGGCGACCTAGATTGGTGCGGATGGCGTGGCTGCCAGGCTCGAGCTCAAAGGCACGCTCCAAATGCCAGATGGCCTCGTCCAGAACCCCCCGTGCCTCGAATAGGCGCGAGAGCTGGGTGTAGGCCAGCGTGTTCTCGGGATCGGCGCCGAGCACGCGCTGGTAGACGCCCGTGGCTCGCTCATAGTCCCCGCGAGCGATCGACGTCTCTCCGAGGATGCCATAGGCCCGGATATAGTGGGGATAGGCGGTCAAGACGCGCCGGCAGGCGAGCTCCGCCTCAACCGTGCGGTTCTCGGCCAGCAGACGGCTGGCGCGATCACATTGGCCACGCAACGTCAGATCAAGCACCGTACCCCGATCCCACCTCTGGTCTTTGGATGCACGGTCGCCATTATGCGGCGGGTGAGGGATCCGTGTCAACCCGA
>DAIRUQ010000060.1:15640-16826 GCA_036803245.1 Chloroflexota bacterium | reverse complement strand
TCTGGGTCGCTCTGGCCCAGGGCGTTGACCGCGTCGACGCCGCCGTATCCAACCCACTGGTGCCGGGCATGGTCGGCGGCATCTACAGTCATCCCAGGGTGACGGTGCTGGGCGCCAACGCGCGTAGCGCGATCCGTGCCGTGCGCGATCCCTATGATGCGGTGGTGCTGCCGTTGACCGATCCCCACCGGCCGGTGCGCTCGGGCGCCTATAGCCTGGCGGAGCAGTACACCCTGACCCGCGAGGCCTTTGGCGACTACTTGCGGGCCCTGCGGCCCGGAGGCCTGCTGGTCATCACCCGCTGGCTACAGACGCCGCCCAGCGAGTCGCTGCGGGCCTATGCGCTGGCCGTGGCCGCCGTCGAGGATTCCGGCGGCGACCCTGGCAGCTGGATCGTGGCCTACCGCGGCTATACCACCATGACCATCCTGATCAGAAACGGCCCCTGGGAGCACGGTGAGCTGGCGTCGCTACAAAGGTTCTGCGATGAGTGGGCCTACGACCTGGTGGCCATGCCGGGGATGTCCGCTGCCGACGCCAACCGCTATAGCGTGTTGGATCGTCCCATCTACTATGAGGCCTATCGTGAGCTGCTGCAGGCCGCGGATCGTGCCGCCTGGGTCCGTGCCTATCCCTACCAGGTGGCGCCGCCCACCGATGATCGGCCGTTCTACGGGCACTATTACCGGTGGAGTCAGCTTCCCCAGCTCTTGGCCGAGCTGGGCCACACCTGGGCACCCTTTGGTGGCGCGGGCTATCTGGTGGTGGTGGCGCTGCTGCTGCTCGCGACGGCGGGGGCAGCCGTGCTGGTGGCGATGCCGCTTCTGGCCCGCCAGAGTGCCGCACGATCGCGCCCGTCAGGCAGCTTGCAGCGCACGTTGCTCTACTTTGCCGGGATCGGCTTGGGCTTTATGCTGGTGGAGGTGCCGCTGATCCAGCGCTACACCCTCTACTTGGGCCACCCTGCCTATGCCTTCTCGGCCGTGCTAGCGGCCCTGCTGGTGTTCTCGGGGGTGGGGGCAACGCTCTCATCACGGGTGCGGCTGCGCCCGGCGCTGGTGGCCTTGGCGGCGGTGGCGGCTCTCTCACCTTGGGTGGTGGTCGGGCTTCAGTCGCATACCGCGGCCTGGCCTCTGGCGGCGCGCGGCGCTATGGCGGCTGTGGCGTTGGCGCCACTCGGGGTGCT
>DAIRUQ010000060.1:0-15540 GCA_036803245.1 Chloroflexota bacterium | reverse complement strand
GTGACAATGATGGCGTCATAGGGCGCGTGCTCCTCCCAGCCATAGTAGCCATCGCCCGGGGTACAGGTCACGGCGTATCCCAGCTCTGCCAGGAGCGCGGCCGATCGCTCGGCCAGCTCGGGCACGATCTCGATAGAGTAGACCTCGACCTCGCCCAGCTCTGCCAAGACCGCCGCCTGGTAGCCAGACCCGGTGCCGATCTCTAGGACGCGGTCGCCTGGCTGAAGCTCGAGCAGCTCGGTCATCCAGGCCACGATATAGGGCTGCGAGATGGTCTGGCCATAGCCGATGGGCAATGGCCGGTCGGCGTACGAGAGGTCGCGGTACTCTTCGGGGACGAATTGGTGGCGG
Organism: Chloroflexota bacterium; assembly: GCA_036803245.1. GTDB lineage: Bacteria > Chloroflexota > Anaerolineae > UBA1429 > UBA1429 > DAIRUQ01. Next base: position 15,189 of record DAIRUQ010000060.1, on the reverse strand, counting down.
GGAACGGCCGAGATGGCCCGCAACACGTCGGCATCCTCGACGCCGCGAGCAGCGATGGTGCGCTCCACCATGCTTGCCCGCGCCTCTTCCCAATCATCGCTGGCAGGTGTGGCGGGTGTCGGGGTGGGTGCCAATTCGGGAGCCTCGCATGCCAGCAGCCAGGCTGCCACAAAGAGCAGCCCCGCCGCCAGAGCAGTCCTGATGCTACGCATGGATACCCCCTCGGCCGCACGAGGAACCAAGCGATCCCATTATAGCACAAGCGTGGGAGGCCCGGCTGGGCGAGGGACTAGGTTGGGGCTGAGCGGCACGGGGTGACCCTGGCGGGCTTGTGATGGAGCGTCTCGGGCAGGAAAAAGGCAAAGATCAGCGCGGCGCCCAGCCCGGCCGACGCCAACACCAACGCGGCCGCCGGCAGGACCAGGGCATCGGCCACAAAGCCCACGGCCGCAGGGCCGCCAGTGGCGCCCACGTCACCGATGAGCCGCCACACCCCCAGGAACTCGCCTCGTGCGTCGGGCGGCGCTAGGTCGGCGCCCAGCGTCATCATGCCGCCCGAGCTCAGTCCGTTGGCCATGCCGATGGCGGTGGCGCAGGCCAAGAGCTGGGCAAAGCTGCCGGTGAGCGGCACGGCGGCCATGGCCAGGGCCTGAATGCCAAAGCTGGGGACGAACGAGTACTTGCGCCCGCGCTTGTCCATGATCCAGCCCGCTGGCAGAAACATGACCATCTCGACCGCTGAAGCGATGCCCACCAGCAAGCCTACCTGGGCAACGTCCAGGCCGAGGGCGTTAGCGGCATAGAGCGGGATCACCGTATCGCGTCCCGAGCGGATCATCTGCACCAGGATGTGACCGATGCCGGCTGGCGCCAGGATGGCGGCTTGACCGCGCAAGAGCTGACCCAGTGAGATGGCGGGCGCTTGGGGCGGCTTGGCTTCACGCGGGCCGCTGCCCACGTCTCTCGGCACAAACAGCAAGATACAAAGCAGCGCCACCAGGCTGATAAGGCCTGCAACCACAAAGGGCACCCGCAGCCCCGTGGCCAGGGCGATGTAGCCGCCCAACAGCGGACCCAACAGGCGGTCCACGCGCATCAGGCCGCCGAATAGCGCCATGGCCCGGCCGCGGTTCGACACCGAGGCGTGCTCAGAGATGTAGGCATGGCGTGCCACGCCAAAGAGGGCGACGCCGAACCCTGCCAGGAAACGGTAGGCAAAGGCCTCTTGCACCGAAGAGGCCCAGCTCTGGGCCACAAAAAAGAGCACCATCACCGCGGTGCCCAGCACCAGCGAGCGCTTTTGGCCCAGGCGGCGGAGCAGCACGCCACAGGGTAGGTCGCTGACGAGCATGCCCAGCGCTTGCGCCGAGGCCACCGCGCCGACCCAACCGTAGGAGACACCAAAACTCTCGGCGTAGAGCGGTAGCACTGGGATGATGATGCCAGTGCCCAGAAAGAGGATCACCGAAGGCACGTAAAAGGGCAGGATCAGCGGATCCTCGGCCAGCTGGCGCAGGCGAGGACCTAGGCAGGAGGACGATTTCATGAGCGCGCCAGTGCCCGCAACCCAGGTCGGGCCGCGTCGTGGAGAGCACGCTGGGCGCCAGTGCCGATGTAGCCGCAAGCAGCCCGTGGCAACCCACGCCGATTCGCATATCGCACCGCGCCGACCTCCTGTGCCACCCTTTGCGTACCCCAAACCAAGGCACCTACCCGTCCTTGCGCGGTGCAGCGCCCCAACGTAGATCATTCTAGCGAACGCGCCCAGCCACCGCAAACGCATCGCCATGGCCTGGACCTCCCACCGGCCAACAGCTTGGCGCCGAGGCCGATTCCGCTTACACTCTGGATTCACGCGACCCTGATGCCCCTTGATGGGGTCTCCTGCCGGGGTAGCCTTCGGAGCAGGCGCGATGGGGCCAAACGGATCGTCCAACCATGCCACCGCCGGCCAGTGGCGCCGGGATCTGATCGCCATCTTGGTGATGATGGTGTTCTTTCCGGCTGCCCTGAGCATGTCGCAGACGCTGGTGCCGCTGATGATGGCCCACCTGCGCTTTGATAAGGCCACTGTGGGGCTGATCCAGGCGACGCCGGCGCTCATGGGCGTCCTGTTCGGTCCGCCACTGGCGCGATTGGCGACGGGCGCATACCGACGGGAGGCGTTGATCGGGCTGTTTCTCACCAGCGCCGTGGCGTGCGGGCTGATCAGCCGTGCCACCACCGCGGCGGCACTGGTCATCCCCCAGATGATGTTTGGGTTGGCGACGGCGGCGTTCTGGTCCAACGCGCTGGCGGCGAGCTTTGGCCTGGGCGATGGGTCGCGGCAAGACGCCATCCAAGGCTGGGTCACGGCCGCGCAGGCGATCGGGTTCTGTGGCGGGCCGTTGCTGGGCGGGTATCTGAGTATGCAGAGCTATGCGGCCGCCTTCTGGAGCGGGGCAGGGTGTGCGCTGATCGGGGCGCTGGCCGCAGCCACCATGGTGCGCCGTCCAGCCATTGAGCCGAGCCCAGGCATCAGGCAAGCGGTGGTCGAGTCGTACCGGCGATTCGGGCGGGTGGTCTCGCAGCGTCCGCGAGTGCGACTGGGCTCTGTGTTTGTCGGGCTATGTGCTTTTCTGCTTTTCGTAATGGGCGGATCTTTCTTCCTGGTGTACCTGGAGGGGCTGGGTTGGACCAGTCTGGCCGCGGCTGGCTTGATCGCGGGCCGTGAGGCGGTGGGCGGGCTGGTTCGCCTGGGCTATGAGCCAGCTACGCGGCGGCTCGGCCCGGTGGCGCTGCTGGGCGGGGGGGCCATCGTGGCGGCGGTGGCGCTGGCGCTGACGCCGCTGATGACGGCCGGCTGGGCGCTGGTGGCGATCGCTCTGGTGGCTGGGGTCGGGTTGGCCTATATGTCGCCGGCCGCCAATGTGCTAGCGGGAGCCAGCGTCGCCCCCGAGGAGCAAGCCTTTGGCATCGTCACCACCAACGTAGCCAACAGCGGCGCGCAGTTGCTGCTGGCGCCGTTGCTGGGTTGGTGGCTGGGACGCTCGTCGTACGGTCTGGTCTATCCCGTCGTCGCCGTGGTGTGGGCTGGGTTGGTCTGGGTAGCCATGCGCTGGGGTTGGCGCGTCGAGCCGCCGCCTGCGGCGCCACGCCAGTGATCGAGGCATTGGAGCCGTCTAGTCCGCCTTTACAAAGCGGAACCCCAGGCACGACCGCTCGGGAGCTTCCTCGAGCGGCGCAAACACTGCCGCCTGCAGCGCCGCATAGTGCTCATTGCGGATGACGCGCTGCGAACCTCCAGCTAGCCAGTCATCGAGGAACGACGTCCAGGTCTCGTCGGTCAGGTAGATGTGGTTGATGATGAGCTGCTGGCCGGCATCGCTGGTGTGGGCCTGGCAGATATCCTCGGCGCAGCCGAGCGTCCACCCCTCGAATGTCACCTCTGGCCGCACCATGATCTTGAGGCGCCAGCCGTTTGGGAGCATCTCTCCCAGGGACGCGCGCATGGCTGGCGAGTCCAGTAACCCCAGCTCGGCGCCGTAGGCGCTGCCGTTGCTGGCATAGGCCCACTTGCCCTGGTTGGTGATCCCCATCCAGCCGCCCGTCCAGCCATACTCGTAGATCAACGTGACCTGGGCCGATGGGCTTGGCGTGGTTTGGGTGGTGGGGGCCGGTGTGCCGGTGTTGGAGCCCTCGGGCACGGTGACCAGCGCGATCAAGCGTGCGCCAAAAGGGGTGTTGTCGTCGGCGTGCAGGCGCCACACGCCGCGGTACTCGCCCGACTCGCGGGGCGCCTGGAGGCTCAGCGAGAGATCCACCTCCTGACCCGGCTCGATGGGCTCTACCGGGATGCCACCACGGATGCCAAAGGTGTCGCCCTCCACATGCCGCAGCTGGGTCGTTGCTGGCCAGGCGACTTCGCCGCTGTTGCGGATCCGCCAGGTCTTGACCGCCGTCACGCCGGCGGCCACGTTGCTGCCATCCGGCAGGGTGACGTCGGCGACATAGTCGCTATCCAGACGCGTCACGTCAAAGGTAGGTGATGGCGCGCTCGTCGGAGAGGGCGATAGATCCTCGAGAGTGGCCGTGGCTCCCACGGTAGGCACGGCGGCAGCGCTGGGACTGGGCGCGCTGGTGGGCTCTGCCTCCGGAGCGCTGGTGTGGGTGGGCTGGGGCGCCCAGGGCAGCAACCCCGCCACCATCTCTTGAGCGCGAGGCGAAACGGCCCAGATGATCAGTAGGCCGCTCGCGACGATGACCACCAGGGCCAGAGCAACCAGCAGCCAAGCCAGAATGGCAGGCAGGGAGCGTGGTTCGCTCGTAGGGATGACGGCCTCCGGGTCGGCGGGCGGGTCCCACACGGGCGGCGGCGAGCCGGCCACCATGCGCCCACAGTGAGGGCAAAAGGCCTCCTCGGGGGCGACGGTCTGGCCACAGTGCGGGCAGGTGGGTTGCGTCGGCTGGGCGACGAGATCTCGGCCGCAGCGCCCGCAGAAACGGGCGCCCGCCGGGGCCTCGGCGCCGCAATGCGGGCAGAGCATGGGCGGGTTACCTCCTTGGCGCTGTGGGGCGCTGGTGAGCGCGCCTCACCGAGCTACTATACGGTGGTGAGCCCGGGCGCGTCAAGGGTGCGTGCGCAAATGTGCCCTTGGCCGCGCGCTAGGGCGCGCAACCGTGCAAGGCAGGAGGCGTTTATCCAAGCAACATCGTCGTCTGAGACTCGGCGTCCGCGACGCCGGCAGGAGGAGCGCCATGGTCCAGACAGTATGTTCGCCCGAGGAGCAGATCGCCAGCGTGTGGCGAGCGCTCGAGGCTCTGCAAAGTTCTGACCCCTTTCGTGGGCAGGACGAGCTGGTGGCCGACGTGCGCCGCTGTCTGGAGATTCTGGAAGCGGCGCATGCCCGCGGGGAGGTGGCGCCTCTGGTGTGCGATGACGCAACGCCATGGGGGCAGTGGGTGGGGCTGGCGGCGTTGGCGGCCGGGGCGCTGAGGCTGACGAGTGCCCTGCTCTAGAAACGAAAGAGGCCGGTCAGAAGTCGATCTCAGGGTCGGACGGGCTCGCGCTCGCGCGGTCGTCCGTCTCGGGCTCACGAGAGACTAGCACCTTGTCCACCCGATGGCCGTCCATATCCATGACCTCAAAGCGCCATCCGCGACAGGCGAAATGCTCCGAGGCGCTGGGGAAGCGTCCCAGCCGGGCGATCATGAAACCGGCCACGGTTTGGTAGAGCCCCTCCGCCTCGCCAGGCAGGTCAACGACCTCGATGATCTCCTTGAGCTCGTCGGTGGGCAAGAGGCCGTCCACTAGCCAGGAGCCATCATCCCGCAGGACGGCCTCGGCATCGCGATCCTCGTCGTCCGAGGGGATGTCGCCGACGATAGCCTCCAGGATGTCACGCAGGGTGATCAGGCCCTCCAGGTTGCCATATTCGTCGAGCACCAGGGCCATCTCGGTGCCGGCGCTCTTGAGGGTTTCGAGCACCTTGAGAACTGGCATGATCTCGGGGACAAACAGCGGTTCACGCAGATGCTCGCTGAGGTCTAGCGGGGTGTTGCACTCGAGCGCCAGAAAGACGTCCTTGGCGCGCACCTCGCCCAGCAGCTGGTCCAGGCTGGCGCGGGCGACGGGAAAGCGCGAATAGGAGCTCTCGACAAGCTGCTGGCGGATTACATCGGGCGGGTCCTCGACGTTCAGCCACTGGATCTCGGGACGGGGCGTCATCAAGGCGTTGACGCGCCGATCGTCTAGCAGCAGGACGCGCTCGACCATGTCCTGCTCGACCTCTTCGAACACGCCGGCCTGGGTGCCCTCTGCCAGCAGAATGCTGACTTCCTCGTCGGTGACGGGGGGATCCAGCGAGGGATGCACGCCCAGGATCCGTATGACGGTCTTTGTACTGGCGCTGAGCAGGCTGACGATGGGCTTGGCCACCCTGGCCAAGGTGCGCATGGGGATGGCCGCCGCCGCGGCGACGCGCTCCGGGTCGGCCAGGGCCAGCCGCTTGGGGACCAGCTCGCCAAAGACCACCGTGAGAAAGGTGATCAACACCAGGATGGCGGCCAGCGCCACCGACTGCGAGAGGAGCGCGCTGAGCCCAACTTGCTGGAGCAGGCCGCTCAGGGCCGCGACCGATCGCCCGCTGCCCACGGCGCCCACGGCGATGCTGATCAGCGTGATGCCGACCTGCACGGCCGAGAGAAAGTGGCTGGGCGAACGAGACAGCTCCAGCGCGGCGGCCGACTTATGGTCGCCCCCATTGGCGCGCTCCTCCAGGCGGGCGCGACGGGCCGCCACGATGGCGATCTCGGACATGGCTAGAAAGCCGTTCAGCAGAATCAGTAACAGGATCAACAGCCACTCGGCAACGGCACTGTTCATTTCGGGTCGATGCTCCTCCCACAAGTCATGGCCCTAGTGTGCCACGGATAGGGCGATCCTGCAAGGTTTGAGCTGGTCCAGCCGCGATGGCATGGCCTCTGCCGGTCACGCGCCATAGGTTCCCCAGAAGCCTGGGCTGCGATCGCCCATCTCGGCGCGGGCCTGGAGCAGCGCCGTGGTCAGGTGCGCCCTGGTGTCTGCGCCCGAGGGCAGATCCGCCACGCTGTTGAGCTCCCACGGGTCGGCCCCTCGGTCGTACAACTGCGTATGGCGCACCCCGTCCACGCAATACTCGATCAGCTTGTGGGTACCGTTCTGCACGGCGCGCTGATAGTCTCGGTAGGCAAAGTAGAGCGCCTGCCGTGGGCGGGCAGAGGGATCGGCCAGCGTCGGCGCCAAGCTGCGCCCCTGAACAGATGCCGGCGTGGGCAGCGCCGTCAGATCGCACAGCGTCGGGAACAGGTCCAGCAGGTAACACGGGGCCTCGCGCTGCTCACCGTGGGGCACGCCGGGCCCCGCCATGACCAGGGGCACGTGGAGGCTGTGATCGTATAGGTTCTGCTTACCCATGAGGCCGTGCTGGCCCAAGGCCAGGCCGTTATCTCCAGCCAAGAGCACCAGCGTGTCCTCGGCGTGGCCGCTGGCCTCTAGCGCCGCCAAGATGCGGCCGATCTGGGCGTCCAGGTGGCTGATCATGGCATAATACTCGGCCAGGTGCCGGCGGATCTCGCCTGGCACTCGGGGACGCGCAGCCAGGAGCTCGTCACGGACCACCAGCTCGCCGTTGTCAAAGGGATGGGCAGCGTAGGCGTTGGGCGGCAGCTCGATCCGGTCAGGGTCGTACATCGCCAAGTATTCCGGCGGCATGGTGCGGGGGTCGTGGGGCGCCATGAAAGAGACATAGGCAAAGAACGGAGCGTCGTCCTGATAGCTCCGGAGAAAGCCGACTGTGGCTTCGGCGAAGAGCTCACTGGAATGCACGCCAGGTCGGATATGGTCGCAGCGGCGCTGGGCGATGGCGTTGGAGCGCCAGGGGTCGCGCGTCATCGGACGGGCTTCGTAGCGGCCGGTGGGATCAAAGTCGCAGGCGGGCACGTTCCAGTGATCGTCCATCCCTCCGAAGAAGATCTCGGCGCCCCCGGAAAAGCTGCGGGCATAGGCCTCGGGGCCGTTGTGCCACTTGCCCGTGCCCCACGTGGCATAGCCGTGCCGCCGGAGGTGCTCCCCCAGCAGGGTATGGTCGCGGGGGATGCTCTCTCCCTGACCTTGTAGCCCGAACAGCGTGCGGCCGGTCATCAGCATGGCGCGGCTGGGCATACATACGGCCGGGCAGCTCCCGCCCATGATATAGGCCTGGGTATAGGCAGTGCCACGCCGCACCAGGGCGTCCAGGTTGGGCGTGTGGATATGCGGATTGCCGAGAGCGCCGATGGTGCCGGCGCGCTGGTCGTCGGTGAAAAGCAGCAGGATGTTGGGTCGATCTGGCATGGGGCCTCCTGTGACGCGCATTGGCATACACCGATAGTAGCCGCCTGGGGACCTGGCTAGGGCAGACGACGACGTGACCGCCCCGGGCGGTGGCCGATCACGTCTCGTCTGGCCCAGACCTCAGGCGATCCGGTTCTCCTCGATGTAATCCCAGATGAACTCCATCCCCAGCCCGGGCGTCGTTGGCAGGATCACGTTGCCGTCGTCGTCCAGCGGGTCGGGGATAGCCTTGAGGTAGGGCGGTGGCGTCTCATAGTCCAGGTCGGGTCGCAGCAGGCCGCGCTCAAAGTACTCGCAGGTGGATTCGGGTGTGGCGCCCAGAATGTGCGAGTTGGTCCAGTGGCCGCCGTGCATCTCACACTGGATGCCATAGGCCTGGCAGAGCATGGCCAGCTTGTACGAGCCGGTGATGCCCCCATAGCCCACGTCCACGCGGCACATGTCCGATGCCCCCTGCAGCACCCACTCGGCGCGGGTAAAGATGCCGCCCGGGGCGTGCTCGGGCGAGCAGATGTTGATGGCCAGTTCCTGGCAGAGGCGGCGGTAGGCCTCCACGCGCGTCTCGATCATGGGATGCTCCAGCCAGTAATAGTTCAGGTCTTCCAACTGGTGGCCGACCCATACAGCCTGCTGATAGGTGTAGACGCCGAACGGGTCCAGCATCAACACCATGTCGTCGCCCACGGCCTCGCGCACCGCCCGGCAGATCTCGACGTCGGCCTCGGGGTAGCCGGGCAGCTGCGGGCCTGGTTCCCAGTTGTATGGGTCAAAGTGGATGTAGGCATGCACCTTGAACGCCGTATAGCCGGCGTCCTTGCAGGCCAGCGCGAACTCGACATAATCATCGACCTTGCCCATGTTGGGCCAGGTGCTGGCATAGGCTTTGATGCGGTCGCGGCAGCCGCCCAAGCACTTGTGGACGGGCAGGCCTACCATGCGGCCGTAGAGGTCCCACAGCAGGCAGTCGACGAACCCGGCGGTGTGCTCGTTGATGCCGGGGTGCTGCTCCATCCAGTGCCAGAGCTTTTCTCGGTTCAGCGGGTTCTCCCCCAGCAGCAGCGGCTTGACCACATGCTCCATCACGTCGGGGTTGCCGCCCAGGTTATAGCCCACGGCGCCCTCGTCTGTGACCACCTTGGTGATGGTGCCGATGGCCTCGTGCTCCTCGCCCCAGGTATAGTAGCCCCAGCGGGTGGGATAGTTGCGTGAGGTGCTGCGGAAACGGATGGTCTCGATGTCCACGATCTTCACAGCGCAAGCTCCTTGTAGGTGGTGCGACACGGTGATGCTGCCACAAGTATGGCCCGCCTGTCGCGTGGGCGCAAGGCTGGGCGGGAGGTTGCCTAGTGCAGCGGGGCGCGCTAAGCTGGGCGGCACAACCTCACGGGCGAACTCAAAGGAGCGGCAAGATGGCTGACTCGATCCACGACCGCGACGTGTTGCGTCGGCTGGCGGCAGAGTGGGCCGAGGTAGCGGCCCTGCCCATTCACCAGGAGACCGCCGAGGGATGGCGCCACGTCAACGACTTGGAGCCCGGCCGGCCCATGGTGTGGATCAACGAGATCCCCTGGCACGAGATGAACATGGATGACGAGCTCACGTTGCAGTGCCAGGATCCGTTCTGCCGCGCCCACGAGGAGCGGATGCGGCGCACCCTGTACCAGTGGCGGCACCTGCCGGCGGATATGATCGTCGAGCCGGTCTATCGGGCTGGGCTGGTCATCCACGATAGCGGCCTGGGCATCGATGAGGACGTCGACATTGCCCGAACCGACGGCGCCAGCGACGTAGTCTCGCGCCATTTCCATCCCCAGATCAGTTGCGAGGCCGACCTGGCCAAGATCAAGACGCCAGTGGTGCAGCATGACCCTGAGGCCAGCGCGGCTGTGCGGGAGCGACTGGATGGGCTGTTCGGCGATCTGCTGCCGGTAGAGATGCAAGGGGCGCCGGGATTTTGGTTCGCGCCCTGGGATGAGTTGATCCGTTGGTGGGGCGTGGAAGCCGCCATGACCGATCTGGTGGATCGACCCGAGTTGGTTCATCAGGCCATGGATCGTCTGGTCAATGCCTACTTGGCGCGATTGGATCAGTACGAGGACCAAGGCCTGCTGGCTCGCAATGACAATGCCACGCGGATCGGGTCGGGCGGGTATGGCCACACCCGCGCGCTGCCCCGGCCCGCCGTCGGCAGGCTGGCCCCCCCTGACCTCTGGGGTTGCGCCACGGCACAGATCTTTTCCGACGTCTCGCCCCGGATGCACGAAAAGTTCGCCCTGCACTATGAACGGCGCTGGCTGGATCGATTCGGCCTTACCTACTATGGCTGCTGCGAGCCGCTGGACCGCAAGGTGACGATGCTGAGCCAGGTGCCCAACCTGCGCAAGATCTCTATGAGCCCTTGGGTCGATCTGGAGCGCGCCGTGGAAGCCGTGGGGGGGCGCTATGTGATCTCGCGCAAGCCCAACCCGGCGATCTTGGCGAGCGAACGCTGGGACGCCTCCCGGGTACGCCAAGAGCTGGACCAGGAGTTGTCGATCATGGCGGGGTGTCACGTCGAGATCATCCTGAAGGACATCAGCACGGTGCGTTACCGCCCGCAACGTTTGTGGGAGTGGGCGCGTGTGGCCCATGAGGCCGTACAGGATGCGGCGGCTCGGTACGCTTAGCGTTGCGGCACCGCGCGGCGCTCGCTATAATCGGTTCACACAAGCCCTTGATAAAGGAGGTGCGTTGATGGCAGAGCATCCAGCAGAGTGGGATCCGGTTGTCGAACCGTTGCCGGAGACTGTGGCGGTAGGGTGGGCCGGCATGGAGGATCGGCTGGCCGACCAGGTGCAGTTTGCCATTCACCTGCACTATGTCAGGGCGCATCTGCATGGCGGGGACCGCGTGCTCGAGATGGGCGCGGGCAAGGGGCGCTTCACGCGCGAGTTGGCCGCCCTGAGCCAGCGCGTGGTGGTGGCCGACGTCTCGGCCGAAAAGCTCCAGGTGAACCAGCGCAACATGACCGCCCTGGGGCTGGATAGCGCCGTGGAGGCCTGGGTCGAGTGCGACATGACCAAGCTGCAGGGCGTCTTCGAGGACGATTCGTTTGATGCGGTGGTGTGCTATGGGGGACCACTCAGCTATGTTTTTGATCGTCGTTTCAAGGCGCTGGCGGAACTGGTGCGCGTCACCAAGCGTGGCGGGCTGTTGTTCCTGAGCGCACGCAGCCTTTTTGGCACGGTACACGAAAACCTGCCCAGGGTCCTGAGCGGCGACCCGCGGGTGAACCGAGAGATCATCCGCAGCGGCGATATCGGGCCGGACAAGGTGGGTGTGGCCCGCAATTTCCTGCACGCTTACCGCAGCGGCGAGTTCAGCGGCGCCATCGAGGGCGCGGGCGCCACCGTGGAGGTGCTTTCCGCCAGCGAATGCGTCTCGGCCACGTGGGGCGACCTCGTGGGCCCGTGGCAGGAGGATCCCGACGTCTGGAAGCACCTGCTAGAGATCGAGCTGGAGGCCTGCCGCGAGCCTGGCTGCTTGGACATGGGCTCTCACATTCTGGCGGTGGCGCGCAAACGCTAGGCTATCGGATCAGACAGAGCGAGGCGTTCCGACGTGGGGAGCTCTGCGGCGAGCGCCTCCTTCTTGGTTGGTAGCAGGCGCGACCTCTGGTAGCCCGGGGAGAACGTAGGTGGAACTGCTATCGCGCTCTGAGGCCGGCCTGGCGGCGCCGTTGTTTGCGGGCCTGGAGCATCACCTGGCGCTGCAGGCGGTGCTGGCCGGGCGCCTCGATGCGCCGATCTACCTGGACGACCTGGCTGCCCCGCGCATGGCCTTTACGTGGATTCAGTCGCGCGCCTTTGTGGGAGGCGCCGAGCCAGGTGAGGGGGCGGCGGCTCGCCTGCGAGCTCTGCTGGAGGACCAGGTCTGGCCCGCCCTCGCCGCGGCCGATGAGGATGTCCTGGTGTTCCATGAGGGTGCAGCGCTCTGGGACGGCATCCTGGCCGAGGCCCTGGCCCCCTATGGCGCCGAGCGCTACCCCCGCCTCTACTTTGCCTTGCGCGACCTCGTACCCGAGGAGGTCTCTCTGCCACCAGGCTTCGACCTACGGTTGGTGGACGCCAACTTGCTGGCCGATGAGACGTTGCGCGGGCGGCACGTCCTGATCGAAGAGATGCTCTCGGAGCGACCGAGCGTGGAGGCGTTTCTGCGCGAGAGCTTTGGCGTCTGCCCCGTCCGCGATAGGGCGGTGGCGGGCTGGTGCCTCTCCGAGTACAACACCGCTGATCGCTGTGAGGTAGGCATCGCGGTGGCCGAGGAGCATCGGCGGCAGGGGGTCGCCACTGCCATCACCGCTGCCTTTGTCGCGATGGCGCGCGAGCGCGGCATCCGTCAGGTGGGTTGGCACTGCTGGGCTGGCAACGTTGCCTCGGCGGCTACGGCCCGCAAGGCGGGGTTCACCTTGGAGCGCGAGTACGCGGTCTATGTGGCGTACCTGCGCCAGCGCTGATGTGGCCAAGGAGACGGGCATGACCTTTGAGGATCTGTACCAGCGCGCCAGGGCCGTGGTGAATCCGCGGCGTCTCTCGGCAGAGGCCGAGTCGGGCGGCGTGGGTGCGGCGTTGCTGACGGACCAGGGCAACGTGTATGTGGGTGTGTGCATCGATACCGCCTGCTCGATGGGGTTCTGCGCCGAGCACGCAGCCGCCGCGGCCATGGTCACGGCGGGCGAGAGCCGCGTAGCCAAGATGGTGGCGGTGGGCTGGGATGGCTGCGTGATGCCTCCCTGCGGGCGCTGCCGCGAGTTCATTAGTCAGTTGGATGACGCGAATCGCCAGGCCCTGGTGATGGTGAGCCGCGGGACGGTCGTGGCGCTGGGCGAGCTGTTGCCCTGGGATTGGCGCGCGGCCCCCGCCGAGGGTGAGGGCCTGCCCGCTGAGTAGGGCGCTTTGGGCAGGGCAGGCTCCTGGCGTGAGGGCGGGCGCGCCCGCGATGACGTACCAAGCGATCATGCGAGGAGGGCGGCACCATGGCGGCTCACGAGGGAACGGTCGAGCTGGGGGCCAGCTTTGCGGGGGCGCACGCTTGGGTGGCGAGGCGCGGCGGCGTTCGGGTCACGACGCGCCAGGGCGTGCCCTATGACGTGGTGGCTGCCGATGGTCGTCGCGGCGCCCACGCCCAAGAGCCGCTTCTGCGGTTCCTGCGAGACGGCGTCGAGTCGTCGCGTGCCTATGCCTGCTGTTGGGGCCACACCTACAACTGCTATGGGGCCAGCATCGGCAGCGGCACTCGCGCCCTCGATGCGCTGATCCAAGCCACGCCCGCCTGGCAGCTGGAAGAGGCCGCGCTGGCGTTGCTGAGGGAGCACGCTCAGGCGCCCTATGCTCGGTTGGCTCACGCCGAGGCGCGGGCGGCGCTGGCCGCTCAGCTTTCTGACCAGATCGTCTCTACCCCCGATGACCAGCCTGTGCACCTGGTGCATATCGGCTACCCCGCTGGCTTTGACCTCAACCGCAAGGGCGGCAGGAAGCGAGTGCCTCGTGGGGAGGGGGATGCCGTGGCGTATGACGTAGCCGTGCTGCGTCCTGCCTATGCGCTGCGCACGCGGGCTGAGGCCGTCGCTCGCGGTCTGAGTGACGTCGGCCAGGCTGATCCCACGCTGCAGGCGGTCTGCCAGCTTGTGGTGGATGAGCGTGGGCTGGGCAAGCGGCGCACGCGGTCACTGCGGAGGGCTCTGCGCGTGCTAGGGCTGGCCGACGAAGCCGAGGAACGCCTGTTGATCCTGCTGATGCGCTATCGACGGAACACCCTCAAGGCCTGGGATCGTGACTGGCCCCGCTTGGCCAAAGCGCTGGATGCGAACGGGCTTCGTGTGGCCGTGTCAGTGCACTGGCTGGCCCTGGGCCACGCCGCCGAGCAGGCCTACTGGGGCGAGTGGCTGCATCCCGTGGTCGGGACTGAGCTAGGGCGGCTGCCGCGGCGGGTGCTGGGGCAGCCGTTGGCCGATCCCACGGCCGGCGGAACCTCGGCAAGTGGAGACGACCCAGGATGACCGGGGCCGCCGCAGAGTCCCCGCAGGATCGCTCCCACGTTACCGGCTCAGATATCCTGACCGGCCTGCGCCTCGTCGGCCTGGGCGCTGGCGACGTGGCCATGGTGCACAGCTCGCTCAGCAGCCTGGGTTATGTCGCGGGGGGCGCCGACGCGGTGATCGACGCGCTGTTGGAGGCCGTGGGACCGGAGGGCACCGTGGTGGTGCCGGCCTTTACCTGGGGTCGCTTTCACCAACAGCACGGTTTCACCTTTGACGTCGCCGGTGCCAGCGTGACCGGAGAGGTAGGGATCATCCCCGAGACCTTTCGCCAGCGGCCGACGTCCATACGCAGTCACCACGTCTGCCACTCGGTGGCGGCCATCGGTCCCCGGGCCGTTCAGGTCATGGGTCAGGGCGTCCGCAGTTTTGGGCCAGGCAGCAGCTTTGACGCGCTGTACCAGCTCGATGCCTGGGTCGTTCTGCTGGGCGTGGGGTTCTCGGCCTGCACGGCGCTACACATGGTAGAAGAGTACCGCCAGGTGCCGTATCGTAGCTATCGCGGCTTTGGCGACTGTCGGGTGCTCCTGCCCGATGGCACTACCGAGCCCTCGCAGGCTGTCGAGTACCTCAAGCACGCCGGATACGAGAACGATTTCGGCAAGATGGATGCCGTGCTAGCGCAGGCGGGCGTCCTGCGGACGGTGCGGATCGGCGCGGCCGAGGTTACCAACGTGAGGATGCGGGATCTCTTCCGGGTAACCATGGCTCATCTGCAGGATGATGTGGGGTTCCTGCTGACGCGCGAATCGCAAGAGCGCCTTCGAGAAGAGGTGGCTCGGGGGCTCCCCGTGTCTGAGCCGCTGGCTCCGCCGTCCGGGTGACGGCAGCTTAGTGGGCGGCCTGGCTCCTTCACCGCATCGTCGTCGCCACCGCATCCTCTCGCACGGTCTTGCCCGCCAGCTCCCCGCTAATCGACGACACGCCCCGCCTCGGAGATCATGGCGCGCAGCACATGCTTGGGCAGCTCGTCCAGGCTGCGAAAGCGAATGCAGTTGTGCCCTCGATGCAGGTGCTCCAGTGCGTCGCGGTAGCTATCCAGCAGGGCTGGGTCCAGATACAGGCACATGGCGCGCTTGAGCGAGGCCACCGCGATGAGAGGACCTTGGTCGTCCAGGTAGGTGGGCATGTTGCCCTGCATGATCTCGCGCAGGTCGGGGCGCTCGTGGCGGATCAGGGCGCAGAGGCGGGTGAGGGCCACGCGGCGATCCTCCGGCAGGGTGGCTAGATAGGCGATGACGGCGGAGTCGGGAGATGGCAT
>DAIRUQ010000059.1:4694-16931 GCA_036803245.1 Chloroflexota bacterium | reverse complement strand
TTGCATCATTCGGGAGCCCACTGGACCAGGTTCCGAAGCCCAGCGGACCTCGTCCGCAGATTCGAGCGACAGCTGATCGCCGAGCTTGTCGCCGGCACGCCAGGCTATGGCCTCGGGCTGGACGAGATCGAGTCGCTCACAGAGCGGTTGGAGCAGCTGCACCCAGAGCCCCAGGCAGACGACACGGAGGCCCGCGGCGCCGGCTTGGGCGGGGTGATCTTGCCCAAGGAGGCTTGATCAGTCCAGCAGCCGCTCAGGCGCGGTCATAGCGCACGGCCGCGAGCTCGCGCAGTCGCTCGGCGGCCGATTCGGCCGTCAGGTCGCGCTGCGGCGTGGCCAGCATTTCGTACCCCACCATGAACTTGCGCACGGTGGCAGAGCGCAACAGAGGCGGGTAAAAGTGCCAATGCAGGTGCCACTCGGGGTGCCCCTGGCCATCGGTTGGGCACTGATGGAGGCCCATGGTATAGGGAAACGAAGTCTCGAACAGGTTGTCGTAGCGTATGGTCAGCTCTGAGAGGATCTCGGCGACGGCAAACCGTTCATCAGCGTCAAGCTCGGTCAGGTCGCGCACGTGCCGTCTTGGGATGATCATGGCCTCAAAGGGCCAGGTAGCCCAGAAGGGGACCACCGCCACCAGATGCTCGTTAGCGCAGACGACCCTCTCGTCGAGGCCCACCTCGAGCGCCTGATAGTCGCAGAGCAGACAGCTGCCATGCTGCTGGCGGTAGGCGACCTGGTTACGTTGCTCCAAGGCGGGCTCTTGTGGGACGGTAGCATTGGCCCAGATCTGGCCGTGGGGGTGTGGGTTCGAGCAGCCCATCATGGCACCCTTGTTTTCGAAAATCTGCACATAGTTGATCTCTGGCCGCGATCCGATCTCGCGATACTGCTCCGTCCAGACCTCGACCACCCGCAGGATCTGTTCCGGAGTCATCTGGGCCAAGGTGAGGCTGTGATCGGGCGAGAAGCAAACCACGCGACACAGACCAGGCTCGCCCTCGGCCCGCAGTAGATGATGCCCTTGCCATTGGCCACTAGGAGAATCGGGCAACAGGGCGGCAAAGTCATTGTCAAAAACGAACGTCTCGGTATATACTGGGTTTTCGTTTCCACCAGCGCGCGCGTTTCCAGGGCAAAGATAGCAGGCAGGATCATAGCTGGGTCGCGTTTCTTGGGGCGGCTTTTCGATCTGGCCTTGCCAAGGGCGCTTGGTTCGATGGGGCGACACCAAGATCCAATCTCCGCGTAGAGGGTTGTAGCGCCGGTGCGGATGATCGGACAAGGTAAAGCGGGCCATACCCAGCCTCCTGATGTGGTTCAGGTCCACGGCACTGACTCAGGATAGGCCAAGAGCGGGCACTGTCAAGGAACTTGCGTCCTCGCCACCATCGACCCACGCGGGACAGACGAAGGTACACTTTTTCCATGCTATGTCCAGAATGCAGAATCAGCGCCGAGGGGGGCAGCCCCTGTCCCTCCTGCGGTCAAAGAGTCCCCGAGGAGGAGCGCTTTGGTGGCCAGGGCGGTCACTACTTGCGGGTGTTCCTGTCCATCGGCGTTGGCCTGCTCTTCGTTGCCATCGGGGTCTCCAGCCTCGGCGTGGGCGTCCCCGTGCGCCTATCGCGAGCGTACCAGCAGGGTTCACTCTGGCCCTACTGGCTAATCCTGATTGCTCCAGCGGTGGTCGGGTTCTACCACTGGTGGGTACTGCGCGAAGAAGAGATCACCATCACCGACGCGTACATCGCTCGGCGGTCGCATTGGGGGAACCAGCTCTTGCGGTGGGATGAGGTGCACAGCTTTCATGTGCACTCGTTGGGCGCGAGCCTGCGCAGCTTGGGCAAGATGAGTCGCCTATCGCGCTATCTCTCGCAAGAGCGCGTACAGTGGAAGCTGCCGGTCCTCTCTTACGACCTGGAGGGTCCGCCAGAAAAGGGGGACGAGGGGCTGCTTCGCCTGGAGCCCGGCACCATCGACGATCTCCCCTGGCTGATCGCGCTGATCGAAGAGCGTCTCGGCCCACCTGAGGAAGCAGGCAGCTCGGACCTATTCTAGCGGCGGAGCTTGACGGGCAGATACCTTGCCGGTAGGATGCCTCTCGTAGCTCAAGCAGGACCGCGCAGCCGAGCATCGCGCGATCGATCCGCTCAACCGAACGAGGTGGTGTATGCTTTGGAGACCTCCCCGCTATCTCGCTGGCGTCTGGGTCGGCGTGACCCTCATAGCCTATCCGCTTGTCTACCTGCTGGTCTACATGGCGACCGGCAAGTTCCCCAAAGGGGGATTGCTCAGCGGTGGGCGTTTTGCCGGGCTGAACGAGGTGATGCACGATATCCAGCGCTTTGCCCTCCAGTCGAGGGAGGTCGGCCGTGAATAAGTCATTCATCAAGGGTGTGTTCACCGGCCTGTTGGTCCCGCTCATGTTCTTGGGTGCCGCGATCTACTGGGTCCACAAGCTCACCTCCAAGGTGCCCTTTCCCATCGATCGCCCGGCCGAAGGGCAGCTGACTTGGGGCTTAGTCCCCGTGGAAGAGGTGCCGGAGCACTGGGAGCGGTGGGAGCCGGTGGTAGCGCCGCTGCGCTCACGGATCTATGCCAGCATCGCGCAGACGCGAGCGACGGTGTTTGGACTGATCGCCGGAAACCCGCCCGCCTAGCCGACGCCTCGGTACCGCCCCGCAATCGCACCAGCGGGGCGGTTTGCCATATCACCAACCCGCATCCTCGTATGCAGAACCAGCGCTGGGCAAAGGAGACTTATGCAGGCGGACGAATCCACTAGGCCCGTCACCGTCCATCTCATCGGCAACGCCCACATCGACCCGATCTGGCTCTGGCCGGTGTCTGAGGGGCGCGAGGAGGTGCTGGGCAGTTACCGCACCGCCATCATGTTGATCCGCGAGTTTGACGGGTACGTCTTTACCAGCGGGGGCTCGGTCACCTTCCGTTGGGTGGAGGAGGACGACCCCGCGCTGTTCGCCGAGATCGACCAGGCCGTCAAGGATGGACACTGGTCGTTGGTGAACGGGTGGTGGTTGCAGCCCGACTGCAACATCCCCTCCGGAGAGTCGTTCGCCCGGCACGCCCTGTACGGTCAGCGTTACCTGCAATCGCGCTTTGGGAAGCGCGCCACGGTAGGCTACAACGTGGATAGCTTTGGCCACGCTGGCACCCTGCCACAGCTCTTGCATCTGGGCGGGCTGGATAGCTATGTCTTTTTCCGCCCCGGCCCCCACGAGATGGAGCTGCCCAACGGTCCCTTCTGGTGGGAGGCGCCCGGCGGCGCAAGGGTGCTGGCCTGCCGCCCACCGCTCCACTATGGCAGTCCAGGTGACGGAGACGTCGTCGAGCGGGCCACCAAGGCTGCAGCGTCGGTTCCCAACGGGTTGCGTGACGTGCTCTGTTTCTATGGGGTCGGGAACCACGGCGGCGGTCCCACCCGGCGGGACATCCAGGACATTGTGCGGGCCCAAGCCGAGGGCGACGACCTGGCCCTGCAGTTCGCGGCAGCGGAGGACTATTTCGGTCTGATGCGCCAGGAGGAACGCCAGTTCCCGGTAGTGGCCAGCGAGCTCCAGCACCATGCGCGCGGTTGCTACTCGGTGTTGCTACGCTCCAAGCAAGAGAACCGTCGCGCCGAGCATGCCGCCATGCAGGCCGAGCGCCTAGCATCGTTAGCCACGTTGCTGGCAGGGCTGCCCAGTGCCCAGGCCGAGATCGACGCGGTCTGGGAGGGGACGCTGTTCAACCAGTTCCACGACATTCTGGCCGGCACCAGCATTCGCCGCGCCTACGAGGACGTCTGGGCCACCTATGAGCAGGGCCGCCAGACGCTGCACCAGATTGCGACCGACGCCATGAACGCGTTGGGCGCCAAGCTGGAGGTGCGCTCAGCCGAGCATGCCTATGCCGCCTGGAACACGCTCCCCTGGCCGCGACGGGAGGTGGTGCGCCTGAGCATCCCCGTAGGCGGCTGGCGCCAGGATCGTCAGGGGCGCGGCATCCCGCGCGACCCCAAAGTCACCGATGGCGAGGGCAACGCGTTGCCATGCCAGATGGCGGGGGTCACCTTTGACGATAATGTCTACATCGCCGAAGTAGACGTACTGGCAGAGATTCCCCCCATGGGCGCCAAGGTTCTCTATCCCAGCCTGAACACCGATCCCGCGGATCCGGACGAGCTGGCTCAGAATCTACTCGCGCCGACTGCCGACGGAATCGCCAACGAGCACCTGCGCGTGCGGCTGGACCCAGAGAGCGGCGCCCTGGCCAGCATCACCGACCTGGCGTCAGGACGTGAGATGCTGGGCGGACTCTCGGCGCTGCCGCTGGTGATAGAGGATCGCAGCGACACCTGGAGCCACGACATCCCCGCCTTTACCGAGGTGGCAGGAAGCTTTGCCGCAGAGGAGCCGCTCCGTCTGGTCGAGCGCGGGCCGATCCGCTCGACGCTACGCTCGCAGATGGTGTGGGGTAGCTCGCGCATCATCATGGACGTCTCACTGACGACGGGAGCCCGCTGCCTCGATATCGACCTCAACATCGACTGGCATGAGCAGCACAAGATGCTCAAACTGGCTTTCGTGGCGGCGGGCGCGGATCACAGCGTCACCTCCTCAGCGCCGTACGGCCACGTGTGCCGCGCGACGACCTGCGAAGAGGAGCCGACCCAGGCCTGGGTGGATCTGGAGGGCAAGGACACTGATGGTACGCCGACCGGCCTGTGCCTGATCAACGATGGGCTGTACGGCTATGACGCGTGCGAGAACGAGCTGCGGCTGAGCTTATTGCGCAGCCCCATCTATGCCTTCCACGACCCACGCGAGGTGATGCCGGGCGTGCGTTACCACTATATCGACCAGGGCGAGCACCATCTGCGGCTGCAGTTGATCCCGCACGTGGGCGGTTGGCGTTCGGTCCTACCCGACCGCGAGGCCTCGGCCTGGCACGAGCCGTTGGTAGCTGTGCAAGCCGAGGCACAGGACGGCGAGGCCACGTCTTTCTCCTTGCTGGAGGCAGCATCAGCGAGCGCCGTCACCGCCGTGGTCAAGCTCGGCGAGGACGGCGGTCTGGTTGTGCGCGGCTACGAGTGCGCTGGCCAGCCATCGGAGGTCATGCTGACCTCAGAAGCGCTGGGGCAGCGGTGGCGCTTTGCCGTGGAGCCCCACGAGATCTGGACAGTGGCACTGGCCCCGGATGGTTCCGTGACGCGGCTGAACCTTCTGGAGGAACCGCTCGCCTAAGGCGGGCGCTGTTTGCTCGTAACTCAGCCCTGCAGCATAATAGAGTGCCTGGCGCCTGAGGCCAGGCGCTTCTAGCGACCCAGACTCAGTTCGGAGGGAGGCCATGGGCAACAATCTGACGCAGAAAATCATCAAGGAGCATCTCGTCTCTGGCGAGATGGTGCCGGGCCAGGAGATCGGTCTGCGCATGGACCAAACCTTGACCCAGGACGCCACCGGTACGATGGCGTACCTCCAGTTTGAAGCCATGGGCATCCCCCGCGTGCGAACCGAGCTCTCGGTGAGCTATGCGGACCACAATATGATGCAGGGCGATTTCCGCAACGCCGACGACCACCGCTATCTGCAGTCGGTGGCGGCGCGGTACGGGATCGTCTTCTCGCGGCCGGGCAACGGGATCTGCCACCAGGTGCACCTGGAGCGGTTCGGCATCCCGGGCAAGACGCTGCTTGGCTCTGATAGCCACACCCCTACCAACGGCGGCCTCGGCGCCCTGGCCATTGGGGCGGGGGGGCTGGACGTGGCCGCCGTCATGGCCGGGCGCCCGTTCTATGTCAAGATGCCCGAGGTCGTCCTGGTGCATCTGACCGGCGCGCTGCCGGCATGGGTCTCGGCCAAGGATGTCATCCTCCATCTCTTGCGGGAGCTGAGCGTCAAGGGCGGTCTAGGTAAGGTGTTCGAGTATGGCGGCCCCGGCGTGGCCAGCCTGGATATACCCCAGCGGGCCACCATCACCAACATGGGCGCCGAGCTGGGCGCCACGTCGTCGCTATTCCCCAGCGACGAACGGACGCGGCTCTTCCTGGCGGCCCAGGGGCGAGAGGGTGACTGGCGCTCGCTGAGCGCCGACCCGGACGCAGCATACGATCGCGTGATCGACGTGGACCTGAGCGCTCTGGAGCCGCTAGTGGCGCAGCCTCACAGCCCAGACAATGTTCTGCCTGTGAGCGCCCTGGCGGGCCAGCCGGTATCCCAGGTGTGTGTGGGTAGCTGCACCAACTCGTCCGTGGCCGATCTAGAGACGGTCGCCGCCATCTTGCGAGGCGAGACGGTTCACCCCGACGTGTCGCTCACGGTGAGCCCTGGCAGCAAGCAGGCGCTGACGATGATCGCCCGGAGCGGCGCTCTAGCCGACCTGGTCGCAGCCGGCGCCCGCATCCTCGAGTCGGCCTGCGGCCCATGCTTGGGCATGGGCCAGGCGCCCGCCAGCGGCGCCGTATCGGTGCGCAGCTTTAACCGCAACTTCAAGGGGCGCAGCGGCACGCCCGACGCCCAAGTGTTCCTGGCCGGCGTCGAGGTGTGCGCAGCCGCCGCCCTGACGGGCACCCTGACAGATCCACGGACGCTCGGCGAACCGTCTGCCGTCGCCGCTCCCGAGCGCTACGTAGCGGACGACAACATGGTCGTGCTTCCGCCTGAGGATGGGAGTAGCATCGAGGTCGTCAGGGGACCCAACATCCAACCGTTGCCGAGCCGCGGCCCGTTGTCCGATACCATCGTGGCACCGGCGTTGCTGGTGATGGGCGACAATGTGACCACCGACGACATCATGCCGGCCGGAGCCGAGATCCTGCCGTTCCGCTCCAACGTGCCCGCCCTCAGCGCCTTTGTACTAACGCGCCTCGACCCGACCTTTCCGGAGCGCGCCAAGGCCGCCGGCCGGGGCATTCTGGCAGCGGGCGAGAACTATGGGCAGGGGTCCAGCCGCGAGCATGCCGCGCTGGTGCCGATGTACCTGGGGGTGCAGGCCATCGTGGCCAAGAGCCTGGCGCGCATCCATCGCGCCAACCTGATCAACTTTGGCATCGCCCCGCTCACCTTTGCCGATCCGGCCGACTATGGCCTGATCTCCCAAGGCGATGAGTTGCGGTTGGCCGGCACACGAGGCGCCATCGCGCAGGGCCAACCATTGACGCTGGAGAACCTGACCAGCGGCGCTACTATCACCGTGCGTTGTGAGCTCTCAGAGCGCGAGCGCCAGGTGTTGGTGGCCGGAGGATTGTTGAACGCCATCCGCAATGCGGGTTAGCAGATAGGAGAGTCCGCCATGAGCTATACCATCACCCTGATTCCTGGAGACGGCACCGGGCCGGACGTCACCGAGGCCATGCGTCGCGTGGTGGAGGCCACCGGTGTAGCGGTAGAGTGGGATGTGCAGCTGGCCGGCGAAGTCGCCATGGCCGAGCACGGCACCCCGCTGCCAGAGCACGTGCTCGAGTCCGTGCGTCGCAACCGCGTGGGCATCAAGGGCCCCATCACCACGCCGATCGGCAGCGGCTTTCGCAGCGTCAATGTCGCCATCCGCAAGGCGCTGGATCTCTACGCCAACCTCCGCCCGGCCAAGAGCTTTCCTGGAGTGCGCTCGGCGTTCTCGGACGTGGACCTGGTCATCGTCCGCGAGAACACCGAGGGGCTCTATGTAGGCATCGAGCATGACGTCATCGCCGGCGAGGCGGCCGAGGCTATCCGCATCATCACCCGGCGCGGCAGCGAGCGGGTGGTGCGCTTTGCCTTTGAGTACGCACGCGAGAACGGGCGCCGGCAAGTGACGGCCGTCCACAAGGCCAATATCCTAAAGCTGACCGACGGCCTCTTCCTGGAGGCGGCGCGCAAGGTCGCCAGCGAGTACCCCGATATCGCCTTTAACGACCGGATCGTTGACAACATGTGCATGCAGCTGGTACAGCGACCGGAAGAGTACGACGTGCTGGTGCTGCCAAACCTGTTTGGCGACATTGTCAGTGACCTGGCGTCGGGCTTGGTGGGTGGGCTGGGCGTAGCGCCGGGGGCCAATATCGGCGATGGCATCGCCGTGTTCGAGCCGGTGCATGGCTCGGCGCCCAAGTACGCCGGCCAGAACAAGGTCAACCCCACGGCCACCATCCAGAGCGCGGTGCTGATGCTGCGCTATCTGGGCGAGACCGAGGCCGCCGATCGCGTGGAAGAGGGCATCCGTCGGGTGATCGCCGAGGGAACACACGTCACCTATGACATGAAGGCCGATCGGTACGACCCCACGGCCGTAGGTACCCAGGAGATGGCCGACGCTATCATCGCGGCCATGCCCTAGCAGGCTGCCATCACAACCGTAGAGCTAGCAGATGCGGGGGAGCAACTCCCCCGCTGGCATATCCAGCAGTCGCTGGGTGCCGAACGCGGTGCGCAGGACCACAGCGCCGGGGTGGGCTGTCTCGATTTCGCCGATGATGGCCGCCTCGGCCCCCAAGGGGTGGGCGCGCATAACATCGAGTACCGTCGTCGCAGCATCGCCCGGAACGATGGCCACTAGCTTGCCCTCGTTAGCCGCATAGAGCGGATCCAGTCCCAGCACCTCGCAGGCCGCCGCTACGGCCTCATGGATGACGATGGCCCCCTCATGGACCGTGATGCCCACCCGTGATTGCCCCGCGATCTCGTTGAGCACCGCCGCTAGCCCGCCACGGGTGGCGTCGCGGAGCACGTGTACGCTGGGACATGCCGTCAGCATGGCTTGCACCAGCCCCGAGAGAGGGGCACAGTCGCTCTGGATGGGACTCTCAAAGCGCAGGCCATGACGCTGGGTCATGATGGCCAGTCCATGATCCCCTACCGCACCGTTGACGAGCACCTGATCGCCCGGCCGGGCGTTACGCGCCGATATCTGAATCCCCGGCGGGACGATGCCCGCGCCGGCAGTATTGACAAAGAGGCGGTCTGCCGCGCCGCGCCCCACCACCTTGGTATCGCCAGCCACAATCCGGACGTCGGCTTCACGGGCGGTGGCGGCCAAGGAGGCAACCACGCGCTCCAGATCATCCATCGGCAGCCCTTCTTCGAGGATGAATCCCACGGTGAGGTAGAGCGGCACAGCCCCACGCATGGCAAGATCGTTTACCGTGCCGCAGACCGCCAGCTTGCCGATATCACCACCTGGGAAAAAGAGGGGCTGCACCACGTACGAATCGGTCGTCAGGGCCAGCCGGCCATCGACGGGATCCAGCACAGCGGCGTCCTCGAGAGCGTGCAACTCGCTATCGCCCAGATGGCGGAGGAATAGACCTTCTAGCAGCTCGCGGGCCATGAGCCCGCCACTGCCGTGAGCCAGCAGCACGGTAGCGCCCATCAGGAGAGGCTCCTTCCATAGCGATAATGAGCCGCACAAGCACCCTCGGCAGACACCATGCACGGACCGATGGGCCTGGTCGGCGTGCAGGCTCGCCCAAAGAGGGGGCACTCGGGCGGCGCGATCACGCCCCGCAACACGTCGCCGCAGCGGCACCCACGCGCCTCCGCGCTTGGCCCAGCGGATACCGCCGCTTCGACGGAAAAGCGATGCCGCGCGTCATAGGCAGCGTAAGCCGGGGCCAGGTCAAGCCCACTGGCTGGGATCACCCCCAGGCCTCGCCAACGAGCATCACTGGATCGGAACACCTCAGCCATAAGTTGCCGCGCCACCGCATTCCCGCCCGCGGTGACGCCCCGACGATAGGCATTGATGACGGCGGGGCGCCGCTCGGCCAAGGCGACGGCCAGATCTCGCACCGATAGGAGGATATCCAGCGGCTCGAACCCGGAGACGGCACACGGCACGCCGTACTCTACGGGCAAAAAGTGCCAAGCGTCGGCGCCGGTGATGGCCGTAACATGGCCGGGGCCGAGGACGCCATCCACGTGCACCTCGCCACCATCCAGAATGGCCCGCATGGCCGGGGGGGTGGTCTTGTGGAGCGACAACAGGAAAAAGTTGGTCAACCCCTCTTCCGCGGCCGCCCGGACCGCCGCGGCGATGGTGGGCGCGGTGGTCTCGAACCCAATGCCCAGCATGACCACGTTCGTGTCTGGGTGGGCCCGGGCCAGGTCGAGGGCATCCAACGCCGAGTAGACGATCTCGACCGAGGCGCCTTGGGCGCGAGCGTCGGCCAGGCTTCCGCCGGTGCCGGGCACGCGGACCATGTCGCCAAAGGTGGCAACAGTGATGTCGGGGTGCTTGCCAAGGGCGATGGCGAGATCGATGTCACTGTCATCGGTAACGCAGACGGGACAGCCCGGCCCCGAGAGCAAGCGGATCTCGGGCGCCAAGGCATCGCGCAGGCCGTACCGCATAATGGCATGGGTGTGGCCGCCGCAAAACTCCATGATGGCAATGGGCTTGCGCGCGGCGCCCTTGGCGGCGTCGATCAGCCGCTGCGCCGCGGCCGGGTCGCGAAAGGCCTGCGCGCGAAAGCCTTGGTTCACGACTCGCGACCTTGGTTGGCGTCCATCTCGCGGCTGGCCTCCTCGAGCTCGGCGAAAAGGGCCAGGGTCTCCTGTGCCTCTTGCTCATCGAGGACGCTGATGGCGAAACCGGTATGGATCAGCACATAGTCGCCCACCTGCGCGTCGGGCGTCAGCACCAGGCTGATCTCCCGTCGCAAGCCGCCCATATCCACCAATGCCTGGGTCCCTTCGATGCTCTCGATCCGCATTGGCACCGCAAGACACATCATGCCCCTCCTGCAACGCTCTGCGCCACGGCTACCTGGCCCAGCGACAGCCCGCCGTCGTTGCAGGGCACCTGGCGATGCACCAGCACGGTGAGCCCACGGGCCTGTAGAGCCTGAATGGTAAGCCGTAGTAACAGGTGATTTTGGAAACAGCCGCCACTCAGGGCGACACGATCGATTCCGGCCTCGCTGGCAATCCGCACAGCCAGATCCGCGGCCCAGGCAGCCAGGGTGCGATGGAAACGATGTGAGATGATACCCGTCGGGGTACCAGCCTCTTGATCGGCCACCAACGCCTCAAACAGCGGCTTGAGCAGGATCTCTAGCGCTGGGCCACGGTGCGCCGGCGCCCGCCCCCAGGTGAGCGGTGCGCCCGTCTCCCGCACCTCGTAGGGATAGACGACGCCCGCGGGATCAGCCTCGGCCAGCATTTCCAGGGCGATGGCAGCCTCAGCCTCGTAGGTCACCCGGCTGCGAACACCCAGCAGCGCCGATACGGCATCGAAGAGGCGTCCGGCCGACGAGGTCCAGGGCGTGTTGACCCCCTGGACGACCATGCGGCGCAACAGAGCGCGTTCGCCGTCATCGGCGTCACCGCGCTCCTCGGCCTGGAGATGGTCGAGGTACGCCCATGCCAAACGGTACGGGTTCAGCACCGCTGCGTCGCCGCCGGGCATGGGGAGATACTCGAGATGGGCGAGCCGCGCGAACCCGCGGCGATCTCCCAGCAAGAACTCGCCCCCCCAGATGCGCCCATCCAAGCCATAGCCGGTGCCGTCCAGGATGATGCCCAAGGCGGGCTCGTCGCAGCCAGCATCGGCCAGGCAAGCGGCCAGGTGGGCATGATGGTGTTGCACCTCGACGCGATCCACGCCAGCGAGCCCGCGCGCATAGCGCGACGCGGCATAGTCGGGATGCATATCACAAGCGACGACCTCGGGTTGCACGTGAAACAGGCTCTGAAAAAGCCCAATCACCTCGGAAAAGTAGCCCTGGGTCTCAAGGTTGTCCATGTCGCCGATGTGTTGGCTCAGAAACGCGTGGTCCTCCCGCGTCAGGCAGATGGTGTTCTTGAGCTCGGCGCCCGTGCCGAGGGTGGGCCTGGTCGAAAAACCAAGGTTCACCGGAAAGGGCGCATAGCCGCGAGCCCGCCTGACCGGCTGGGGCGGTCCAACGGCCGGCACGAACCAGACGCTGTCGTCACAACGAGAATGGACCCCACGATCGTGCAGCAGGAACCAATCGGCGATGGCACCCAGCCGCTCCAGCGCCTCGTCGTTGTCACGGGCCAAAGGCTCCTCGCTGAGATTGCCGCTGGTCATGACCAAGGGCACGTCCACCTCGCGCAGGAGCAGGTGATGCAGGGGTGTGTAGGGCAACATCACGCCCAGCAGACGCGTATCAGGCGCCGCGTTGGGGGCTACTCGCCCGCCGGCTAGGCGCTCGAGCAACACGATGGGCGCCGCCACCGACGTGAGCAGGCGTTCCTCTTCCGCGTTGATCTGGACGAGGGCGCGGGCCGCCGCCAG
>DAIRUQ010000059.1:0-4594 GCA_036803245.1 Chloroflexota bacterium | reverse complement strand
GGATCATCATACTCGGACTGGCAGTCCGGGCACATCTGGAAAGGCCCCATGGTCGTATTGGGCCGATCATAGGGCACATCGCGGATGATCGTGAAGCGGGGTCCGCAGTTGGTGCAGTTGGTGAATGGGTAACGATAGCGGCGGTCGCTGGGATCGAACAGCTCCCGCAGGCAGTCGGGGCAGGTCGCCACGTCAGGCGAGACCAGTTGATAGGCTCCCGGCTGGGCCTCGCTCTTGAGGATGGCAAAGGCGTCGTGGCCTTCGTAAGCCGTCGACTCGGCGACGATGCTCTCGATATGGGCTAGAGGAGGAGCCTCCGCGGTCAGGGCAGCGCGGAAGGCATCCAGCGCGCCGTCATCAGCCTCGGCATGGATTTCCACGCCCCAGCTGGTGTTGCGGATCCAGCCACGGACCTGGTGTTCGTCCGCCAGGCGGTACACGGTGGGGCGAAAGCCGACGCCCTGAACGATGCCCTTGACCGCGATGCGCCATGCTGCGCCGGGCGCCGTCACTTGGGGAGCTGGTCGCCGAGCCATGTGGTCCACTCGTCCATGCCAGACCCATCGGTCGAGGAGACCGACAGGATCGGCGCATGGGGATTCAGGCCTGCCACTAGCCGACGGAACTGGGGCTCATCAAAGGGCAGGTATGGCAGCAGATCGATCTTGTTCAGGACCACCGCGTCGACGCGCTCAAAGATGGCCGGGTACTTGATCGGCTTGTCCCAGCCCTCGGGCACGCTTGAAAGGGCGATGCGCAACGTCTCGCCAAGATCGAACCCCACTGGGCAAACCAGGTTGCCAACATTCTCAACCAGAATCAGGTCTAGCGCGTCCAGGTCAAGCTCGTCAAGGGCGCCGCGCACCTGGCGGGCATCCAGATGGCAGCCTCCGCCGGTGTTAATCTGCACTGCCGGAAAGCCCTCGGCGCGCACACGGTCCGAATCCACGCTAGAGGCCACATCGCCCTCGATGACGCCGATACGGACGCGATCGGCCAGGCGGTGAGCCGTGGCCAGCAAAAAGGTCGTCTTGCCGGCGCCGGGTGACGCCATGATGTTCACCAAGGCAACCTGATGCTGCCGGCACAACGCGCGAACCTCCGCGGCCACCCCTTCGTTGGCGCGAAAGATGCGCTCGACCACTGGTACGTGCCGTGTAGACATGGGGTTACTCCACCTCGATGCTATCTACGTAAAACTCTTTGCCCGCCACCACCTGCGCCCCAACCGCTCCGCAACGGGGGCAGGTCCAGTCGCCCGTATCGGGCAGCCAGCCATGGCCACAGGTGCGACAGGCCAGCCGGGTCGGTATGCGCTCAAAAACCAGCTCGGCACCGCGAGCGCAGGTATCCTCGCTCAGAAAATCAAAGTAGAACTGCACGCTGTCGTCGACGATGCTGGCCAAATCGCCGATGACCAGATTGATGCGCTTCACCCGCTGGGCGCCGGCGTCGGTGGCGTGGCGACAAACGATATCGAGGATGCTCTCGGTCACCGATAGCTCATGCATAGCCTAGCCATTATAGGCACGGGGAGGGGCCGCTCCAAGAAATGGTCAACGATGCGAAGGGATAGCGCTAGGGGCGATCTCCGGGCGCGCTGTTGGCAAAGACAAACCAGGCGCCGCCCAGCCCGAGCACGACATCGCCAGCGCTGAACACGTTAGCAAAGGGCAACCCTTCGGGGATGGCCCAGATGTCTCCCAGGAACCAGAGCGGCGTGCCCGGCGCAGCCAGAACCGAGTTGCTGCCGACGGCGGCGGCCACCTCCTCAGGGGTAGATGCCAGGCCCGCCAGGCGCAAAGCGTCCATGGACGCCGGCATAGCACCGCCGTTGGCCACGATGGCCGCGCCGTTAAGCAAGAGCCCTAGCGTCAGCAGGGGAATGCCCGGCACCCGCCAATTCAGCCCGCAAAAGAGACCGACGAGCACCATGCTGAGCAGATACGCAGGCGACCAGATGGCGTCAGCGTGGGGCAGACGCGCCCAAATACCGGAAAAGAGCAGCAGCTGCAGAGCCAAGGACAATGGAATCAGCCAACCCCAACGAAAGCTCACACGAGAGAGCGGCAGCAAATCGCGGCCGTCGGCCAGCGACGCGACGACGCTGATCAGGACGCAGAGGACAAAGATCATGAGGCGGCATTCTCCTCGATCGTCCTCTGGATCCACGGTGAGCCGTCAGGAGAACCATCGACCAGTTCGAGCATGGCATCTACGATTGCGGGGTCGAACTGCAATCCAGCGTTATCCCGCAGCTCTTTTACAGCGACGCTCACGGGCAGGGCATCACGATAGACTCGCCGCGAGGTCATGGCGTCAAAGGCGTCGGCGACGCGGAGGACCCGGCTGCCCAGGGGAATCGCTTCGCCGCGAAGGCCATCGGGATAGCCACCGCCACCATAATCCTCATGGTGGTGCAGAATCAGGTCTTGGCCCTCGCTAAAGAGCCGAAAGCTATTCACCAAGCGGGCACCGATGCGGGGATGCTCCTGAAAGGCTAGTCGTTCGGCCTCATCAAAAGCACCCGGCTTGAGCAAGAGAGAGTTGCTCATGCCGATCTTGCCCAGATCGTGGAGCCGACCCGCCATGCGAATGATCTCGATGTCATCCTCGCCCAGACCCAACTTGCGTGCCAGGGCGGTCGCGATCTCGGCCACGCGCTGCGAGTGCTGGAACGTGTTGGGGTCGCGCTGGTCGATGGAGTCCGCCATGCCGATGAGGGCGTCTCGCGTCTGGCGTTGCAGCTCCCCGATATAGTGCAACGACTGCCGCACCACCACCAGGGGCAAGGCCAGGGTGATGATGCTCCACCACTGGTGCTGCCACATGGTTGCCATGACGGCGCCCAGCGGGATGATGGTGAGGCTATCCCAGGTGATGTCGCGAAAGTTCATCCGCCAGAGGCGCCCATAGGAGGCCCCAGTGGTCAGCGCCACCACGGTGGTGACGAGGCCAGTATTGACGACGAAATAGGTAGCCATGATCACCAGGACGGCGGCGGCATTCTGCAGGGAGTAGAACGGCAGGCGCGATCCCTGGTATAACAGCTCATAGAACAGCGAGGCGGCGCCGAAAGTGATCGTCATCTCGGCCGTGTTAAAGGCCGACTTGTACCAAGGCCGACGCATAGCGGTTTCGGCACCCAAGGTGCCCAACACCGTGGCCAGAATGGTCTCTGCTGGACCAAACACAATGGCGGCGGCGGTCTTGACGGCGCACGAGACGGTGATCTCTGCTCGGTCCTCAAAGGGCAGCACGATGGGGTACAGGTCAGCGAGGCCGATCATCGAGGCAAAGAGGAGGATCTGAGCCAATCGGACAGGATCCCAGACCAGCGCCCGACACGCCAGCCCCAGGGAGACGATGGCGATGATGACGATGCCCAAGATGTAGGCTCGCGCTGCACGGGGAAGGGATCTCATCACATGGTCGCTTTTCGGTGAACCGCAGGCGCTCGGCCATATTCGATCTACTGCACGCTTCCACCCTGTCGAGTGATGCGCGCTCTGCGGGGCTCAAGGCCTAGGCCTGTTCTTACCCCACAGCGTTACCGGAATCTAGCGCCACTTCCAGCCAGCGGCGGCGGTGGCAACGAGTCCAGCAACAACCATGACAACGTACAAAGCTCGGAAATAGGCCGACTTCACGCGCCACTTCATGGGGAAACTCCTTCCAATCTGGAATGTTGGGACAATGCGTCCTCGAGTTCCCCTTCGCTCCGCTCCGGGCGTGCTTGCGCACTGCCCAGACCGAGCGCCGGCGGCTACACCCCCTTTTGGTTGGCCTCTTGGCTGTCGCGCGTTAGCCCATCGGCGTAGGCGCTCCAGAGCTCAAGACGCCGGTTGATAGCGTCCAGCGTTGCTTTGGCCGCAGCGGTAGGCAGACACTCGCCCATGATACAGGTCCCCGTGAGCTCTTCGGCAGCGCCTTGCCCCTTGGCGGAGACCATCACGAACATGACTTCCTGATCACCGCTCCGAAAAGTGCGCACCTCGACGAGATCCAGGTCCACCGGAACCCCGGTGGCATGGCTCGCGGCCGTCAGCGTTGCGCGCGCGACGCCGCGGGCTACGCCCAAGCCATCACCGCTGGACACGGCCTCCTGGCAACGACACTCTCCGTCAGCGCCGAGCAACGTAACACACACCGCATCGCCACCATTCAGCAGACGGGCCCGCATCAGCTTGGGTCGCGTATAGACCCTGGTGGCGGGTGGGAGCTGGACCACACTGATCTTGCGATAGTCGACAGACACCCCAAACCGGGCCCGCAGAAGCGACTCTACATCGCGAACGATGCGCTTGGGGCTCTTGCCGGGAGGGCCCACGAGATGGATCTCGTCGATGGCTCCATCGGGATTGGCGATGACGCGCGCGGCGTCCACACCCGTGATGCAGGTGATGGCATCCTCTAGCTCAGGGATCATCGCCGTACCAGCGGCCAACGCGATCTGCCTCCTCGAAACCGCGGACGGAGTACGCCCGAAGGCGCATTGTGCTCCCAGCTCCCCCATCCGCTCCTGCGCTTGATCACCATTATAACACAACCCCGGCCAAGTAAAAGCGGTTCGACAAGGCGCCCTCCCTCAGAT
>DAIRUQ010000058.1:0-17076 GCA_036803245.1 Chloroflexota bacterium | reverse complement strand
TTGGCGGGCATCGCCGACCTGGGGCGGGCGTTCAGCGCGTATATCCGCGTAACCAACGCCGCCCGTGAGGCGGCTCGCATTGGCGTCCGGAACTCGGCCGCGACCGAGGACATGGAGATCGCCGCCGCCCGCGAGCTGGGCCTGCGCCGGCCTGAGGATGACGAGGCTCTGGAGATATTCATCGAGAAGGTCACCGGTGACGATGGTCGCGAGCGGATCGTGGTGACCGTCGAGTACTATTTTCCGCTGATTCTAGGGGGGCTCCTGAACCTGCCTGGAGGGGCGATCACCTTGCGCAATGAGGCCCGAATGCCGGTCTTTGAAACGGAGTGAGATAATGAGGAACCGAACGATCTCTCGTCGAGACAATGGTGAGAGCGGGCAGACGCTGGTGGTGGTGACGCTGGCGCTGATCGCGCTGATCGGCTTTTTGGCGCTGGCCATCGATGTGGGGGTCCTCTATTCGTGGCGCCGCAATCTCCAGAACGCCGCCGATGCCGGCGCCCTCGCTGGCGCGGGAGAGATCTGCCGCGGCAACCCTGGAAGCGCCATCAGCGTAGCCGAGGCGTATGCGATCGAGAACCGGGCCGATGCGGCCACCGCCGTGATCGAGGGAGAGAGCAACAACATCGTCCGCGTCACCGCCACGTCGGATGTGAGCCTGTTCTTTGCGCGCGCGCTCGGGATGGCTGAATCAGGGGTGACCGCCGAGGCCGCCGCCGTCTGTGGCGGGGTGACGCGCGCCGGGCACATCTGGCCGATCGCGCTGCATGACAGCCTCTTGGTAGGCAAGACCTGCGGCGATCGCATCATCATCATCGACGATACCAAGCAGTGTGGCGTGGACATGGACTGCGACCTCGACGGTGATGGCAACGACGACGTCTCTACCGGCTATGTGGACAAGACCACCGGCGGCAATCGCGGCTGGTTGCTGTTCAACGTCCAGAACTCTGACATGCCGGAATACTGCGATACCTTTCCGGAGAACTGCGGTAACCAACCCGGGTGGTTCATCGAGAACCCGCTGTGTGTGATGCCAGAGCTCCCGATCTGCATCCAGGGTGAAAGCGGCACGATCAAGAACTTCTTCGTCACAGCTGACACCGTCGCGAGGGAGAATGATCCCTTTTATGCGTACATCCCAATCTTTCACAAAGCGGCTGACAAGAAAGTCGGCTGCCCCGATGGCTATCCGGTCTTTGGGGGGCTTGGGTGCAACTCCCAATGGCGGTTCCTGATCTATGACACCCTGTGCGTACGGGTGACCGGCCTCCTGAGCAAAGAGGAGATCGAGGAACTCGACCTGGACCTGAAAAAGAATGCGAGAGCGATCGAGGCCATCGTCGAGTGCGATATTGATAACTGCTTCTCGCCGCTGGCGTCTAGCGGCGGGGGCGCCTTTGAACCCACCGGGCTCTCGGCCGTCAGCCTGATTGACTGACGCGTCCAGCCCGCGGGGACGCTTGAGGTTTACCAACCTTTGCGCTATCCTGTCTCCACAAGGAACCGCATTCCGTGTGGAGGCAGGTCGTCTTGGACGAGCACCAGCTGCTCACAGGCGCACGCGCGCTGGACCAGGAGGCGTTGGGCCAGGTGTATGACACCTACCGCCCGCGCCTCTACCGCTACGCGTTGCGCCAACTGGGCGAGTCCGAGCTGGCCGAGGAATGCGTCTCGGCCACCTTTGAAGCGTTTCTGTACGGTCTGAGCCAGGGGCAGGGGCCGCGCGAGTTTCTGCAGGCCTACCTGTACCGGATCGCCCATAACTGGATCTCGGACTATTGGCGAGATCGCCAACGTGCCCCCGAAGAGGGCCCGCTCCCCGACGATTTCGCCCTGGCCGATACCGACCCGGTCGACAACACGGCACGGCTCATTCGCTCCCAGAGCCGCCAGCGCGTGCGGTGGGCCATCGGCCAACTGACGCCCGATCAGCGCCAGGTCATCGTGCTCAAGTTCGTGGAGGGATGGAGCAACGGCGAGATTGCCCGGGTCCTCGGCAAGCCGGTGGGCGCGGTCAAGTCGTTGCAGCATCGCGGATTGCGGGCTTTGGAGCGCATTCTGATCGAGCCGCTCGATCTCGATGGGGAGCAGGAATGAACAGAGCCAGGCACCAAAGCCGTCAGGCCCTCATTGAGGCCTTGGAAGGCCTCCGCGAGACCGAGCTGGTCGCCACCGGCGGTGCGGCGGCCATGGGGCGAGCCCGTTTCCTCTCGCTGGCCGCTAGCCTCCGCCGCGAGCGCGATTACCACACGCCCAGGGGAGCCAAGGAGCTGCTGCGCGGCATTCGCATGCCACTGGGGCGCACCTGGCGCCTGGCCATCACGGTGGTGACGGTGTTGGCGTTGCTCCTGGGGGGCACCAGCGTCGGCGTCGCCGCCCAAGACCAGATCCCCGGCGACCCGCTCTACCCCGTCAAGACCGGCCTGGAAGAGGGTCGGGCCCTGGTCACCATCACGCCACCCTCGCGCGTCCGCCTGGGGGTTGACTATGCGGATCGCCGCGTCGTCGAGCTCGACGCCTTGGTGGCGGCCGAACGCTGGCCCGGCGTGCCCATCGCCACCGACGGCCTGGTCCGCTGGGTGGAGGTGGTGAGCGTTAACCTTGAGCGCGTCGTTGCCCGCGGTGGCGCCGAGGCGGCCGCCCTGGCCGAGATGGTCTACCAACGCAGCCGGGGCTGGTCCGCTGCGCTGGAGCGGGCCGCACCCAGGGTGCCGCCCTCGTTGCAGCCTGCATTGACGGCCACGGCCAGCTTGGTGGAAGAGGTGGTGGCAGTGGCCGATGAGGGCCGCCGCGCGGTGGAGGTGATCCGATCGCCCACGGCTACCGCCAGCCCGAGCCCGGGCCTGAGCCCCAGCGCGAGCCCTAGCGTGAGCCCCAGCCCCAGCGTGAGCGTCAGCCCGAGCCCCAGCCCCACGCCAACCGGCACGGCCACGCCACCGCCCGCGCCCGCCGAGCGGCCGCCCGCGACTGAGCGCCCCCGGGCCACCGACGCGCCGCCGCCAACCCAGACTCCCGGGCGCACGTTTGTGCCCCCCGGGCAAACGCGTACGCCGCCCGGGCACGACAAGCGCGTCACCCCACCGGGCCACGAGGGCGGCGGCTAGCCCCAAACGCAACGTTGGGCGTGCGCCCGGCCCGGGTGAGACGAGGCACGCCCAACGTCCCAGGTCAGCAACGCGAGCGGCTCCCCGCCATAGACGGCGCGGCGCCGCTCGTTGGCGCTAGGGCTCAACCACCACCTTGATCGAGTCGTCGCCCTGGGCGGCTGTTTCTAGCGCCTCGTGGAACTGCTCCAGCGGGTAGCGGTGGGTCACCAGCGACGCCCCATCGATGGTGCCGTCCCGCAGGTACTGGATCGCCAGCGGGTAGCTGTACGGTCCCAGGTGCGCCCCGTGAATATTCAGCTCCTTGACGTCGCCGATCACCGACCAGTCCACCGCCACCGGCCCGGCATGCACGCTGAACTCGACAAAGGTGCCCAGCTTGCGCAACATCTGCAGGCCCTGCGGCACCGCCGGCCCCGCGCCGGTCGCCTCGATGTAGACGTCCAGCCCGTAACCGTCCGAAAGCTCCATCACCTTGGCGACGGCGTCCTCCTCGGCCACGTTGATCGCCAGGTCGGCGCCCAACTTACGCGCCAATTCCAGCCGCTTGGGCTTGAGGTCCAGCGCGATCAGCAGGCCCGGCCCCTTCTTTTTGGCCACCTGGATCATCCCCAACCCGATAGGCCCCAACCCCGCCACGGCCACCATGTCGCCCAGTTGGATCTCGCCCCGCTCCACGGCATGGATGGCGCAGGCCATCGGCTCGATCAGCGCGGCCTGATCCGCCGGGATATCCTGGGGCACCTTGTGGTTGATGGCGTTGGCGGGAAAGAGCATATACTCGGCCCAGGAGCCCTCGGCCCGCCCCTTCTTAAAGCCATAGATGTCGTGCTGCTGGCACATCCAGTACTGGCCCCGCTGGCAGAAACGACACTGCCAGCACGGCACGATCTGCTCCGAGACGGCCCAATCGCCCAGGGCCAGGCCGTGCTTTTCAGCGGCGCCCTCGCCCAAAGCCACCACCTCGCCCACGAACTCGTGCCCGGCCGTCACCGGCGCCTCGATGTAGGGCGCGATCTCGTCCGAGCCCCACACGCGCGCGCCGTGCCAGGTCTTGACGTCGCTGGCGCACACGCCCGTAGCCAGGATCTTGACCAGCACCTCGCCCGGGCCGGGCTGCGGCACCGGCACCGTCTCTAGCCGATAGTCGTCGGGCCCATACACACGCACGGCCTTCATCGTATTCTTGATCGCCATCCAGACCTCCTTTGTCCAGGCTTGGTTACGGATAGGTACGCCCCCATTATAGGCGCCAGGGCGCGGTCCGCCAGGACGCGTGTTACCGCCCGAGCACGCGACATCTTGGCACGATTGACAGCCCAAGCCGCGCGTACTAGAGTCTGCCTATTGTCATGCCAACAGAGGGAGAGTCACCATGTCTAGGAAGCTTCGAGCCGGCATCATCGCTTGCGGCCGCATGTCATACGCCCACTCGCGCGCCTACGCCGCCATGCCCGACGTCGACCTCGTGGCCGGCGCCGACATCTCGCCCGAGGCGCTGGCCCGCTTTCGCGACGAGTTCAGCATCACCGAGGAACACACGTACTCCGATTATGTCGACATGCTGGAGAACGAGCAGCTGGATCTGATCAGCATTGTGTCGCTCCACCACCAGCACGCCGAAATGACCGTCAAGGCGGCCGAGTACCAGCCCAAGGCGATCCTGTGTGAAAAACCCATCGCCGTGTCGTTGGCCGAGGCCGACGCCATGATCGCCGCCTGCCAGGCCGCCGGCACGCGCCTGATCATCGGCCACCAGCGCCGCTACAATCCCCAGTACGTGGCCGCCTATCAGGCGTTGCATGATGGCGCCATCGGCGACCTGGTCAGCATCGAGACCCACGGCCATCCGTGGAGCAGCTTGCTGGTGGATGGCACCCACACCATCGACCTGGCGCGCTGGTACGCCGACGAGGCACCCATCGCCTGGGTGATGGGTCAGGTGGACTGGACCGAGGCCCGCAACGGCTGGGGCACCCGCGTCGAGAACGCCGCCCTGTTCATGTACGGCTTCCAGAACGGCGTGCGCGGCCTGCACTCCTGTGGCGGGGCGCCCGTACCAGGCAGCGAGGATCGCGCCGTGCTGTGGCCCGAGGTGACCGGCCCCAACTATCACTGGCTTCTGCTGCGCGGCACCGAGGGCGAGCTGTGGATCTGGGGCGACAAGGCCAGCGAGGGCATTCCCTGGGTGCGCTTGGTGCGCGGCGGCAAGGAAGAGGAGCTGGCGATCCCGGACCTGCCCGGCACCGCCCACGAGCGGCTCATCCGCGATATGATCGATTGCACGGCCAGCGGCGCCTGCCACACGCTGGACGCCACCAGCGCCCGGGCCACGCTTGAGGTGCTCATGGCGACCTTTGAGTCATCACGCCGCCGGGGCATGGTCACCCTGCCCCTCGAGATCGGCGAGAATCCGCTCTTTGCCATGATGGACGCATAGAAAGGACCAACCCATGCACGCGACGCAACGGCGTTCGTTGCGCCAGCGCCTGTGGAATCCCCACGCGGTGGTGTTTGTCAGCTCGTTCTGCATCATGGTCATCGAGCTGGTGGCCAGCCGCCTGACCGCGCCGGTCTTGGGCGTCTCGCTCTATACCTGGACGTCGGTTATCGGCGTGATCATGGCCGGCATCGCCCTGGGCAACTATACCGGGGGCCGCCTAGCCGACCGTTGGGCTTCGCCCTGGCTGCTAGGGGTGCTCTTTGCGCTGGCGGCCCTATTCAGCTTGTCGATCCTGCTGCTGCGCGATCTAGTTCGCGACATGGTCTGGCCGCAGTGGATGCCGCTGATGGGGCGCGTCTTGGCGCACATCAGCCTCGTCTTCTTTCTACCCGGCGCGGTTTTGGGCTGCATCTCGCCGGTGATCGTCCGACTGAGCATGACCGACGTGGCCCGCAGCGGCACGACGGTGGGCCGCATCTATGCCTGGTCGACGGTCGGCAGCATCGCCGGCACCTTTGCCACCGGCTTTTTCCTGATCTCGTGGTTCGGCACCAAGACGATCATTGTCGGGGCCGCGGGTGTGCTGACGTTGATGGGCCTCTGGTTCGTCACCGATGCGCCCTGGCGCCAGGCGATCCTCCGTGCGGCCATTGTCATCTTGGTCATTGGCGCCAGCCTACTGGGGCTACGCCAAGCCGACCTGCTGGCATCCGAGTGCCTGCGGGAGACCAACTACTTCTGCATCAACGTCAACACCGACTATCTCGACGAGGATCGCATCGCCCTGCTGGGGTTCGATGACGAGGAACCGCCCGTCGTGCACACCCTGGTGCTGGATCGCCTGGTGCACTCGTACACCCTGCCCGAGCATCCCGGTGCGCTGATCTATGGCTATGAACGGACCTATGCCCAGGTGGTCGAGCCGCTGGCCGAGCGCAACCCCGGTCTGCGCTCGTTCTTTATCGGCGGGGGCGGCTATACCTTTCCCCGCTACATGGAAGAGACCTACCCCGAGAGCGAGATCGTCGTGGCCGAGATCGACCCGGGCGTCACCGAGATTGCGCGCGTGACGCTGGGGCTGCAGGGCAGCGAGCGGATCGAGGCCTACGACGAGGACGCGCGCACGCTGATGGCCTCGCTGGAAGACGGCGAGCCGTACGACCTGATCTTTGGCGATGCGTTCAACGACTTTTCGGTGCCTTACCATCTCACCACCCTCGAGTTCACCCAGTTAGTGGATCGCCTCCTGGCGCCGGATGGCCTCTATGTGGCCAACATTGTCGATGGCGGCGGTCGCGGCAGCTTTATGCGGGCGTTCGTACGCACGCAAAAGGCCGTGTTCGAGCACGTGGCGGTGATCCCCACCATCAGCAGTTGGCGCAGCGCCCCGCGCACCACCTGGGTCGTCGTAGCCAGCCAGGAGCCGCTCGAGCTGGATCACATCACCAGCCCCGGCGCCCCCCTACCCCAGGACGAGCTGGACGAGTACCTGGCCATGGAACCGCCGCTCATCCTGACCGACGACTATGTGCCGGTGGACAACCTCCTAGCGCCGGTGTTTGTGGATTCGGAGCAGGGCTAGGCCACCGGTAACGCCGCGACACACCAACCGCGCCCATCTGCCACGATGCCGACCGGAGGTGGGCGCGGTACCGGCTGCCCGCTCGATCCTTGCATCCGGCGCCGCCCCGCCTAGAATACCTTGCATTAGTGACGGACCACTCCTAGGAAAGGTTTGACATGAGCGCACGAGAGCTGCCTCTCCGCTACGGCATGAACCCCCACCAGAAGCCGGCCCGCGCCTACATGCAACAGGGCGTGCTGCCCTTTGAGGTCCTTTCGGGCAGCCCTGGCTACATCAACCTACTCGATGCCCTCAACGCCTGGCAGCTCGTTCGCGAGCTGGCCGAGCTGCTGGGCATGCCGGCTGCCGCCTCGTTCAAGCACGTCAGCCCGGCGGGCGCCGCCGTCGCCGTGCCCCTCAGCGAGGCCGAGGCGCGTTCCTGCTGTGTGGACGATCTAGAGCTCTCCCCCATCGGCGTGGCCTATGCCCGCGCCCGTGGCGCCGATCGCATGTCATCCTTTGGCGATTTCATTGCCCTGAGCGAGCGCTGTGATGAGGTGACCGCCCGGCTGATCAACCGCGAGGTCTCGGACGGCGTCATTGCCCCCGAGTACACGCCCAAGGCGCTGGCCATCCTGCGGGCCAAACGCGGCGGCAGCTATCGCGTGCTGCGCATCGATCCTGACTATGTCCCGGCGCAGATCGAGCGGCGCCAGGTTTATGGCGTGACGCTGGAGCAGGGCCGCAACGACGCCGCGCTGGGGCCGGACGCCTTTACCAACGTGGTCACCCGTGCTCAGGAGCTATCGGCCGAGGCGCGGCGGGATCTGGTGGTTGCTACCACGGCCTGCAAGTTCACTCAGAGCAACTCGGTGGTGCTAGCCCATCGCGGCCAGGTTACCGGCGCGGGGGCCGGTCAGCAGTCACGCGTGCATTGCACCCGGCTAGCCTGTGAGAAATCCGACCTGTGGTTCCTGAGGCAGCATCCACGCGTCTTGGCGCTGCCGTTCCGCAAGGGCCTCTCGCGCGCCGAGCGCAACAATGCCACCGACGTCTACTTTCTGGAGGAGCTGACCAACGCCGAACGCGCCGCGTGGCAGGCCTGCTTTGCCGAGGTGCCGCAGCCGCTGACGCGAGAGGAGCGGCGGGCTTGGCTGGACGAGGTGGGCGGGGTAGCGTTGAGCAGCGACGCCTTTTTCCCGTTCCGCGATTCCATCGACCGCGCCTCGCGCAGCGGCGTGAGCTATATCGCCCAGCCGGGCGGGTCGGTCAACGACGCGGGCGTGATCGCGGCCTGCGACGAGTACGGCATGGTGATGGCGCTCACCGAGACACGGCTGTTCCACCACTAGACGGCGGCACACGTTTCGCCAGAGCCACCCAAGCATGTTGGGAAGCAAGACCGCCGCACCATGGCATCGTGCGGCGGCTGGCCCACTGGATTGGCGCGACGCGTGGCCCCCAGGAATGACCTGTCTCTCACGTAGCGACAGGCCCTCGGCCAGCCCACACGCCCCCTACGAGCCTCCCTTAGTCGTCTTCGTGCGAGTCCTCGTCGGCGGGGTGATCCACCAGCACCGTGATGAGCTCCTCCTTGGACGTTGCGCCGGGCTTGAAGGCGCTGGTCAGCTGGATAGACCCAAAGTGACAGCTTATCTCGCACTGGCCGCAATAGGCGCACCGTTCTGGGTGCAGGATCAGCCGGAAGGAGCCGTCGTCGCCCTTTTCCAGCTCTAGAGCGTCGGCGGGGCAGTCGCGAACACACAAGCCACACCCGCGGCACTTGGCCGGGTCGGCCACCACCAAGCCGCGGTAGCCCTTGGGCAGCTCGACCGGAGCGAACGGGTACCGGATCGTGATGCGCTTCCGCAAAAGCGTGCGCAGCAGCTCGCTCAGCAGCGGAGACGAGTAACGCGCCATGTTCAGCCCACCATCCATAAAGCTACCAGTATCTGAGCTAGAGCCAGCGGCGCCAGGACCTTCCAGCCCAACTGGGCCAGCTGATCGATGCGCAGTCGCGCGTAGAGCACGCTGGCCGTAGCTAACCCCACCAGGATGGCCAGCGCCTTGGCGGCGAACAGCAGCGGCGCAGCCCATCCAGGCACAGCGAAAAAGGTGCTGGTGTGGCCGCCGAGAAACAGGTTCACCAGCAGCATGATACCCACCACCGTCTGCACGTCGACCGTCAGGTGCCACAAGGCCAGCTTGCGCCCGCTGTATTCGGTCAGCGGGCCGGCCACCACCTCTGACGCGGCCTTGGGGATATCGAAAGGATCGCGCTTGAGTTTGCCGATGAGGCCCACCACCGCCAGCAAAAAACCCAGCGGCATAGTGAACACGCCCCAGGTAGGCTGCCGCGCCACGATAACCGAAATCTGCCACGAATCCGCCAGGATGGCCGGCGTAGCCAACGCCATGAGAAAGGGCACCTCGTAGCTAAAGTACTGCAGCAGGGAGCGACTGCCACCCACGATGCTGTACACGCCCACCGAGACCCATCCCGCCACAAAGTAGGCCAGGGCCGGCAGGCTCAACAGGAACAGGACCACGATCAGATCGCCTTCGAACGAGCTGACCACGTGGCCGGCCACGGGGACGTACATGGCGGCCGCCAGCACGGAGGCCAGCGATAGCAGCGGCAACACCGCGCCAACGGTGTGGCTGGCGCCCGTGGGCAGGATATCCTCTTTGGCGAGCAGCTTGATCAGGTCGGCGACTGGCTGGTACCACGGCGGCCCGACGCGCCCCTGCAGCCGCGCCATGATCAGTCGGTCGAGCCACTCAAAGGTCAGGGCACAGAGCACCGCAAAGGCCAGCCCGGGGAACACCAGAATCGAGAACAGGGCGGATAGCGTTTCCCTTACTACCATCATCCAGTCCCTAACGATCCGCGCAGGCGATGCACAGGTCGACGCCAGCCAGCACTACCGGCACATCGGCGAGCGCGACCCCCTCCAACTGGCGAGGCAATGTCGCCAAGGTGGTCAGCGTGGGGGTACGAACCTTGAGTCGGGCCGGGGTATCGCTGCCATCGCTACGGACATAGTAGAACACCTCGCCGCGGGGAGCCTCGGAGCGCGCTACGGCCTCACCAGCGGGCACCCGGCGGCGCGCACGTGCCGAGGTAGGCCCCTCGGGTAGGTTTGCCAAGAGGATTCGAGCCAAGCGCAAGCTCTCTCGCGTCTCGTGAGCCCGAACCACCGTGCGCGCCCAGACGTCCCCGGCGTCGTGCAGAATCACGTTCACATCGAGCTCGTCATATGGCGGTCGGGGCGCATCGCGACGCATATCGACGTCCACGCCCGAGGCCCGCGCCGTCGGCCCGACCACGCAATAGCGGCGTACCTCGTCAGGGGTCAGAATCCCCACGCCCTGCGTTCTCGCCCGCAGCGTGCGCTCCTGTTCCACCACCTCGAGCGCTCGTTCCACCTGGCGCTCCAGAGCATCGAACCGCTCCAGGATCCTCTGCACCTGGGCCGCATCGAGATCGATCCGCACGCCGCCCAGGATGTTGACGGCATGGGACACGCGCCCGCCCGATAGCTCTTCCATGATGTCCAGCACGATCTCGCGGTCGCGCCAGCTATACATGAAGACGGTGTCAAAGCCAACGTTCTTGGCAAGCACGCCCAGCCACAGCAGATGGCTGTGGATGCGCTCCATCTCGCACAGCAGCGCGCGGATATACTGTGCGCGGGGCGGCACCTCCAGGCCCATCAGCGACTCTACCGCGTCGCAAAAGGTGGTGGTGTGCACGTGGGAGCAGATGCCACAGATCCGCTCGACCACATGGACAAGCTGTACATAGGTGCGGCTCTCGGCCAGCTTTTCGATGCCGCGATGCACATAGCCCAGACGCATGGCGGCCTCTAGCACTCGCTCACCCTCGACGGTGACGGTGAACGCCATCGGCTCCTTGAGCAGAGGGTGCTGCGGACCGATGGGAATGGTCATGCGATCCATCATCATTGGCCTCCCTGACCGTCCACGTGGCGGCGCAACGGGGGCCCCTCATCCCAGTCATCGGGCAAGAGCAGCGGCCTCAGGTCGGCATTCCCGACAAAGGTGACGCCCAGCATCTCGGCCACCTCGCGCTCGTAAAAGCCGGCCACCTCGATCAGGTCGCTCAGCGTGGGCGCCTCGGCCCGTTCATAGGGTAGGCTCACGGAGAGCGTGAGGCCAGAGCCCTGCCAAAAGTGATAATGCAGCAACAGCTGCTCGCCGTCGTCCAGACCGGTGACCGTGGACAGGTGCCAGATATCGAACTCGTTCTGCAAAAGCTCGACAGCGGCGCGCAGCGCAGTCAGCTCCACGGAAACGAACAGATCATCCACGGGCAGCGTTCGTGGCTCGCCCACGGCAGCGCCGAGGGCCGCCCTCATCGCCTGAACGACGGCGTCTCTGTCCATCGGATCAACCGCTCTGAACCAACGCGACCAGCACGGCGCCCAACAGGAGCGCCGCCGTCATGCCGGCGATCAACCAGTTCGCGATGCGATGCCGCATGGCAACCTCCTCTAGGCCAGATCAAACCGCTCCAGATGAATGAACCGATCGGGCACGTTGAGCTCGCGCAACGCCCCTTCGCACAGGTTAAGCATCCCAACCGGGCCGCAGATGAACGCCCGAACGCTCTTCGTGCCGTCCTTGGGCAGATACCGCTCGATCACGTCGCGGGTTACGTAACCCGTCTCGCCATCCCAGCCCTCGGGCGGTCGCTCTAGCACGTGCACCACCTTCAGGTTCAGCTTGGTCTCGAGCTCGGCCAGCTCCTCGCGATAGGCCACCGACTCCCAGTCTGGGTTGCCGTATAGCAGCACCGTCGGCCGTTGGTCGTCGCGATCGGCCATGGTCCGCAGAATGCTGATCATGGTAGCGATCCCCACACCGCCCGCCACCAGAACCAAGTTGTCCACGTCAGTGTGGCAGTCGGGGCAAAAGACGCCATAGGGCCCATCAAGATAGACCCGATCGCCTGGCTTGAGCTGGCCGATGGTCTGGGTGAAATCGCCCAGCTCTTTGATGGCGAACCCCACCCGACCGGATGCGTCGTCGGCGCTGGTGGCAAAGGAGAAGGGATGCTCATGAGCCGTAAAGGGCGAGCGGAAAGCCGTCAACCATGCAAACTGCCCAGCGCGGAAGCGGATGCCCGCGTGGCCAACCGGCTCCAGCAGCAAACTCCACACATCGCCGCGCTCCGGTTTGATCTCGACCACCTGGAACGGGCGACGTAGCATCTGCCAGGGCTTGTAGATGCGTAGGTAGGCCACTGCCGCCACGCAAACGGCCCCATAGATCAGCCAGACAGCCCGCTTGGCGGGCGTGCCCACATAGCGCCCCACCATATAGGCATGGATCATGACCGCCGCCATGGCCAGCACGGCCAGCACGCCATGCCAGATGCGCCACTTGGTGTATTCGATCTTGAGCTTTCTGCGCCAGACAGAGATGATCACCAGGGCGAGAATCACCGCCACCGAGGCGACACCAAACTTGGCCCGCCACGGCGCCGTAAAGATATTGAGTAGGGCCCGCGACCACTCAAAGCGGATAAAGAGAATGATCGGGTGCGCCAACCAAAAGGCCAGCGTCACGATGCCCATGCGGTGATGGAAAAAGTAGACCACATCGCTGCCAAAGGGCGCCTTGAGCGCCTTGATGCGCGCTGTCATCACAAAGTGCAGCGCCATCAGCCCGATGCCGGCAAACCCCATGGCAACCGAGAGCTCGCGGATGAACTCGCGCCCCATGGGCCGCTCGCCCACCAGCATAAAGATGAGTGGCGCCAGAGCCAACACCAGATAGAGCACCAC
Source organism: Chloroflexota bacterium (assembly GCA_036803245.1). Classification (GTDB taxonomy): domain Bacteria; phylum Chloroflexota; class Anaerolineae; order UBA1429; family UBA1429; genus DAIRUQ01. The sequence goes on along the minus strand of DAIRUQ010000058.1, from coordinate 4,146 downwards.
CCAGATGATGCCGAGGCACCTCTGTCTACGCTTCATCATTGCCCCCCTTTTTCCTCCAAAGATGCCAAGAGCCGCAGCAATCCGTCCACCATCGACTCGGGACGACAAGGGCAGCCCGGTAGGTAGACATCCACCGGGATGACCTGGTCCACCCCACCCATCACACTGGGAGCTCCCTGAAAGATGCCCCCAGAGCAAGCGCAGCTACCCACCGCCACCACCCACTTGGGCGCGGGTATCTGCTCATAGATCCGACGGAGCCGATCGCGCGACTGTCGCGTCACCGGCCCCGTACACAGCAACACATCGGCGTGCCGCGGCGAGTAGGCTTGCTTGATGCCCAGCCGCTCCACGTCATAGCGAGGCGTCAACAGGTCGAGTAGCTCGATATCGCAGCCGTTGCAGCCACCGGTGTTGTGGTGCAACACCCATGGCGACTTGATCCGGGCCCAACGGACCACCCGCTCTATCCAGAGCGGCAACGTGGCCGACTGTGTCCGAGTCAGTTCGGATCCCATCAGCCCACCCTCCGACTCGTGAGCACAGCCACGCCGATGGCTACGCCGGCGACATAGGCCACGGCTAACGCTGGCGACTCTACCTCCGAGGGCAGCGTCGAGAGCACCAAGCCGGCCACATGGAGGATACCAAACATCAGCGCCAACCGAAAAAAGGTGTGATAGGCCGGCCGCACCTCAGAAAGCACCGCATCCTCGCCGCAGGCATAGGGCTCATGCTTGCCGGCGCTCTCCGGGCTATGAGCCTGCAACGCCCCCGCCGCCCGATAGATGCCCACGGCCAGCAGCATAAAGACCACCATCACTACCGGCGGGCTCAGCAACACCGTCTTCATCACGCGCTCCGTCCACTAGGGAGTCAGCGACAACAGATAGGGACCCACGCCAGCCGTCAGGCCCAGCCACGGCTCGGGATGCACGCCCATGGCCAGCACCAACCCCGCCAGCGCCAATAAAGGTACAGCCATCCACCGCGATAGCGGCACCTTGACCACCGGCAGCGCGTCCGGCACGGCAAACAGCATGGCCGCCAGTGGCAAATAGTAGCCCAAGCTTAGCACCACATTGGCGATGAACACGACGGCGCCCACCAGACCCAGCCAGTCGGCGGCGCGCAACACCTCCGCCAGCACTAGCCACTTGCCCGCGAATCCGGCCAGCGGCGGCACCCCGATCAACCCGATCACCGCTACCAGCATGGTGACCGAAACCAGCGGCAGCTTGCGAGCCACTCCCCGCAGCTGCTCCATCTCGGTGACGCCGCAGCAATAGTGAAACGCGCCCTTGCTCAAAAAGGCCAGCCCCTTCATCGCCGAGTGGGCCAGCATCATGAAAAAGCCAGCCTGAACCGCATCGCCGACGCCGTGCCGCAGGCCCACCCCGATCGCCAACATAATATAGCCCATCTGCGCAATGGTGGAATAGGCCAGCAGTCGCTTGGTATAGGTCTGCCGCAGCGCCATCAGGTTGCCAACGCACATATTCACCATGGCGGAAACCATCAGAAGCGTCCCCAGCGCCTCGGGCGAGACGCCCAGCCCCATGCAAACCTTGAGCAAGGCGTACAGGGCGCCGCCCTCGACAGCCCCGGCCAACATGGCGCTGATGCTACTGGGGGCTCGACCCTGGGCATCGGGCAGCCACGTGTGCACCGGCACGATGCCCACCTTGACGCACAGCCCGGTGGCCAGGCAGGCCAGGCCCGCCCGAGCCCAAGGGTTACCCGTGGCCATCTGCGGCAACCGCAACGACCCGCTGGCTCGATACACCAGCGCCACACCCATCAGCATCGCCATGGTGCCGGCACTGCTCATCACAAGATACTTGAAGCCCGCCTCGACGCTAGTATCGGTGTGCCGCCGAAACGCCACCAGCACGTACGAGGCGATGCCCATCAGCTCGCACGCCAGGAACAGGGTGAATAGATCCGCCGCCATCAGCACCCCGGAGAGGCCAATCACCAGCAGCAGCAGCAGTGGATAATAGGTCATATAGCGCTGATCCAGTGAGAGGTAGCGCCCAGAGTAGAGCGCCACCAGCAGACCCATGGCCATGGCCACGCCGGTCAGCAGCAGCGACCCGGGCTCGGCCCGTAGCAGCGCGCCTCCCGGCGCCGTGTTCCCCCACAGCGGCCAGGTACCGGTACTCGCCTGCCAGGCCAGCGCGTGGGTGGCCGCCATGCCTGTGGCCGCTAGGCCGCCCGCAAACGCCAACGCCGTCGCCCCGGCCAGCCACCCATTGCTGCGCGTGACCACCCGGGCGAGGAACGCCACCAGCAAAGCCCCGGCGGCCAAGCAAGCCAGCGGCAAGGCGACCCAGATATCCCCCGACACTACCAGAGACCTCCCATCAGCAGGGCCAGCTCCTCGGTCACCCAGCCGATCAACGGCGTGGGGAAAATCCCTTCCACGATGGCCAGCAACGTCAGGAACGCCGTGGGCACCACCATGGCCAGTGGTTGCGTGTTGACCACGGGTGACTTTTCCTTGCCCATAAAGAGGCCCAGCATCAAACGCAGCGCATAGGCCACAGAGAGCAGCGAACCAAACAGCGTGATCACAGAGAGCGCTACGTGCGCCGTCTCAAAGCCTCCGGCAAAGATCATCCACTCGCTGACAAACAGGCAGAGCGGCGGCGCGCCCGCGATCGCCAACCCACCCACCACCGCACAGACGGTCACCAGCGGCAGAGAGCGTGCCAGGCCGCCCAGCTCGCTGAGCTTGCGCTTTTTCGTGGCGCGGATCACCAGGCCGAGCACCATGAACAGCAGCGCCTTGACGATGGCGTGGAACACCACCTGCAGCGTGGCGCCAACGACGCCGTTATGCGTCATGGTACCAAGGCCATAGAGGATATAGCCCATCTGGCTCACGCTAGAGTAGGCCACGATGCGCTTGATATCCTCCTCGGCCAGGGCCATCAAGGCCCCATAGATCTCAGAGACCACCCCCACCACCATCATCGGCACCGCAAAGGGCAGCATCGCCTCAACCGAGAACAGCCCCATAGGGAACCGCAGCACGCCATAGACGCCCATGGCCAGCATGGCGGCCGCCAGCATGATGGTCACGGGCATGGGCGCCACCGTGTGAGCATCGGGCAGCCACACGTGCACGGGAAAGACCGCCATCTTGACGGCGAACCCGACCAACATCAGGGCGATGGCAACCTGGGCCTGAGCCGCCGGCAACACTGTGCCAGCAGCTCGCAGCACCGAGAGACGGTCGGTGCCCGCCTCGTTGTACATCATCAAAAAGGCCATCAGCACCATCAGCGACCCGATATGGGTCACGACAAAGTACTTGAACGCCACTGCCGACCTGCGATCGCCCTCACCCCACACCAGGATGAGCAGGCACGAGGCCAACAGCATCATCTCCCAGAAGATAAAGAACAGGAACATGCCGTCAGAAAGCGTCGTCCCGGCCATGCCGACCGCAAAGAGAAGTAACAGGGCATAGAGGTATGGCGAGCTATCGTCGGGCTCGTGGTAGCCCCAGGCATACACCACCGCCACCAGCGTCACCCCCGCCTCCACCAAGGCAAAGGGCAGGCTGATCCAATCCAGGTGCAGATCCATAGAGATACCCGCCATGGGAACCCATTGCAGGTAGAGCGTCGGGTCCTCTCCTCGCTGGAGCGACGGCACCATCCACAGGATGGCTACCAGGGGAATCGCGGCCGCCGCGCCGGCTATCCATCCGCTGATGCGCCCCTTGGGCCGCACCGCCACCAAGAGCGCCGCCGCCACCAGCGGCACGCCGAGGGTTGCTAGCAGCCCCCACGAGGCCTGATTCAGCGCCACACTCGCCTCCTTCCCGGCTCGTCCGCCACTACCGTGGGACGTGCCGCCGATCGCCGATGCCTCAACCGCAAATGGCCCACACCGTCAGTGCCGCCAAGCTAAGCGCTACCCACAAGAGGTTGGCGCGCAGCCGACCCGAGTGCCAGCTGGCCACCCGGTCGCTGGACGCCCGCGCTCCCCGCGCCACCACCCGCATCGAGCCGTCTAGGGTGCCTTCCTCGACTGTCCGTCGAGCCGACTGGCTAGCTCGGATCACGCCCTTGGTCAAGCCGGCGATGAACCCGCCCAGAAGGCCCTCCTCCACCACATCGCGGGCAAACCGAC
>DAIRUQ010000057.1:0-17689 GCA_036803245.1 Chloroflexota bacterium | reverse complement strand
CGTCCACTCAGAAAACAGGGAGCCAGTGACCATGGCCTACACGACGCCCGACCTGTCCGTTGATCCCCGCGTGCGGCGCTATGTGATGCCCACCCGCATCGTGTGGCAGACCGAGGGCGACGCCGCTCCGCGGAACCCAGAGGCGCTGCTGGTCGAGCAGGGGGGGCAGGCGTCGCTCTTTCCGCAAGAGATCTGCACGCTGGCCCACAAGGGTCAGGCACCAGGCATCCTGTTGGATTTCGGCCGCGAGCTCCAGGGCGGCGTCCAGATCACGGCTATCGCGGCGACGGACACCAAGCCTGTGAAGCTGCGGGTGCGCTTTGGCGAGTCTGTCAGCGAAGCCATGTCCGACGTGGATCCCGATGGCATCCCAGGCCAGAGCTATCGCAACGACCACGCCATCCGCGACCAGGTGACGCTGGTTCCCGCCATCGGCTCGCACGAGATCGGCAACACCGGCTTTCGCTTTGTGCGCATCGACCTGGTGGATGCCGGCAAAGAAATCCAGCTCACCGCCGTGCGCGCCATCGCCATCTACCGCGATCTGCCCCACCTGGGAACCTTTTCCTGCAGCGACGACCGCCTCAACCGCATCTGGCAGACTGGCGCCTACACCGTACAGCTGAACATGCAAGAGTACCTATGGGACGGCATCAAGCGCGACCGGCTGGTTTGGATCGGCGACATGCATCCGGAGACGCGGGTCATCAGCACGGTGTTCGGGGCGCAGGATGTGGTGCCGCGCAGCCTGGATTTTGTGCGCGATGGCACTCCCCTGCCCGGCTGGATGAATGGCATCAGCTCCTACTCGCTCTGGTGGCTGCTGATCCACCATCACTGGTACCTCTACCACGGCGACCTGGCCTACCTGCAGCAGCAGCGCGACTATGTGCTGGCCCTACTGGAGCAGCTCTTTGCGCGGATCGGGGCCGACGGCGCCGAGCGGCTGGATGGGATGCGCTTTCTCGATTGGCCCACGGCCGATAACGACGTGGCACGGCACGCCGGGCTGCAGGCGCTGATGGTGCTGGTCATGCGCGCCGGCGCCGAGATCTGCTCGGCGTTGGACGAGCCCGAGATGAGCCAGCAGTATGAGCGGTATCAGGCCTCCCTAGGGAGCCACCGCCCCGCCATCGGTGAGACCAAGCAAGCCGCGGCTTTGCTGGCGCTGGCCGGCCTTGAGGATGCCCGCACCATGAACGAGCAGGTGCTGGCCGTGGGTGGCGCCCAGGGTATGAGCACGTTCTACGGCTACTATATGCTCCAGGCAAAGGCGCTGGCCGGCGACTATCAGGGCGCCCTCGACGCCATTCGTAGCTACTGGGGCGCCATGCTGGACATGGGCGCCACCACCTTCTGGGAGGATTTCGACCTGGCCTGGACGGAAGGCGCCGTGGGCATCGACCAGGTGGTGCCGCCTGGTCGCGTCGACATCCACGCGGACTTTGGGCGCTACTGCTACCAGGGGCTGCGCCATAGCCTGTGCCACGGCTGGGCTGGCGGTCCCACTGCCTGGCTTTCGGAGCACGTGCTGGGCGTGAGACCCGTCGCGCCAGGATTCCGCCAGGTACGCATCGCGCCGCATCTGGGCGACCTGGCATGGGCGCGGGGCACTTTCCCAACGCCTCATGGGCTGATCCGCGTGGCCCACGAGCGCCACGACGACGGCAGCATCACCTGCGAGATCGAACTGCCCGCGGGGGTCGAGCGCGTCCAAGAGGGCCCCGCTTTCCCGCTCTAGTGGGCTGACTGGCCCCTCTTTGGGCCTCGGACGGTATGAGATGGATGGTTGCAGCAAAGGAGCACCATGAAGGACAAGGTACGGATCGGAATCATTGGGACGGGCATCATCGGCAAGTCGCATATCCGCAACTATGCCGAGGTTCCCGAGGCCGAGATCGTGGCCGTTTGCGACCTGCGTCAGGACGAGGCCCAGCGCGTGGCGCAGGAATACGGCATCCCCCACGTCTATGCCGACTATGCCGAGCTGCTGAAACGCGACGACGTCGACGCGGTGGACGTGGCCCTGCACAACCGCCTGCACGCCCCCGTCACCATCGCGGCGCTGGAGGCTGGCAAGAACGTCTACTGCGAAAAGCCCATGTCGTGGTGCTACCAGGATGCCAAGGCCATGTATGACAAGGCCGTGGAGACGGGCCAGAAGCTGCATATCCAGCTCTCGACCCTCTACCAGACCGAGTGCCGCGCCGCCAAGCGGATCATCGACGAGGGCCTACTGGGCGATATCTACTATGCCAAGGCGTCGCACTATCGTCGCCGAGGGCGCCCGTGGGTCGATGGCTATGCCACGCCCGCCTTTGTCCAGCGCAAGGCCGCTGGTGGCGGCGCCATGCTGGATATGGCCGTCTACCACATCTCGCGCATCCTGTACCTCCTGGGCAACCCCGACGTGCTGACGGTCTCGGGCAGCACCTTCCAGCAACTGCCCATGTACGAGGATCGCCGCGACGAGGCGGGATACGACGTCGAGGAGCTGGGCATGGCCGTCATTCGCATGGCTGGCGGCATCACCTTTTTGATGGAAGAGGCCTGGGCGATTCACTCGGACCAGCCTCAGGGCGACCACATCTATGGCGCCAAGGGCGGCCTGCGCCTGGAGCCGTTCTCCTATTTCACCACGCTCGCCGACATCGAGATGGACGGCACCTTTGATCTTCAGGGAGCCGACACGCGCTGGCACCGCTGCGACCCCACCACCGCGGGCTATGACCACAGCCAGCGTCACTGGGTGTGGGCGCAATTGGGGCGCGTGCCCTTGCTGGATACGGCGGGCATCGCGCTAAACACCGCCTTTATCACCGAGGGCGTCTATCTCTCGTCGCACCTCAGTCGCGAGGTCACGGCGGACGAGATCGCCTCCGCAGAGAAAGGATTTGGCCGCTAGGGTCAGCGAGGGCGTCCAGGGGCTCGGCATACCCGTCGGAACCCTGGGCGCCCGCTGGCCGTCACCTATATGATGCCAACTAGACGACACTGCCCCCGATCCTGGTTTGCGACCCGCCTGGCCAGCCTTGCGCTGGCGGGCGGCTTGGCGTTGATGGGATCCGCCCTGGCGGCCTGTCAGGGCCCCACCGCCACGCCCGTGCGCCCCGTGACGATCATCGAGACCGAGGACGAGCGGCCTCATGCCGCCGTGACGGTGCCCCCCGAGGCAACCGATATTGCGCCGCGAGTGCTGACCGCTACCCCCAGGGCGTCACGAACGCCACGCCCCACCCACACGGCTACCCGCGCGCCCACCCGCACCCCCGAGCCTGACGTGACGCCCATCTGGGCGAACGACCTCGACGCGCTGAGCAGCATCGAGATCCCGTCATCGTGGGTCGCATCGGTCGATCTCACAGGCGCGGTCACGGTGACACACCCCGTCGAGTGGACGGTCAGCGAACAGGGCATGAACGAGCTCTCGTTCATGCCGCCGCGCCAGGCCTGGGCCAAGGTGCGCCTGGTGGACGAACCCGTGGGCGTGACTCTCGATGGACAAGGGCTGGACGCACTGGCCGAGGAGGTGCGAGCTCTGGAGGCGCGCCGCAACGAGGTGATCCAAGTGCAGCGCCGCCTGCATGACGATCCCCTTCTGGCCGCGTCGGTCTCGCTCTATTCGCGTGACCCGCAGCGCCGATACCTGTTGAGCCAAGTGGTGTACGTTTGGCTACCCCTGGAGGAGGGGCGTCACGTCTATGGCATCATCGGCCGCTACGATCGCGTCGTGCCCTCCATCACGGCTGACGAGTTGGACGTGCTGTTGCAGATGATGGTTTCCACTGCCCGCTCGAGTATCAGCGCTAGCCCTTGACCTTGTGTGTAGCGTCGCTTATAGTGGCGTTGAGGAACGGGATCGATCAACGGTTGGCCGTAGGTGCAAGAGAGGAGCTGCTCACATGGAGATTCGGGTTGCTGATCCCCGCGTGTTGGTCTTTCAGGAACGGGCGACGTTGGACAAGGCCGAAGGGTTGGCGTGGGGCAAAAAGGACTCGGCCTTTGGCACCCTGGCGCGACTCTTTCAGCGGCCCAGCGAGGACGACTATGAGCTAGCGTACCGCGAAGTGCGCTACGAGCCGTTCTGGCACGTCGTCGTCAGGGCTGAGGCGATCTATGATCGGCTGCGCAGCTATGCTGTATCGGTCCCCTCGGCCGAGGTCAAGGCAATCACCATCAATGAGGTCGATTACGACGTGATCGGCGGGCAGATCACGCTAGAGGGCATGGAGCATTGCCAGAGCGGCGGTCGCGTCGACGTGACTGTCAACGCGCTCGACGGCCAGACCGACAAGGCGCTGGCAGCCTACCTGAATAACCCTTACCAGGAGGTCTCCCCCGAGGCCATCAACAGCTTTGCCCCCGAGAGCGCCTTGGTGCTGCCGCCCACCGTCTCGGCCTCGACCATGGTCAAGCGCGCCATCGCTGGCACCACGGGCACCGTGGACGCCGACACCATCTTGGACGAGACGCTAGAAGTCGAGCGGATGGACCTCTACTTCCGCCCCATCTATGGCTTTACCTTCCGCTGGATCTCCAAGGACCGTGAGGGCACGCTGGTCTTTGATGCCCTGAAGGAAGAGTTCAGCACCAAGGGCAAGGTCTTTCCCGAGTTTGTGGCCGAGCCCATGGACGCCGCGGCGTTGCTGGATGTATCCGCCGAGACCATCCATAGCCTCTTGCCAGGCGACCACCTGTTTGAGCTCAAGAACAAGCCTCTACAACCTCAGAACGAGTAGCGTGCGGCAGGCGGGGGCTGTGCCCTGAAGCGTACAGCCCCTGCCACCGCTGACGACGGACCGCGTCCAACCTGCTAACGTCGACGGGGGTGAACGTGCCACAACGCGAGTCCTTGTTCGAGGCGACCATCACCGAGACGGTGCGACTGAGGCATCTGGTCTATCTGCCTCCTCGTTACCACGAGCGGCCACACCTGCGCTGGCCCCTGATGCTGTTTCTGCATGGGGCTGGCGAACGGGGGAACGACCTGTCGCAGGTATGCAAACATGGCCCGCCGAAACTGGCGGAAGAGCGCGCCCTTCCCTTTGTCATCCTCTCGCCCCAGTGCCCCGCCGAGACCACCTGGTTGGGCCTGCTGCGTGCGCTCGCTGCCTTGCTGGAGGACGCCCTACAGCGCTACCGTGTGGATCCCGATCGGGTCTATGTGACGGGGCTGAGCATGGGCGGCTTTGGCACCTGGGCGCTGGCGGCCGACCGCCCCGATCTCGTGGCGGCCATCGCCCCCATCTGTGGGGGCGGCGATTGGTTCCGCGGCTTTCCCGCTCGGGTGCTCAACCTCTGGGAGATGCCCGTGTGGGCGTTCCATGGCGCTCGCGACCAGGTTGTGCCGCCCAGCGGCTCGCAAGAGCTGGTGGCACTGCTTCAGGCGTTGGGAGGGCCAGCGCGATTGACGCTCTACCCCCACGCCGACCACGATAGCTGGACGGAGACGTACAACAACCCTGCCCTGTATCGTTGGCTGCTCATGCAGCGGCTCAAGCCCCATCGGCGGCCACGCACCCTCGAGACCGCCCTGCCCGATGGCAGCACTTTACGCTACTGGCAAGGCGGAGGCGGCTGTATCATCGCGCCCGAGTCGGCGGGGTTGGGGCGCCTGGTCCCGCTGGAGGCAAAGACCTGGCAGGCACTCGCGGCCGAGCGGAGCGATCCTAGACGGCTGGCCCAGGAACTGGCGGCCTTGGGGCTGCCAAGCGAGCTTGCCCCCTATGTCACCGCGGTACAGGCCGCGGCCGAATGATCATGCCCAGCCGCGCCTGGCGCGCAGCCGAGAGGTGATTTTGACCTTTTGCGCCGTTTCTGGTAATCTATCGCGCGAACGTGGGATGCATGGATGCCCCCATATCCAGCCGTGTGGCGGCGGGTTGGGGGCCTCTTTTTTGTGGCAGGGCTTGCGCTCTGAAAGGAGCCGAGGGCATGCGAATCGGCATTGATGCCCGCCTGACGCACTATCGATCAGCGGGGATCAGTCGTTACACCTTGCAGCTCATCAAGGCGCTGGCCAAGCTCCGCAGCGGGGACGAGTTTACCGTCCTCCAGAGCTACCATAGCCGCCAGCCCCTGGTCACCGAGGAAGGGTTCGACACGCGGCGCATTCTCACGCCGTCGCATCACCGTCTGGAGCAGCTTACCCTGCCGCTCGAGGTCTCGTTCCTCAAGCTGGACCTCTTGCACAGCCCCGATTTCATTCCGCCGCTGCGAGCCAAGTGCAAGTCGGTCATCACCGTGCATGACCTGAACTTTATGCTCTATCCTCACTTCATGACCAAAGAGTCTGCGCGTTACTATGGGCAGATCGACCAGGCCGTGCGGCGCGCCGATGCCATCATTGCCGTCTCTAACGCCACCAAGCGCGACACCGTGCGCCTGCTTGGCGTGGACGAAAAGCGCATCACGGTCATCTATGAGGCCGCCAGCTCTTACTTTCAGCCCATGGATCGCCGCGAGGCCAAGCGACGGATCACGCACCGCTTTGGCGTAGACCGCGATTTCCTCCTGTTTGTCAGCACCATCGAGCCGCGCAAGAACATTCCCAACCTGCTGCGCGCCTTTCGGCTGCTCCTGGACGAGTACCACACCGACACCTCCCTCGTCCTGGCGGGGGCCAAGGGGTGGCTCTTTGAGGACGTCTTTCACCTGGTGGAGGAGCTGGACCTGGCCGACAAGGTTCACTTTTTGGGGCGCGTCTCCACCGAGGAGCTGCTCTGGCTGTATAATGGCGCCCGAGCGCTGGTGGCGCCCTCGTTCTACGAGGGCTTTGGGCTCACGCCGCTAGAGGCCATGGCCTGCGGCACCCCCGTGGTCGTCTCGGACGTCTCGTCGCTCCCCGAGATCGTGGCCGATGCGGGCCTTACCGCCCCACCCGACGATCCTGACGCCATCGCAGCAGCCACCTGGCGGCTGCTCAGCGACGAGGCCCTGTGGGCCAGCCTATCGGACAAGGGGCTCAGGCGCGCTGCCTGCTTCTCTTGGGACAAGGCCGCCGAAGAGACGCTGGCGCTTTACCACAGCGTGGCCTAGCCACGCGTAGGAACATCCCCATGGGCAACGTCGCCAAGCGCATCCTGTTCCTCACGTCCGAGCTGCCCTACCCTCCCGAGCAGGGCGGCTCGCTGCGCAGCTATCACCTGCTCCGCTACGCCGCGGCCCACCATGCCGTCACCCTGCTGAGCTTTGCCGAGCGGCCACGCGATACCGAGCCGCTGGAGCAAGCCTGCACCGAGGTGATCACCGTCCCAGCCCCCAAACGGGGCAGCGCCGATCGCCTCCGTACCCTACTGCTATCACGGCGGCCCGACATGGCCGACCGCCTGGCCTCGCCTACCTATGCCCAGGCTCTGGAGCGACTAGTCACCAGCCAAAGCTATGACTATATCCAGGTACAGAGCATCGAGATGGCGCCTTACGGGCTGCTCGTTCAGGAATGGCTAGGCGACAGTGCGCCCAAGCTAGTGTTCGACGACTTTAACGCCGAGTATCTGCTGCAGAGGCGCGCGCTCCAGGCCGACGGGCACGATCCCCGCCGCTGGCCCAACGCCCTCTATTCGGGCCTGCAGTGGCTGCGGCTGCGGCGCTATGAGCGCCACGTCTGCCAGAGGGCTAGCGCTGTCATCGTCGTCTCCGAGGCCGACGCGGCCGCCCTGCGCCGCCTAGACGAACGCCTGGACCCCATCGTGATCGCCAACGGGGTGGACGCCGACCGCTACAAACCACTGCCGCCCGCCCCAGACGAGATGGGTTCGCCCTCGGTGCTCTTTACGGGCAAGATGGACTTTCGGCCCAATGTGGACGCCGTGCTCTGGTTCCACCGTCACGTCTGGCCCCAGGTCATGCTGATGCATCCCGAGGCGCGCTTTTTCGTGGTGGGCAAGCGCCCTCACCCGCGGCTGGAGCAGCTCACCTATGACCCCAGCGTCACCGTCACTGGGTACGTGCCCGACGTTCGGCCGTATATGGCGGGCGCGGACGTGTTCGTGGTGCCGATGCGGATGGGCGGCGGCACTCGCCTAAAGCTTCTGGAGGCCATGGCGGCAGCGCTGCCCATCGTCTCCACCAGCATGGGCGCCGAGGGGATCGAGGTGACCCATGGCGAGCACCTGCTGTTGGCCGATGAGGCCGAGGCCTATGCGCAAGCCATCTGTGATCTGCTAGGCGACGAGGCCCGGCGACGCGCGCTGGGCCAGCGCGCGCGCGAACATGCGCAGCGCTGGGACTGGACGCGCATCACCCCCCTGCTGGACGCCGTCTACCAGAGGTGACCCCGCGCTGCCCGACAATCCCCTATACAGACACGCGCCTGTGTGTTATACTGTCCCTGTGGCTCTCGAGACCATTCTGCGAGGAGGCAGGAATGCAGGTCAATGCTGACCGCCACGAGGCCCAGCGGCCCATCATGGCCGCGCAAGGCAAAGATGCACCCGTTCACCCCGAGCTAGAGTGCCCCTGCTGCGGGGAGACGCAGCAGGCCAAGCTGCTCTGGCTAGATATGGAACGCGTCCGCTGCTCGTGCTGTGGCGCCACGTTCCACGTCTGGGAGAACCGAGCCGACTAGAAGCCAAACGCGATACCATGCGCCGGACCCCACCGGGTCCGGCGCATAGCATTTTGGCTAGGGCACATCCGCCAGGCGCACAGCCGCCACGCTGAGCGGGGGCAGGGCCGCCTCATCGGCAGAGACGTTGCCCGCCCACGGCCGCCAGCCCGAGCCGTCGGGCGCCCCCACCAGGCTCACCAACTCCTGGGCGGCGCCCAGGCCGTCCCAGGTTAGCTGCGCCTCTTGGGTGGGGTGGCGGTTGGAAGCCAGCAGCCAGCGCCCCTCGTCGCCATCCAAGCAGACGGCATCGATGGCCGCCAGCGGTGGCGCATCACCGACATCCAGATCGGGCGTGGCGATGCTGAGCGGCACGCGCCTCCCCGGCAGCGCCCGCCGGTAGAGGCGAAACACGTCGACAGAGGGCGCCGCCTGCACGCACGGCCCCCGGCTGATATAGAGCCCCATGGGGTTCAGCAAGTGATAGTGGTTGGCCAGCTCGAGGCCGGGCGCGAGACGGCAAAAGTCGTTCAGCACCGCGGCCACAAAGAGGGCGTGGGTGACATCCTGCGGCTCCCAGAAACCGCGGCCGTCGTGGTGAGCGGCGCGCCGCCAGAGGTTCCACTCGGTCACCGCCGCACGAATGCGCCCCCCGGCCCGTCGGCAGTCCTCCACCAATGCGGCCACCTCGTCGGATAGGCGACGGACGCCGGCTAGCGCCTGCGGCAGCTCCAGCGAGCGCTCCTCGTTCCAGGCGCTCACATAGTGTTGCACCGCCAGCAAATCGACCAGATCGGCCGCCTGAGCCAGAACCGGCGCTCGCCAGGGCAGGCGCTCCTGAGGGAGCAACGTCTCGCCGGTCTCGGGACCGAGCGCGATGATCCGCGTCTCCGGATAGGCCGCACGGATGCCTGGAACGTAGGCCCGCAGCGCCTCCGCGTACATGGCCCCGGTCATGTTGCCCAGCTCCCAAGTTCCCCAATGCTCGTTGCCGATCCCCACATAGATGACGGGCGGCACCAGATCACGCCCCAGGTACCATTCGCGGCAATAGGCCAGCCAAGCGGCTGCCTCGCCGGGCGTGCCGCTGCCCACGTTGACGCTGATCTGGGGTGTGATGCCCAGATCGTGGCACAACGCCAAGTACTCGTCGGTGCCGAACTCGTACGACGTATCCCACTTGAACACTGGGTCGGGCTGTGTCGCTCGCAGCTCTTGCGGTCCCGTTCCGCATCGCCAGTGGTAGTTCGTAGAGATACATCCGCCCGGAAAGCGCAGCGCCGGCATGCCCAGATCGCGCCAGGCGTCGACCAGATCCTGGCGCACGGTGCCAGCGCCCTCTGGCCGCAGATGCACCTGGTCGATCCACACCATGCCGGGGCCATCCAACGTGCAGGTGAACACCGCCTGGTCGTCATCCTTGGCGACCGGCAGCACCGCCGTGTACGGCCGCCAGTAGGTAGCGTCCACCCGGATCTCTTGCTGGGCATAGGCGGGGGCCGGCAGATCCAGAGGCCGCAAACCCACCCGCAGGGTCGCTGGGCGATGCTGGGCGCGGGCCCACAGGGTCACCTCCAGCCGCTCCCCCGCGCACACCCACCGACCCGTCTGCAGCATGCCCACCTGGCTGGAGCGCCCATAGTTGTGGATCAGTTGCGACCAGCCGCCGCTCATGCTCATCCCGGCGGTGAGCTCAAAGCGCACCCCACCGGCATTGTGGCTCATGGCCGGCAGCCAGCCGGGAGCCAGACCAGTCTGCGGGTCGGCCGGCCCCAGGAACCCGCCGTTGCTTAGGCGGTCGGTGGAGAGGCCTGCCGCGGTATCGCCAGCCATCTCCAGGTTCTGTCCCAGGATCGTGACCGGCACGTGGGCGGTGGCGGCGCCCGTGGCTCGAATCTGAACACGCATGGCGATCTCCTTTGGTCAACGGGCTTGTCATGGCCTTGGCATGCCGCTAGAATGGCAAATGAGAGCATCTATCAGCAAAGGAGCTAGGAGACATGGCCCAGTACGAGTCGGCCGAGGCCCTCTATGGCGTCATCGACACCATGGTCGCCACGCTGCAAGAGAGCGATGCGTTCAAGCAACGCATCCAGTACGCCAAGCGCACCGTCGGCTTTCGCACCACCAGCCCCACCGCCGCCTTCAAGCTGAGCTTTCGAGAGGGCGACGTCTCCTGGGAACAAGCGAGCACCGACGGATGCCAGATCGTCGTGCATCTCACGGGCGACATGCTCCATGAGCTATTCACAGGCGCCCGCAGCGCCGAAGCCGCCTACATGACGGGCAACATCCGCCTGGAGGGCGACGAGTACACCGCCCAGGGCATGCTCTACTATATGGGTGACCTGGTCAAGGCCTACAAGAAGGCGACCGAGGCAGCCTAGGCCTCTTTGCCCTGGCGAACTGCCCAGGCGCCCAAGAGCTCAAGCATCTCACAGCTCGCGTCCAGGTTCTGGCGGCGCGCCGGCTGGATCGCCAGGACATCCAAGCCGATGGATGTCAGCACGCGCTCCAGGTCGACCGCGCAGCTGTACGATCCGCCGCCACCGCCGCCAGCCACACACACGCCCACGGCCGGCTTCCCGCGGATGCCCACTCGGCCGTCCTCGTGGGTGCACACGCGGCGCACGCGGTCCAGGCAGGCGCGGATGCTCTCGCTCAGCGTGCCGTAATAGACCGGCGTCGCAAAGGCCAGCAGATCGGCGCCGCGCATCGCCGCCAACACGCTATCCAGATCGTCCTCGATGACGCAATCGCCGATGGCGCGGCAGTCGCCCCACCCGTTGGCTTCACATTGGCGGCACCGCTCGATGGCCAGCTCTGGCAGATAGAGCAGATCCACCTCAGCGCCGGCCTTTTTGGCCCCCGCCAGCAACGCCTGGGCGGCGCGGGCCGTCTGCCCCTCTGGGTTTCGGCTTCCCGAGATCAACAGCACCTTCATCCAATCCTCCTTGCATCCTGCCGGCCACCATAGAGCGCTTGCGAGGCGCCTCCAAGGCGGCTACCATACCACCCAGCTAGTGTACCCGATGCGCGGGCACCGCCCAAGCATCTCAGGGCCAAAGGAGCCACCATGAGCACCACCATCGTCACCTATCCCGCTCCCGAGGGCACCGAGCCTTCCGACCTGTACACGCTATCGATCGGCGGTCAACCCGTTTTTGTCCATCCCGCGCGCGTCTCGGCCATGCCGGTCAATCAGGTCTGGCCCGGGTACCAGCGCCCGCTGGACCAGACCGAGATGGCCGCGTTTGCTTATGTCGACCTGAACGGCCCCGCCGAGGTGGTGGTCGAGTCGGCACGCCCCATTGAGCAGGTCACCGTGCGGCCACACGCGCTGGGCATCGTGCCAGAGGTGGAGGGCGATACCATCCGGTTCCAACTGCCGGGAGCGCGCCATCTGGTCGTTGAGGTGAACGGCTGGCATCACGCCCTGCACCTTTTCGCCAGCCCCATCGAGGCCGACGCCCCTCGGCCTGATGATCCAAACGTGCGTTACTTTGGGCCTGGCGTCCACCACGCCGGCCAGATCACCGTCAAGTCGGGCGAGACCGTGTATATTCACGGCGGGGCCATCGTCCACGGCGCCATACACGCCGAGGACGCCCATGACGTCAAGATCCTCGGGCGCGGCATCCTGGATTCCAGCACCATCAAGCGCAATGACATGGGGCCGACGGTATGGCTGGGCCGCTGCACCGACGTCGAGGTGCGCGGCATCGTGATCCGCGATCCGCACGTCTGGGCGGTGGTTCCGACAATGTGCCAACAGGTGGCCATCAGCGACCTAAAGCTGATCGGCCTATGGCGCTACAACTCGGACGGCATCGATCTGGTCAACTGCCGCGACGTCGTCATCGAGGATTGCTTTGTGCGCTCGTTTGACGACAGCATCGTGCTCAAGGGGTTCAACCGCTACCGCGACCTGCCCACGGCCGAGCTGCCGGTGGTGGAGGATGTGATCGTGCGCCGCTGCACCCTCTGGAACGACTGGGGGCGCGCCCTGGAGCTGGGCGCCGAGACGGCCGTTGATCGGATGCGGCGGATCCTGTTCCACGATTGCGACATCATCCATCACGTCCATATCGCCATGGACATCCAGAACGGCGACCGCGCCGAGATCAGCGATGTGCGCTTTGAGGACATCCGGGTGGAGGACGCCATCGTCGATCATGCCAAGATCGCCGAGGACGACATCGCTCCGTCAGAGCTGGGTAGGTTGATCGAGCTGATCATCTATGAGACCATGTGGAGCAAGGACGACCAGCGGGGTCGCACCCATGACATCGCCTTTGACCGGATCACGGTCACGGGCCAGCCGTTCCCGTCGTCGCGCTTTATCGGGCATGATGAGGAACACCAGGTTGAGGACGTGACCATCCGCAACCTCAAGATCCAGGGCGAGCTCATGCAGACGCCGGAGCAGGCAAACTTTATTCTGAACCGTTACGCGCGCAACATCCGTCTAGTAGGGCAAGCGTAGGCGCCGGTGGCCACAAAGCGACGATCCAACGCACTGCGCTGCCGGCACGCGCTCATGGTGGTCAGCATGGGCGCGCTGATCGCTTGCGTAGCGCCGACCGCAACCGCCATCCCTTCGCGACCCGAGGCGACGCAGACGGCCGTACCGGCCACCGCCACCGCCGTGCCATCGCCCACCGATACTTCTACGCCTCTCGCTTCGCCGACAGCGGGGCATTTGGCAGTATCGCCGCGCGAGTTTGGCGGAGTGCCCGACGATGACGCCGATGATAGCCAGGCGCTGCGGGTTGCTCTGGCCAAGGCCTCGGCAGAGCCAGGCGGCGTCGTCGAGCTCGAGCCCGGCACTTATATGATCGACGCTTCGGACGGAGGCTACCACCTCACTGTCAGCGGCGCTGACGGGCTGCAGATCGCGGGCAATGGCGCCCGCCTGCTGATGCAGAACCCCGGCTCTGGCGGCTTGCTGGTGCACAGCTCCCAGGACGTCGAGATCGCCGACCTCACCATCGACTATGATCCACTCCCCTACAGCCAGGGAACCATTACGGCGGTCGATCCCCAGGCCGGCACCTTTGACCTGGCCGTCGATCCCGGTTACCCGCACCCTCGCGCTTTGGTCTTTATACGGGCGCCGCTCTGCTTTGGCACCGTCCGCCACCGTGAGACCGCCATGCTGCGCGAGGACGTGGGCGACCACCTGATGATCGCCGAGTGGGAGCCGCTGGAGGAGGAGGGCCTCTACCGCGCCCATCTCGACCCCGGCCATTACCGCGACCAACTCACGCGGGTGCAGGTGGGCGACGCCTTTGTGTACGTGGCTCGCAGCGGCGGAGGCGCCGTCGATATCCACGGCAGCAGCGACGTGCTGATCGAGAACGTGACCATCTATGCGTCGCCCACTTCGGCGGTGACGCTGCTGCAGGCCGACAACGTGACCATCCGCGGCCTGCGCGTGGAGATCGCGCCCGAGACCGACCGCCTGAACAGCACCAACGCCGACGGCGTGCACTGCCAGCAAGCCCGCATCGGCCCGCGGATCGAGAGCTCACACTTTGAGGGCATGTCCGACGACGCCATCAACATCTACACCGTGCCCAACCTGGTGCGACAGGTGTACGACGAAACGCGCATCGGCGTGACGGGCGCGGGGCAGATGCGCGCGGGTGACCTGCTCGAGATTTGGGATCCCATCGACGGCGTCCTGCGCGGGCACGCGACCATCGTCAGCGTGGGCGCAGAGGGCGGGTACACCCTGCTGGCGCTGGACCGCCCCATCGCCGACATGCGCGCGGGGGCCGACTATCGCAGCGCCGACCACGTCTACAACCGTGACGCCTGTGGCGAGGGGTTCGCCATCGTGGACAACACGTTCCAGAACCATCGCCGCTATGCCATCTTTATCAAGTCGGGCGATGGCCTGATCGAGGGCAACACCATCCGGAACCTTTCGGGCAACGGCATCGTGATCGCCAACGAGCCCGACTGGCCCGAGGGACCCATGGCGCGCGACATCACCATCCGGGACAACCTGATCGAGCACGTGGGATTCAGTGGGTCATACGGGCTGCAACCCGACGCCGCCGCCATCCAGATCAAGGGCAACAAGCTCGGTTTCGGCCTGGCAGCTTGGCGAGGGCAACGGGACATTGTCATCGAGGGGAACACCATCCGCGATTGGCCGCGCAACGCAATCTACTTGGGCAGCGCCGCCGGCATCGTCTTGCGTGACAACCGCCTGGAGAGCTCGGGAACGCGGGAGGATATCCCCGCCGCCACTGCGGTAGGGATAAAGATCGAGAACAGCGAGGCTATCACCATCGACGGGCTGGATCTCTCCGAGCCGCGCGCGATCCGCGCCATCGTCGAGATCGACGGAGCCAGCGATGTCGAGACCGTCACGGTAGAGGGCCTACGGGGATTGGTGCCATCGGGCGTCCCGCACCTAATGTCGGAACGCTAGCCGCGCAGGAGGTCACCCATGCACGCCACCGCCCGCATCACCCTGGTTCAGCTCCAGCAGGAGCACGACACGGTCATCGAGCGCATGCGGCCGTTCTTTGCCGAGGCCGCCGAGTTCGGCGCGGACCTGATCGTCTTTCCCGAGTACACCCTGGGGCAGCGCATCCCCATCTCACACCCGCGGGTAGAAGCGTTTCGGGAGATGGCGGCCGCGTACGGGCTCTATGCCATCGCCGGCCTGGTGGAAAGCCATGGCCCGCGCTGGGCGACCACGGCACTAATGGTGGACCGCCAGGGCAACCTGCTGGGCCGCTACTACAAAACGCATCCCGCCGCCGGCCCACCACCCCACTGGTGGCCTCCCATCGCCGGCCAAGACGCCGAGGCGCGCGGCATCCTCGGCAACCAGTTTGCCGTGTTCCACCTGGATTTCGCTCCGGTGGGCATCCTGCAATGCTATGACGGCTACTTTCCCGAGGCATGGGGATGCGCGTCCTACGCCGGCGCGGAGGTGATCCTCTGGATCAATGGGCGCGGCGGCATGATCGAGGACTATTTCTGCCAGATGGCCGCTCACGCCTACGGCTGCGTGGTCGGCGCCAACATCAGCGACGGCTGCAACACCGGGTTCGCGGCGCCGCCGATGGGGGGCGTGGTAATCGCCGCCGGCGAGCCCGAGCCCGCCAGGCTGTTTCCTCGTCGCGCCGAGCCCGGCGACGGCTGCGTCCATGCCGTTATCGACTTGCGCCGGCTTCGCTGGATCCGCAAGCACCTGCGTACCATGCACCAGCGCCGCCCCGAGCTCTATCATCGCCTGGTAGAGGATGTCAAGCTCTGGCAAGACTATCCAGAGATCCCGTGGGACTATCCAGAGGCGTGGGAGCTGCTCAACAAGGCTCAGCTCTAGGACGCGGGAGGCTCGTCTGACCGTGGGGTGCGATGGCGCCACCAAACCGCCCCCACCACCAGGCCCAAGGCCACGATGGCGGCGGCGGCCAGCCGTCCGGTCGCAACGGGGGCATCGGGGTCCGGGCGCGGTTCGGCGGTCGGGGCCGCGGCGCCCCGTGTGGCCGCGCGTACCACCAGCGTCGCACCGGCATCGGGCGTCAGGGTGACCAAGGGCTCCAGCGTGCTCGGCGTGGGCGACTCGGTGACCTCTAGCTCCACCCGCTCTAGCGTGGCGGTGGCAGAGGCCGACGCGGCCGGTTCGGTGGAGGTTGCCGTCGCGGCCGGCTCGGTAGCGCCTCCTGGCGTGCCCGGCGCGGTCGCCGGCGTGGGCGTGGCAGTAGCCCGCGGAGTGAGGGTGGCTTGGGGCGCCTGTGTCGGGCTCGGCTCGTCGCCCGGGTAGGGCTCCATGGTCACCGGCTGCGCGGGCGGTTCGGGGTAGGCGTCGTCAGAGCTGATCTGGACGGGCTGCTCTAAAGTAGGTCCGCACGGCCCATCGTCAAGGAGCGCTGGGGGGCGATCGTCGGCCGAACCCCAGACCCAGGCGTCAACATCGCCCGATCCCACCGAGCGGTCGGCCGGGGAGCCTTCCCAAGGCTGCCAGGCGGCGCCATCCCAGGCCCAGTAGTGCCAGCCCAGACACGGATCGCCACATTGGCAGTCGCAGGCCTCTTGCGGAAAGTCGCAGCCGACCTCGGCGATGCGACAGACAGAGACCCCGCCGTCAGGTTCGTTCACCGTAACGGCGCCCAAACCCGCGCGGCTGAGCAACGACACACCCGATATCATCGTCTCGGAAAAGGCGATACAGGCCTCGTGCACGTCATCCGGCCCGAACACGATCACGAGGCCCGCGCCCTGGGTGTCGGCCACAGCCGCTGGCGCCCACGCGAGCCCCACAAGGCACGCCAGAGCACAGGCCAGCATCGACCTCAGCACTGGCCTGCACACGCCACGCAGCCGCGATCGCTCACCCACCGCGCGGCCCCGGCACGACGATATCTTGCTGGCCGTCGCGCTGCTCGCCTGTGAGCAACACCCGTTGCACCACCCAGCGGTCGTACAGCTCCGAATAGGCCGCCGTCACCGCCGGATCGCTCTCTTCTGATGGCGAGAGTGCGCTGGTATGGTAGCGCTCTTGGATGACGAGGGTCACGTTCGAACCCAGCTGCTCGGCTGCGTCACGCATCAGCTCGCTGGCGTAGCGCTCAGCCACCGCCGCAGGCAGGCCCTCGAAGCGGCGCACTGAGGTGGGCCGCTCGAGCACCAGTCGGATCACATGCCGAGGCTCGGCCGCACTTTGCCGCGCCACCACAACTTGCTCAAAGCGCAACGAAATGTTGTTGACGCTGGCGTACCGCTCGCTGATATGCGCCCTCAGCTCTGCCTCTGGCGACAGGGTCCCCGGCCTCAACGCGACCGTCGCGCCGGCGCCAACGGTGGTCTCGGCCTGAGCCTCGGTCTCGACGGCCGGAATCGCCAGGCGCGACACCTCGGCCTCTCCCGTGGGGGTCGGCGTCATGAACGGCGTGCGCCGCTCTGTCGGGGTCGGACTCGGCGTTGGCGTCGGGGTGCCGATGGGCGTAAAGGTCGGATAGGGCGTGTAGGTCGGATAGGGCGTATAGGTCGGCAGCGCGGTATAGGTGGGCCAAGGCGTGGACGTCGCCACCACCCCATCGGTCACCGTTGGGTACGGCGTGTAGGTCGGATAGGGCGTATAGGTCGGCAGGGCGGTATAGGTGGGATACGGCG
>DAIRUQ010000056.1:6230-17896 GCA_036803245.1 Chloroflexota bacterium | reverse complement strand
AGGGTCACGGCCAGGCTGGGCTCTAGCCGCGGCGCGCCGATCCGCACGCAACCGATGGCCTTTTTCCACGTCTGCTCGTCCGAGGTCAGCCGCACCACCAGCCGGGCGGCTACGGCGCCCGCAGGAGCCACCCCCCAGGTCATCTCATCGGCAAAGCCATGCTCCATGAAGGTGATCGGCCCCTCGGCGCGGCCGATCTCTTTGCCGGCGGCGTTCAGCCATGCCAAAAAACATTGGGCGTGGGCGCCATCCATGGCGGGGCTGATGGCGGCGGTGGCCCGATAGGCGCGGCCAGCCGTAACGTCCCACGGCGCCGAGGCGGCCTCGTAGAACCGGCTGGATGCGGGGCGCAGCAGCAATACGTCTCGCCCCGCGTCCGTCTCGGCGGCAACATAGGGAGCCAGGTCGTCTGGGTAGCCGGTCAGGGTCCAGGTAGTAGCGGCGGCAACGATCTGCATGGGGAGCGAACCTCCTCTTGGTGCGGGTGACGTTGGGCCGAGGATACCCGACCGCCAACGCAGGGGCAAGCCGATGAGGCCCGCCGCTCCGCCGCCCGCCCACCCCATCAGCCGGCTCCCCGCCCACCTTGACGCAGGTGAGCCTGTCATCTCGCGGGCATTTCATAGCGAGCGCCTTCCGGACTAGAATAGAGTTAACGCCTAGCCGCCCAGTCGAGGTATTATGCATAGCATCGTCCGTCAAGTGGTCTCTAGCCCCGTTGCCGGCCTGCGCTATCAGGCCCTGCGCGATCTGCTCCAGCTCGACGCCTACACCCGGCGCATGCACGCGCTGGCCTGGGTCGTGCAGCAGTCCCCCGAGGCCCAGGCTCTGCTGCATGGCTGGGAGGCCGACCCGCCCCACCAGCGCGGCCCTCACGCGCTCTGGCGCCTGGTGGCCCTGGCCGACCTGGGCTGCCAGCCGGGAGAGGCTGCCGACCCGGGCCCGCTGCTGGATGCCGCCTTGGCCTGGCTGACCGACGCCGCCTATGAGGCCACGCTACCCACCATCGATGATTGGACCCGCTTGCCCGCCACCCGCGAGGCCCACGCCATCCTGGCTGCCCTGCGCTTGGGCGTCCCCGATGAGCGCCTCGGCGCCCTGGCCGACCGTCTCTGCCGCACCCAAGGGCCCGATGGCGGCTGGCTGGATGATGCCTCGCCCAACGCCACCCGCTCCACCCTGGCCCAGACCGTGGCGCCGCTTGAGGCCCTGGCCTTTTGGAACGCCATGACCGGCGATGCGCCCGCCCGCCGCGCCGCCCATCGCGCCGCTGACCTGCTCCTCCGCCAAAAGCTGCAAGAGCCCGACGCCGCCTATGCCCCGCTGACCTGGCCTTCCCACGCGGGCTATTCGCCCTTGCGGGCCTTGCTGGTCATGCGCCAGATCGGCTGGCTGGAGCATCCCCACTGCGCCCCGGCCCTCGAGTGGCTGGCCGACCAGCGCCTGCCCGACGGCGGTTGGCCCGCCCAGGCGGCCGCACCGGCGCCCGACGCGCCGCCCGCCGCCTATCAGCACGCCATCTGGGGCGCGCCCGCTGCCGACCACGCCAACCCGTGGGTCACGTTGCAGGCTCTGGACCTGCTCTCGAGCGCTGAACGCCTGCCCGAGGGCACCTTGGCGCCCGATGAGACCGCCCTCACGGTGGCCTGGGCCGAGCCCGACGCCAAGCCCTTGGACGACCTAGCCCTCCCGCCCGTGACCCTGCCCGATGACGCCGCCCCCGCCGACATCACCCGCACCCTGGTGGCGCGCCGTGGTGATCGGCTCGCCGGCCTGCTCGAGCTGCAAGATTACCGCCATGTCTCGCTCTGGTGCGTTCAGCCGTGGGAGTACGGCCGCGGGGTTGGCCGTGCCCTGATGGACCGCGCCATCGCCGAGGTGCGCCTGCACGAGCCCGACCAGCGCGACCTGACGGCCAACGCCACCCAAGCCGTCCGCGGCGCCTACGAGGCGCTCGGCTTTTGCGCCTCTGCCGAGCCCGGCACGGCCGACTACCAGCGCATGGCGTTGCGGCTGGAAGCCTAGCGCGCAACGTTCGCTCAGGAGCCGCAACCAACAACCTAGCCGTTCGTCGCTGTTCTCAATCCAACGCCTCCCCCAACCAGAAAGGAATCGACACGCATGCCTCGGCCCTATGAAACCCTTCCGTTCGGCACCTGCATCCTGCGCGACCACCTGGCGATGGACCGTACCATTTTGGCCAATGAGCGCACCCTGTTGGCCTATGTGCGGACCGCCTTTGCCACCATCGTGGCGGGGTTGTCGTTCCTACAGTTCTTTGAGGGCACAGAGTTCCTCGTCCTAGGCTGGATCTGCGTGGTTGTGGGGCTGGGTATCTTTGCGCTGGGCGGCTATCGCTTCCAAAAGATGAGCCTAACGCGTCACTTTATCGATGTGGCCCGCCGCGTTGCGGCAGCTGACAACCACCTCGACGACGCCTAGCGGGCGCGACGGCGCAATGTGGGATCCCTGGCTAGAGACGCCCACTGCAACCCCTCTAGGAGGCAGCATGCTGGCACAGCTTCTCGCTTCACCAGAGCCATCGCTTCGCTTCAAGGCCCTGACTGCCGTTTTGGGGCGCGACCCCGCTGACCCCGCGCTGGCGCCGCTACGCGCAGAGATCGCCGCCTCGCCACGCGTCCAGGCGCTGCTCTCGGGCCGCGACGCCGACGGCACCATTCCAGGGAGCACCTACCGCAAATGGACCGGCGCCCATTGGGTGCTCGTCGATCTGGCCGACCTGGGCTATCCCCTGGGCGACGCCGCCTTGTGGCCGCTGGTGGATCAGAACCTCACATCGTGGACGGGCCAACAGGCGCCCCGCGTCGACACCAGTCAGGAGCGCCCGCGCCGCTGCGCTTCCCAAGAGGGCAACGCCATCCTTTCGGCGGTGCTGCTGGGGTTCGGCGACGACCCGCGCCTGGAAGAGCTGGTTCAGCGCCTGTTGGATTGCCAGTGGCCCGATGGCGGCTGGAACTGCGATCGCCGCCCCCAAGCCCACCACGCGTCCTACCACGAGACGCTGATCCCAACCCGCGCCCTGGCCCTCTGGGCTCGCCGTACGGGCGACCCGCGCGCCGCCACCGCCGCCGCTGCCGCCGCCGAGGTTCTGCTCAAGCGCCGCCTCTACCGCCGCCAGTCGGACGGCTCGGTCATTGATCCCACCTTTGTGACGCTCTTTTACCCCTATACCTGGCACTATAGTGTGCTGTATGCCCTGCGCGTCATGGCCGAGATGGGACGCATCGCCGACCCGCGCTGCGCCGACGCCCTGGACCTGCTGGAGGCCAAGCGGCTGCCCGATGGCGGCTGGCCCGCCGAGCGGCGCTGGTACCGCTGCAGCCGCAGCAACACGCGCGCCACCTCGGGACTCAGCCACGTCGACTGGGGCGGCGTTAGCCAACGTCGCGGCAACCCGTGGATCACCGCCGAGGTGTTGGGCGTGCTGGCCGCCGCGGGCCGCTACGAACCGACCGCCGCCAGCGCTTGATCGCCAAGGAGGCCGCCATGCCCTTCGCGCCGAAATTCCGCGCCATGATGGCGCTGCCCCTGCCTGGGGACGAGATCGGCAATTTCGTGGTCGAGAGCATCGCCGTGGGGCACCAGGGCCGCGCCGCGGGCCAGTACGCCTATCCCTTGCGGATGGTGCTGCGCGGCGTGGGGGGCGTGGCGGGCGTCAAGCGGGCCATCAAGCCGCTCTTTTGTCAGCGCTGCACCACCTTTTCGGGCTATGGCACGCCCTACCACCTCTGGTTCGGCCCGCCCACCATCGAAAAGCTGGACACTGGGCGCTACGAGATCACCGCCGAGGGCGCGGGCGCCCGCGTCCATCTCGAGCAGGATCTGGAACGCTTTTGCCAGCACCTGGCCGATCAGGGCTTGCTCGCCGCCGACGCCAACGAACGCCATGCCCTGGTCACGGCCTACCTCGACGGTTGGCGCGCCGAGATCGCCCGCCTGGTGGGTCGGTACCGAACAAAGCTGGCCCGCCACGAGGGCGGGTAGACGTTCGCGGCACGGCCCCCCGATTCGACTTGACAACTCGTTATTGAGCTGGTATAATGGTACCCAGAGTGGTGAAAGGGTACAGCCTAGCTGATGCCCGTAACGTTTCGAGCTTCGTGTGGATTCGACGTTCCCAGCCCCGTACGGTAGCCCCGATCGGTCCTGGTCATCTACGTCTCGGGTCCGCCCAGAAGTGTCTCGGCCGCAGCCTCATCCTGCATGCCACTCTGTTGTTCGGCAGGACATGGGCTTCGGTCCTACACGGGCCAGAACCTGGCTCGGACCATCGGAGGGTATCGATGGCAAACACACTTTATGTCGGCAACCTCAACTATGACACGACGAACGATTCACTTCGTACGTTCATGTCGCAGGCGGGGGACGTTCAGGATGTCCGCATCCTGACGGACCAGTACACGGGCCGCTCGCGCGGTTTCGGCTTTGTGGATATGGCCACGCCCGAGGGCGTGCAAAAGGCCATTGACGAGCTGAACGGCAAAGAGCTGGAAGGCCGTACGCTCAAGATCGACAAGGCGCGTCCCCGCGGTTCGTCCGCGCCGCGTCAGTCGGCCTCGGATAGCTGGGGCTTCTAGTTCCACGTCCTGAGCGCCAAAAACGGGTCGGAGGTTTTCACCTCCGACCCGTTTTGTGTTCTCTGGCGGGCTCTCGCTACACGTAGCGAGACACCCACGACAGCCTCTTGATCCGCCGCCAGCGCGGACGCCCGCCGCTGCTGTTGCTATAGCTGCCCCGCTGACGTCGATACACCACATAGGCGACTTGGGGGTCGCGCTGCTCCTCAAACTCTTCATAGGTGAGTTCATCGTTGGAGCGGGCTCGGTGCAGCTTGCCTTGATCCAGCAACCAGGTCTCCACCCGCCACGTCGCTCCGTACCCCTCTGTCATGGCTTCCCCCTTTCGGCCCATACACATCACTTTGCCCGTTCCCTCGATCCCGCTGGGGCGGCCGCGGGCCGCGTGCCAACCGCTCCAGCGATCTATCGCTACGCGCCTTAGGAAGCGACCTCGGCCTCCTCGACGATCATGGCCGCCAAGCAGCTCTCCACCCGTTCCATGGCCCACTCGGCGTCGGCGCCCGCAGACATGGCCAACTCGGAGGCCAGCAGATCCTTGGCGCGGTTCAGCATGGCCCGATCGGTGGCCCCCAGCACGCGCGTGGTGCCGCGGAAATAGAGGCGACGGGCCACGTCGGCCACCTCGGCATAGTCGCCCGATTTGAGCGCCTCGCCCAGCTCGGCCTTGCGCCGCCGATAGTCGCTCTCCATCTCTTCGGGATCGGGCTGCACGGTGCAAAGCTCCAGCACCCGATCTAGCGTGGACATGGGCTCCACCTCACGCAAGCCGACCTCATCGGCGCGCTTGACGGGCACCATCAGCTCCATATCGCCCACCACCGCCTCGATCACATAGTAGGTGTGCGAGATCTCGCCAATGCTCTTTTCGCGGATCCGCACGATCTCTCCCGCTCCATAGCAAGGATGCACAACCCTACTACCCACCTGAAACGCCACGATGGCCTCCTTACTATTGCCACGCTCTCGCCGATAGCTGTTATGCCTACACCCCCTCGACGCTGCGGGCCACCACCTCTGCCTTGCAGGGCAGCTTGAACCCCGCCTGCTCCAAAGCGTTCACCGCGGTCTGCTCGTCCGTGCCCGATACCTCAAAAAGGATCCGACCAGGCTTGACCACGGCCACGTAATGGTCGACTTCGCCCTTGCCCGAGCCCATGCGGCTCTCGGCCGCGCGCTGGGCCACGGGCTTGTGGGGAAAGACCCGAATCCACACCTGTCCCTGCCGCTTGAGGTTGCGAGTGATCACCCGCCGCCCCGCCTCCAGCTGTCGGCTGGTTACCCAGCAGGGCTCCATGGCCTTCAGGCCGAACTCGCCGTACTGGATCTCGCTGCCGCGATAGGCCTTGCCCTTCATGCGGCCTCGGTGTTCTTTACGATACTTGCGCCGCTTGGGCTGCAGCATGGGTAGCCCCCTCCTCATTTCCTTCCGAATCGGGGAAGACCTCCCCGCGATTGATCCACACCTTGACGCCGATCATCCCATAGGTGGTCTTGGCCTCGCTGTGGCTAAAGTCCACGTCGGCCCGCAGGGTATGCAGGGGCACGCGCCCATCCATATGCCACTCGCGCCGCCCCATCTCTGAGCCCGACAGCCGCCCCTTGCACTCGATCTTGACGCCTTCAGCGCCTGCGCGCATGGCCGAGCGAATGGCCCGCTGCATGGCCCGCCGCGGCGAGATCCGCCGCTCGAGCTGCTCCGCGATGCCCTCGGCCACCACGGGCGCCGTCAGGTCAGGGTTCTCGATCTCGACCACATCCAGGCGCACCTTGCTGGGCTCCAGCCCCGTCACTTGGATGACCTTTTCCTTGAGCGCGTTGATGGTAGAGCCGCGACGCCCGATGACCACGCCAGGCCGCGCGGTCTCGATCCCGATCGAGATGGCACGCGCATAGCGCTCGATCTTGATGCGAGAGATCCCCGCCCGCTCGAGCTCGCCACGGATCAACGCGCGCAGCTCGGCATCCTCTTGGAGCAGCTCCACATACTCTTGGCCTTCGGCGTACCACTTGCTGTCCCAGTCACGTATGTACCCCAGCCTGAACCCGCGCGGGTCAACCTTGCGTCCCACAATCAGCCTCCTCCACCCCGTACTCGTTCGTCCACCCGTCCGTACCCGTCACCCGACAGGTGACCGCTAGTCATCCAGGAAGGGATGCATCTTGCGCGTGATCTTGCGGCTCTTGGCCAGCTTTTTGGCGGCCTTGCGCTTGCGCGCCACCGAAGGCTTTTCAAAAAAGCGGCGCCGCCTGGCGACCGTCAGCACGCGCTCGTGCTGCACCTCTTTGCGAAAACGCCGCATCAACCGTTCCAACGATTCGTTCCCTCGCCGTTCCACCGTTACCATATCTGCTATTGTCCTTTCCTTGAGGGTTTGATGACGCATCCAACGAGACATCCCACCAGGGCATGCCCAGAGGGCGGCGCACTAGCGCTAGCCAGCTCTGCGGAATGCGAAAACGCCGCGCACCCGCTCGCCAGGGCGAGCCGATACGACGGCGCACAAGGAACAGCAGCAGGATTTCAGAGACGAGGTATCTATCCGTGGGTGGCTGCCAGTGGCAACCACAGGCCAAAAGCCTCAACGGCCGCAACATGCGACGCCGCTGAACGGACCGCGCCATACGGTGAAAGACTCTTGAACCGCGATAGCGCGCTCACCGCCACTCCAAGTATGCTAGTCGCTCGATCGGAGCGCGGTGACATCGATGCTTGAATTGTCTCCGAGCGTCCTCGCTCAACCTCCACTATTCCGCCCCGCAGCGCGTCGGCCGCTCTGTGGTGGCGCCTGGTCACATGGACCTCGATGATGGCCTTACAACGATTCTTATTATACCACAGGCGGGGCATTTTGTCCAATCATGGCGCCATATCCTGCCCGCTGCCATGCATAATCGCCCCTACCAGCCCCAAATTGGCACGCTCTCGGCTCGATTCGCGCCGCCCCCGCCCAACGAAAAAGGGGCGCCCCAGCGATTGCCACCGCCGCGAGCGCCCCGCTCCAGCCCCGCCAGGTTGTACCGCCGCCACGCCAGAGCTAGCTGGCCTCCTCCTGCGCCTTGAACTGCATCTCATAGAGGGTGCTATACAGCCCGCCCTGGGCCAAGAGCTGGTCATGCGTGCCCACCTCGGCCACGCCGCCGTCCTCCATCACATAGATGCGATCGGCCCGCCGCACCGTCGAGAGGCGGTGCGCGATGACGATAGACGTGCGCTCCTTGAACAGCTCCTCCAGGCCGCGCTGGATCACCAGCTCGGTATAGGGGTCGATGCTCGAGGTGGCCTCGTCCAGGATCAGGATGCGCGGGTCGGCCACCAAAGCGCGCGCCAGACAGACCAGCTGCCGCTCGCCCATGGAGAGCTTTTCGCCCCGCTCGCGCACCTCGGTGTCATAGCCGTCTTCCATCCGCAGGATGAACTCTTCGGCGCCCACGGCCTGCGCGGCCTCGGCCACTTGTTCATCGGTGGCCTCCAGCTGGCCATAGCGGATGTTCTCGCGGATGCTGTCAGAGAACAGGAACCCATCTTGCAGCACCACGCCCATGTGCTGGCGCAGCGAGGCCATGGTGACCTCGCGCAGATCCCAGCCGTCCACGGTGATGCGGCCATCCCACACCTCATAGAGGCGCTGCAGCAGCGAGATGATGGTGGTCTTGCCAGCGCCCGTGGCGCCCACCACGGCGATCATCTCGCCAGGGTGCACCTCCATGTTCACGCCGCGCAGCACGGGCACGTCCTGCTTATAGCCAAAGTGCACGTCCTCCAGGGCCACGTGCCCCTCCACCTCGCTCAGCACGTGGGCGTCGGGCGCATCCTGTACCTCGGACTCGTCGTCCAGCAGCTCAAAGATCCGCTCCGAGGCCGCCATGGCCGCCAACACCTGGTCATAGAGCACCGTCAGGCTGCGGATCGGCTGGAAAAAGCGGAACAGGTACGACACAAAGGCCACCACCACGCCCACGGTCACCTGTCCCCGCAGGATGGCCATGCCGCCGAACCACACCACCAGCGCCATACCCACGGTGCCCGTCAGCTCGACCGAGGGGAAATAGACCGCGCGCACCGAGGCGGCCTCCATGGTGGCCAGGCGGTTCTCTTCGTTGATGCGGCGAAAGGCCGCCACGTCGTGGTCCTCCTGGGCAAAGGCCTGGATGATCCGCACGCCCGTGACGCCCTCTTCCACCCGCGCCGTCACGCGGGCCACCGTCTGGCGCGTCAGGCGATAGGCCTGGCCCACCCACTGGCGAAAGGTGGCCGTCACCAGATAGAGCAGCGGCACCACGCCAAAGGCTACCAGCGTCAGCCGCGCGTTCATGGTGACCATGGCCAGCATCACGCCGCCCAGCGTCACGATAATGTTCACCAGCGTCACCAGGCCGTTGGTCAGCAGCTCGTTCAGCAGGTCGATGTCGTTGGTCAGCCGCGAGATGGTGTCGCCCAGCTCGATGTTGTCGAAAAAGCGCAGCGATAGCGACTGGACATGGCTAAAGACCTTGAGGCGGAGGTCGCGGGTGACGTTCTGCCCCAGCCAGTGGGTCACCCAGATCTGCACCGCGTGGGTGGCCTGGTGGCCCAGCACCATCCCCGCATAGATCAGCATGGTGTGCGTCAGCCCGCTGGCGTCGCGTCCCGCGATGTCCACGTCGATGGCGCGCTGGAACAGCAACGGCTGCACCAAGTCGGTCGCCGTGATCAGGATCACCGTCAGGATCGATACCGCCAACGCGGGCCAGTATGGACCCATAAACGCGAACGAGCGCGTCAGAAGGCGCCAGTCAAACTCGCCCTTGTCCTCAGCTGCAAAGCGGAACCCGTGACGCCATCCGCCCACGCTACACCCCCTCCTCGGACGTCGCGGCCCCCGCCAGCGCAGCCTCCTCCGCCGCCTCCTCCTGGTCGGCCAACTGCGTGTCATAGATCCGCTTGTAGATGCCGTTCAGCGCCAGCAGCTCCTCGTGCTTGCCGATCTCGACGATGCGCCCGTGCTCCAGCACGACGATACGGTCGGCGTTCTTGACCGTCGAGAGCCGATGAGCGATGACCACGCTGGTGCGATCTACCATGGTGGCCTGCAAGGCTTGCTGGATCAGGTACTCGGTCTCGACGTCCACGCTCGAGGTAGAGTCGTCCATCAGCAGGATGGGTGGATTCAGCAAGAGCGCTCGCGCGATGGTGACGCGCTGCCGTTGCCCGCCCGAAAGGGTCACGCCGCGCTCACCTACCCGCGTCTGGTAGCCCTCGGGAAAGCCCATGACAAAGTCATGCGCCTGGGCCGCCTGGGCCGCTGCGACGATCTCTTCCATGGGGGCATCGGGCCGCCCGTAGGCAATGTTCTCGGCGATGGTGCCGCCAAAGAGGAACGACTCCTGAAAGATGATCCCGATCTGAGAGCGCAGCGAGCGTAAGGTCACGTCGCGCACGTCGCGGTCGTCGATCAGCACCCGCCCCTCGGTCACGTCGTAAAAGCGCGGGATCAGGTTCATGATCGAGGTCTTGCCCGAACCCGTGGCGCCCATCAGCGCCACCGTCTCGCGCGGCGCGATGGTCAGGTTGCAGCCGTGCAGCACCTCGGCGCCCTCGCGATAGGCAAAGCTGACATTCTCAAAGCGAATCTCGCCCTGCACAGCTCCCATGTCGACGGCGTCGCCCCTGTCCTTGACCTCACGCGGCTCGTCCAGCACCTCATAGATCCGCTCAGAGGCCGCCATGGCCTGGCGCACCCGCACCAGCATGAACCCCACCTGGCGGATCGGCCCCGTCAGCATGCCCATATAGGCCTGGGCGGCCACCAGCTCGCCCAACGACAGGTTGCCCAGGATCACTTGGCGACCGCCGTACCAGATGATCAGCACCGTCCCCAGGCCCGTCAGCAGGCCCATGGCGGGCATGAACGAGGTAAAGATCTTGACCACGCCCATCTGCTGGCTAAAGAACTCGTCCAGCTCGCGCTTGAGCTTGACAATTTCGTGGTCCTCGCGAGCAAAGGCCTTGACCACCCGCGCGCCCGTGAGGTTCTCTTGGAACTGGGCCGTCACCTTGCCAAACTGCTGCCGCAACTGGTAGAAACGTGGACCCAGCCGCTCCGAGGCCTGCACGGCCACCAGGGCCAGGGGCGGCGCGATCACCAGCCCCATCAGCGCCAGCTGCCAGCTCATGCGCAGCAGCATGGTGAGCGCCCCCGCAAAGGTGAGCACCATCCCCAGCAACCCCGTCAGGCCAAACGCCAGAAAGCGGTTGATGTGCTCCAAGTCGCTGGTCATGCGTGAGATCAACTGGCCCGTGCGGGTGCGATCGTGATAGCCGAACGAGTGGTGCATGGTGAGGGCGTACAGGTCGTCGCGAATATCGCGCACGGCCGACTGGACCACCAGGTCGGTGTTGTAGCGGCGGAACCCCTCCAGAATGGCGCCCAGCAGAGCCAGGGCCACCAACACCACGGCCATCAGCCCCAGCAGCGTCGGGCTGCCGCTGGCCAGGCCCTGGTTGATGATCTCTTGCATCATAAAGGGCGTCACCAGCCCCAGCAGCGTCGTCGCCACCAGCAAGATCGACACGCCGATGACGCGGCGCTTGTAGCCGCCTAGATAGGCCAGTACCCGTCCCAGAAGCCTCATACTCTACTCCAGCCGTGCTTTTGCCAACGCTCAATCACCAGGGCCAGCCCACGCGCATGCGCACCTCGGCAGGGGCGCCCGCGGGCGGGGCGTCGGCCCCATCCGTCAAGGCGATCCGCAGCCGCACATAGCGGTAGGTCTCGCTCAGGTCATGGTCCACCTCGGCCACGATGGGGTTGGCGCCGACCTCGCGCACGACGCCGCTGTACCACACCTCGCCGATACGGACCTCGGCCGCCTGCCCCGTCGTCACGCGGCCCCCTCGCGCCTCGGCAATCTCGGCCGTGACTGTGCCATCGGCCTCTACCCACGCTCGCATCGTATCCACCGTGGTGGCATAGCGCAGGCCGAAATAGGCCAACAGCGCCAACACGATCACCACCACCACCACGCCCACCCACGCGATCCGCGCCAACCGCGCCCGCACCGCGCCGATCTCGGGCGTGCCTTCTA
>DAIRUQ010000056.1:1396-6130 GCA_036803245.1 Chloroflexota bacterium | reverse complement strand
AATCAGCCGCCCGCCCGCATCATCGAGGCCAGCCCGTGGCACCCGTCCATCGAGCGACTCCGCAGCACGCTCGTGGCGGGCTCTTGGGCGTTGCTCGAGATCGCCCGCGGCGCCTATGCCGACTGGAAGGACCAGCTCCCCTCCCCCAAGGAGGACTTGGCCCTCCGCGTCGAGATCCTGGCGTTCTTTTTGCACGTCTCTAGCCGACACGCCCAGCGGACGGGGCAGGTCACCCGCTCCGAGTTCCTGGAACTGCTGCGCCCCGCCATGGCCCGCGACCTGATTCGCGCGGCCTGGGATTCTCAGCCCGAGAACCCCTTCCAGGGGCAGGGGATCGTCCAGCAGTGGCAGGTGGCCCAGGTGATGCAGCAGATGCGCGAGGCCGATGCCACCTATGCCGCCTGTCGCGAGATCGCGGGCCAGGCCATCAACAGCACCGACCACGTGGTCGGTCGTTTTGTGCGGCGGGTGTTCCAGGCGCTCGAGACCCTGCCCAGCGTCGAGGTCGCGCGCCAGATGGGCCACTCGACGCTGGATATCATCACCCGCATTCGCCTCCCCGCGCTGGTGCAATCGGCCGCCAGCCGCCTGAACGGCCACCGCTGAGCCCAAACCCATAGCGTCTGGCGCGGCGCCCTCTGCGCGCTGGCGATTGTCTTCCCTCACCGCCCGTGCTAAGCTCCAGCCAACCCGAGAGCAATCGAGGAGGCCGCGTGCCCAGCTACACCCGTCGCCGTCTCATCACCTTTATCATCTGCGCCGTTCTGGCGGCCATGGCCGCCTTTGCGCACAGCCTCTGGCCCAGCCTGCTGACGCTGCCCTCGGGCACATCGGCCCTGCTGTTGGCGGCCTATGTGCTGGCCGTGCTGGCCGCCTTTGAGCTGATCACGCTGCTGACCATCTGGAACCTGGGGCGCCGCGGCAAACCGCTGGCCGAGGGCCAGATGCTGGGCAGCCTCTATCGCCTGGTGGGCATCCTGGTCGTCCTGCTGGTCATCGGCTGGGGGTTCGGTCAGCTCGGCGCCGTGGGCCAGTTCTTTACCCTCTTTGGCGGCATGATCTTGGGCTGGTCGCTGCAGGCCCCCGTCAGCGGCGTGGCCGCCTGGGCCCTGGTATCGATCAAGCGACCCTTTCGCCCTGGCGACCGCGTCCAGTTCCCCAACCTGGGCCTGACGGGCGACGTCCAGGAAGTCGGCGTGATGTACACGGTGCTGAACCAGGTAGGCGGCAGCATCAGCTCCGAAGAGGCCGTGGGGCGATTCATCCTGGTGCCCAACGCCATGCTCTTTAGCCAGGTGGCCATCAACTATACCGTCACCCAAGAGGCCGCCTTTATGCTGGACGAGGTGGTGGTCCGCATCACCTACGATTCGGATTGGGACACGGCCGAGCGGATCATGCTCAACGCCGCCCGCCAGGTCACCGCCGATGTCATCGAGGTCACGGGCGAGGAGCCGTACATTCGCTCCGACCTGTATGATTACGGCGTGTACCTGCGGCTGCGCTACAAGACTCGCGTCAAGCGCCGCGCCGAGACGGCCTACCAGATCAACCGCGCCATCTTCAAGGCGATCCAGCGCACGCCCAATATCGACCTGGCCATCCCGTATATATACTCCTACCGCTCGGGCGCCGAGCTGCGCGAGGGCGGGCGCGACCGCGAGGCCGATGCCATCCAGCAACTGGCCGTGGAAAAGATCGTCGCCGCCGACTTTCCAGTGGATACCCAGGATGTGGACCAGCTCGCCAAGAGCATCGCGCTCCACGGCCTGCTGCAGCCGATCGTCGTGGCCCAACGGCCAGGCAAGGAGGAAGTGTATGATGTAGTGGCTGGGCACTTGCGCTTTGCCGCCTGCCAAAAGCTGGGCTGGAGCACCATCCCCGCGGAGGTGCAACAGAGCTCCGCCCCCAGCGATGAGGAGTCGCCATAGCCGCATGCCCCTACAGGGGACATGCCTCGGGCGGGCTGTCACCGCCCCTAGGAGGTTCACGTGAAAAAGCTCTGGGACGATTTCCTAGCGTTCATCAAACGGGGTAACGTGCTCGATATGGCCGTCGGTTTCACCGTCGGCGCCGCCTTTACCGCTCTGGTCCAGTCGCTGGTCGCCAACCTGATCATGCCGCTGGTGTCCTTGCTCCTGGGCGTGATGGACTTTGAATTCCTGTTCATCACCTTGCGGCAGGGTGATCCGCCCAAGCCGTACGCCACTCTGGCCGACGCCGAGGCCGCGGGCGCCCTGACCTGGCGGCTGGGCACCGTGCTCAATAGCATTGTGAGTTTCCTGATCCTGGCCATCGTGGTCTTTTTCGTGGTGCGCGCCGCCAACAAGCTGATGACCAAGCCCAAGCCACCCGAGGAGCCCAAGGCGCCCACCGAAAAAGAGTGCCCCTTCTGCAAGACCAGCATCCCCATCGCGGCCACCCGCTGCCCTCACTGCACGTCGCAGCTACCCGAAGCCGCCGAGGGCGCGGCCTAGCGCCCGATGGGTAGCGCACTCGCCACCCAGCACGTGGATGCGAGCTCGGCCCGCATCCACGTGCTGCGCTATGATGCCGACACCCTGCAAGAGCTGCCCGCCGCTACCCTCGACCAGGCCGTGGCCGCGCTGGCGCAGCCTGGCATCGTCTGGATCGACGTCAACGGCGCTCGCGACCCCGCCCTGATCGATCAGGTGGGCCGCGCGCTCGACCTGCACCCCCTGGTGATCGAGGACGCCCAGAGCGACGAGCACCGCGCCAAGCTGGACGATCTGGACGGCTATCTCTTTCTGGTGCTGACGCCCGTGCACACGCTCGGCGACGGTGAGCCGATCGAACGCGCGACCATCAGCCTGGTGCTGGGGCCGAGCTATCTGGTCTCCTTTTCCCACGGGCAGAGCGCCCTCTTTGACCCCGTCCGCGAGCGCATCCGCACCGCCCGCGGCCGCATCCGCGCCCTGGGGGCCGACTATCTCGCCCATGCCCTGGTGGATACCATCGTCGATAGCTACTTTGCGGTGCTGGAAAGCGTGGCCGACCGCTTGGAAGAGATCGAGGAGGAGCTGCTGACCGACCCCGACCCGACCGATCTGCCCGCGCTCTACCAGGTGCGACAGGATCTGCTCACCATGCGCCACGCCGTCTGGCCCATGCGCGATACCCTGGTACAGATCCAGCGACGCGACTCGCCCCTGGTGGCTGCCACCACCGCCATCTACTTCCGTGACATCTATGACCACACCGTCCAACTGGTGGACACCATCGAGACCCTGCGCGAAATGGCCAGCGGCCTGTTTGACCTGTACCTCTCCAGCATCAGCAACCGCCTCAACGAGGTGATGAAGGTGCTGACCATCATCTCGACACTGTTCATCCCGCTGACCTTTTTGACGGGCGTGTACGGGATGAACTTTCACCACATGCCCGAGCTGGGCTGGCGTTGGGGCTACCCCATGGTGTGGGGCATCGCCACGGCGCTGGTGCTGTTCATGCTGTGGCTCTTTCGCCGCAAGGGCTGGCTCTAGCGCCGCCATCACGCCGTCGGACCGTCCACCAACCAACGCCAGGAGGCACCATGACCGAACCCAACCAGCCATCCACCGCCGCCATCGCCTACACCTGCTACCGCGTGGCGCAGCCGCCCCGCATCGATGGCGACCTGACCAAGCCCGCCTGGCAGGCGGCCCCGCGCTCCCATCGCCTGGTGGATATGGTCACGGGCGCGCCTGGCCTCTATGACACCCGCATCGCCTGCCTGTGGGATGACACCGCGCTCTATGCAGCCTTTTGGGTGGAAGAGCCGTACCTGGCCGCCCAGCTCACCGAGCGCGACAGTACCATTTTTCAAGAGAACGACATCGAGCTCTTTATCGACGGCGGCGACTGGTATTATGAGCTCGAAGTCAACGCCCTGGGCACCATCTATGAGATCCTGTATGTCTGGCGCGATGCCTACACCCGCGGCAGCCGCTGGGACGTGCCCGCTTTCGACGTCCACGCTCGCGAGGCCTACACCTTTGGCGGCGACTATGATCGGCAGGCGGCGACCTTTTGGCGGGGCACCCACCCGCGGGGCGTGCGCTGGGCCTATACCGACTGGGACTATCCAGGGCTAGAGGTGGCCGTGCAGGTGGATGGCGCGGTGAACGACGATACCACGCCCGATCGCGGCTGGACCGTCGAGATGGCCCTGCCCTGGGCTGGCCTGTCGTCGTTGGTGGACGACCGCGCCGTCCCGCCCAACCCTGGCGACATCTGGCGCCTCTTTTTTGGGCGCTTCCAAAAGCTGACGGTAGCGGGCCAGGAGGTCCAGCCGCATCCCGCCTGGGTCCTCACCCCCCACGGGATCTATGACACCCACCAGCCGCAGCTCTTTTCGCGGGTCCAGTTCGCCGGCGAGGACGTGGCGGCGCGGTAGCAGATCATTGTGTAGGTGCACGGCATGCAACGCGCTCGCGCCAACGCGACGCTTGCATCGCGCGCGAACCCAGCGCCGCGGACGGCGCAGGGCACACCATGTTGTGCCCCTACACAGAGGAGGCTCGTCCCTGGTTGTTTACGGTAGGGGCGAACCTTGTGTTCGCCCAGTAATCAACCCCCACCCCAGCCCCTCCCCCACGAGAACCGTGGGGGAGGGGTGAGGGGAGGGGGTGGTCCCTGTTCGCACGAGACGGCGGTGCAGAGGATTCGGGTGCCCGCGCGACGCAGACGTCGCCTTGGGGGAGGCTATCGTAGGGGCGAACCTTGTGTTCGCCC
>DAIRUQ010000056.1:0-1296 GCA_036803245.1 Chloroflexota bacterium | reverse complement strand
CTTACACCCCTCACCCCAACTCCCGCGCCACCGCCAGATATGCCTGCACGTTGGCCTCGGGCGTGCCGCGGCACAGCTCGGCCGTCATCTTGGGCGCGCCGTCCGCCACGGCCTGGCGGTACAGCGCCTCGATGCTCTCGGGCGTGCCCTGCATCATGTCGCGCGACGTGAACAGGTTCCAGGTGAACGGCACCCGCGTCTCGGCCAAGATCGCCTTGACCGAGAGGTACTGGTCCATGCCCGGGTCGTACTCGGCGATGCCCAACGGCTCCAGGAACTTCAGGTGGCCGGGCCGCAGCAGCTCCGAATGCAGGTAGCGGCGGCCCGTGCCCAGCGCCGCATAGACCCGCTCCCAATAGGGCAGCACCATGCTGGGCCAATGGCGCGGCGAAATGCAGCCGGCAAAGTCGTCCGAGATCCCCACGTCGACCGGCTCCAGGCCCATCACCTCCAGGGCATAGCGCCGGTAGCGAATGGCCAACTCGGTGGTCAGCTCCAGCAGGGCCTGCGCTGCGGCGGGCCGCTCCACCACCCAGCCGAAAAAGCGGTCGCCAGCCAGCAGCACCGCCGCCGTCACCGGACCCTGCTGGCCGCTGCTGAGCCCGACCGCCTCGCCCTCGGGCGCGCGGGCCATCATGGTCTCATACCGCCGCACCCACGCCTGCATCTCTGGCGCGGTGGCCGGGTCCGGCACGGTGAGATGGGCGATCTGGGCGGGATCGGCAATGATGCGCCCCTGGTTGACGACCATGGGCTGATCGTCCTCGGGGTAACGCAGCTCGCCGCCGAGCGCCGCCACGCCCACATAACTCGGCGCGGCGCAGTAAAGCGGCACCGCCTCCAGCCCATAGCGCTGTCGGATGATCTCCCGCGCCGCCAGCTGGGTGGCCAGCATCACCTCTGGATCCAGGTAATAGCTCCGCTGACGCACGCCCACCAGCTCGGTCTGTACCTCGGGCGGGAAGTGCAGCGACCACGGGATCGGTTTGGCATTGGGCATGGGGCCTCCTGTGGGGTGCAACGACGACAGCGCCCCTTATACGTCAACCCGCGGGCTCGCGCAAGTGGGCGATGCGCCAGGCCGGCGCCGGGTGCGCGCCTGCGGCGCGAGGGCACGGCATGCCGTGCCCCTACACAGAGACGCCTATGTTTCGGTCATCTGCAGTAGGGGCGAACCTTGTATGTGCCCAGGTCGACAACCCCCTCCCCACGCTTTCACTTGCACCGCCGCCTCGATTCGCCTACAATCCCCGCCAACGAAAGGAGCCTACGCGTGGAATCGCAGATCCAGCGACG
>DAIRUQ010000055.1:6246-18542 GCA_036803245.1 Chloroflexota bacterium | reverse complement strand
GGCCATGGTTGAAACGGCAGAGAAAGCGTCCGGTGCGCATGCGTCCTCCTAGTCGCTGGAAGGTACCCACGGCACCATGGTACCCTGAAGGCACGACGGTGTCGAGGCGCAGCACCTTGGGCGGCTACACGGCGTAGCGTTTGTTGCCCCTTTTTACCGTTTGTAGCTGTTCGTGACGTGGGATGAGTTGACAGGCGCTACGCCACAAGAGTAGGATGCGCCCATCATGACAGATGGCGGGAGCATGTTTAACGTGAAACAATCCTCACAAGAGTCGCAGGGCGGTGACAAGAGCGATGCTCCTCCCATCTGCGACTATGAGGGTAGCGACTATCGCACCGCCTTCTGGGAGGGCCAGGGACGCGAGTACGAGGACCTGGCCGAGCGCCATGCTCTGCGCAGACTGCTGCCGCCTACGGGCGGGAGAATCCTGGATATTGGAGCAGGGTTTGGGCGGCTGGCCAACCTGTACGGCGGCTACGAGCACGTGATCCTGCTGGACTATTCGGTTTCGCAGCTCCAGTACGCCCGCAGCCGCATGGGAGACGAAGGCTACACGTACCTGGCGGCTGATCTCTACCGGCTCCCGCTGGCGACCAATGCCGTCGATACCACCGTGATGGTCCGCGTGCTCCACCACCTGGTGGAGGTGCCACGCGCCTTTTCGCAGATCGCCCGTGTGACGACGGGCGGGGGCACATTTCTGCTCGAATTCGCCAACAAGCGCCATCTGCTCAACATCATCCGACGAGGGTTGGGCTCCAAGGTCAACCCGTTCGATCCAGAACCGTACGAGTTCGCCGACCTCCACTTTGACTTTCACCCCAAGTGGGTGCGTCGTCAGCTTGAGGAAGCCGGCTTTGCGCCGGAACGCCAGCGTGCCGTCTCCATGTTCCGCGTTGCCGCTCTCAAGCGCCTCATCCCGGCCCCGGCCCTGGCGCGGGCGGACGCCGCGCTCCAGGCCGCGCTGGCGCCGGCCGCGATCACGCCCAGCCAGTTTGTGCGATCCCACGTGGCCAAACCCGCCACGCGCCTTTCCGAGCAGATCCTCGCCTGCCCAGAGTGCGGCCACCAGCCCCTGGACAGGCAGGACGATCACGTGGGTTGTCCCGCCTGCAAGCTGACTTGGCGGATCGATGGGGGGGTCTATGTCTTCAAGGAGCCCGTCAGCGATCGTTAGCGGCTGGCCCTCGCGCTGGCCGTTGACTGCTAACTGACCTCCCGCTATACTTGCACTAACCGCACCACAGGAGGATGCCGCGATGAAACTATCCTGTC
Organism: Chloroflexota bacterium; assembly: GCA_036803245.1. Lineage (GTDB taxonomy): Bacteria > Chloroflexota > Anaerolineae > UBA1429 > UBA1429 > DAIRUQ01. The sequence goes on along the minus strand of DAIRUQ010000055.1, from coordinate 17,264 downwards.
TCCAAGAGAACCTCGCCCGAGGCCTCTCCATGGTCAGCCGGGCTGTGGCGAGCCGCAGCACGTTGCCGGTGCTGTCGAACATCCTCCTGGCCACCGATGCATCGCGGCTCAAGCTCTCGGCCACCGACCTTGAGATCGGCATCCACTGCTGGGTCGGAGCCGAGGTCGAGGAGGAGGGCTCGATCACCGTTCCTGCCCGGCTTCTCACCGAGCTGGTCGGCTCGTTGCCGCCCGGCCCTATCAAGCTAGAACTGATTACCCGAACCCAAACGCTGAACCTGACCTCGCAGCGCCTCGAGGCCAATATCAAGGGCATCGACGCGCAAGAGTTCCCGCTGATCCTGCTGCCCGAGGAGGATGCACGCATTCGCCTGGAGCCGGACGCCCTGCACGAGATGATCGACCAAGTGGCGTTTGCGGCAGCCCAGGATCAGACTCGACCCGTGCTAACCGGCGTCTTGGCCGAGATGGAGAGCGACAAGCTCACATTCGCGGCCGCTGATAGCTACCGCCTTTCGGTCCGCTCGGTTGCCATCGACGACGGCCCCGAGACCAAGACCAGCGTCATCATCCCGGCGCGAGCGCTGCAGGAACTGCGCCGCATCAGTGCCGACGAGCAAAAGCCGATCGACATGCTGGTGGCGCCCAACCGCAGCCAGGTCTTTTTCCACATGCCCAACGTCGATCTGGTCTCCCAGCTGGTGGAAGGCAACTTTCCGGCGTATCACCAGATCATCCCCACATCTCACAAGACCAAGACCACCGTGCAGACGGCCGAGCTGCTCAAGGCGGTCCGCACAGCCTTTGTCTTTGCCCGCGACTCGGCCAATATCGTCCGGGTCCAGGCGGTGCCCAACGGCGATAACGTCGGGCGGGTCATCGTGAGCGCCAGCTCTTCAGAGCATGGCGACAACGTCGCCGAGCTCGACGCCACCATCGAGGGGGATCCCATCGAGATCGCCTTTAACGCACGCTACCTGATCGATGTGCTCAGCGTGATCACCACGGCACAGCTCAGCTTGGAGACGCGCGATTCATCTAGCCCCGGTCTTTTGCGGCCGGTCGGCGATGGCGGCGACTTTATGCACATCATCATGCCCATGCACATCGCGCGCTAGCGCTGTTCCATGTACCTCAGCCTGATTGAGCTGGAACACTTTCGGAACTATGCGCGGCTCGAGCTAGCCCTCGAGCCGCGTTGCCATGTCCTCTACGGGCGCAACGCGCAGGGCAAGACCAACCTGCTTGAGGCGATCTACTTTCTAGTCACCACCAAATCACCGCTGGCCTCATCCGATCGCGAAGTGATAGCCTGGGATGCCGATTCGGAGCCGATCCCCTTTGCCCGCGCGCGAGGCGTGTTCCAGCGGGTCAGCGAGCCGGTCGAGATCGAGGCCACGCTCATGCTGGAGGAGCCCACAGACGCCGACCAGAACCCCAGGTTGCGCAAGCAGCTACGCGTGAATGGGGTGCCTCGGCGCGCGATGGACGTGCTAGGGCAGGCTAACGCGGTCCTGTTCATGCCGCAGGATATCGAGCTCGTGGACGGACCGCCCAGCGTACGGCGTCGCTACCTGGATTCGATGCTCTGCCAGATCGATGGCGCCTACTGCCGTGCACTCGCGCAGTTCAACCACGCCGTCACCCAGCGCAACGCGCTCCTAAAGCGCATCCGCGACCGCGAGGCCCGTCCCGATGAGCTCGGCTACTGGGACCAGCAGTTGATCGGTCTCGGTTCGCGCGTTCTGGCACGTCGCCAAACGGCGGTAGTGGAGCTGAACGCCTATGCTGCGCAGGCACACGCTGCCTTGACCTCTGGCGAGGCGCTGACGCTGACCTACCTGGCGTCGCTGGCGGAGCGAGACCGGCGCACAGAAGAGGGGGAAGCCTTAGCGGCGGCTGACCCCGACGAGATCGCCGCCCTGTGGCAGAGTGTTCTGCCAAGCCTGCGCCGTGAAGAGATTGCGCGTGGCATCACCGTGGTAGGGCCTCATCGCGATGACCTCGGCTTTGCCGTAGCGGGGAGAGACGCGGCCGCCTATGGCTCTCGGGGGCAGCAGCGCACCGCGGCCTTGGCCCTCAAAAAGGCCGAGATGCAGATCATCACGGAGGCCTCCGGCGAGCGACCTATCCTCCTGCTGGACGATGTAGCTTCGGAGCTGGACAGCGCTCGCCGCGAGCAGCTGCTGGCGGTGATACAGGCCGCCGATCAGGCGCTGATCACCACCACAACCTTGGCGGCCTTGCCGCCGGCGATCACCGATCAAGCCCAGATCTGGCGCGTTGACGGAGGCGCCATCACGCCGCATGAGCATGGCTCGGCGTCGCTGGCGCCCGCGGGAGACTAGAGAGGCCGCTTGGCCGGCATGCCCGGCCGACGAGGATAGCCCGGCGGGGTTGGCTCCTTTTTGGCGATCACCACCAGGTAGCGGTCGCCGGGCACATCGGGCAGATGAACGCGTTTGATGGCCGAGACGCCGCCTCCCAACGTGGCGATGGCCGCCTCGGCTGCGCCCACCTCGTCGTCAGCGTCTGGTCCCTTCTGGGCGACCATGCGCCCACCTATGCGCAACAGAGGCAAGCAGTACTCTGCCAGCACTGGCAACGGCGCCACCGCGCGAGACAGCGCGACGTCGTACCCCTCGCGATAGTCTGCGTGCTGGCCTAGCTCCTCGGCCCGGGCGTGAACGACCTCAACGTCCCGCAACCCCAGGCGTTCCACCACGTGGGTCATAAAGTCGCACTTTTTGCGGGTGGCCTCGATGAGCGTCATCTTGACCTCGGGCAACATGATCTTGAGCACGAGGCCAGGAAAGCCGGCGCCGGAGCCCACATCGCAGAACCAGAGACGCCGAGCGCTCCTCCTAAGCGCCACCGTGTCGCCCGGGTACGCCTCTGTCTCGGGCAGCACCAGCAAGCAGCTGAGCGAGTCAACGAAATGGCGTCGCTGAATCTCTTCGCTGCCGCTGATGGCCGTCAGGTTAAAGCGCGTATTCCATGCCTCCAGCTCGGTCAGATAGACGCCAAAAGCCCGCAGGTGGTCGCCCGTCAGCGACAAACCCAGCGCCTGGGCCCCATGCTGCAAGACATCCAAGGGCATAGCGTCACTCCGCGGCTGAATCTTCAGGAAAGATCTTGCCAGGGTTCATGATGCCGTACGGATCCAGCGTCCGCTTGATCGCCCGCATCACATCCAAGGCCGCCCCATGCTCTTGCCGCATAAAGGAGCGCTTCATCAAGCCAACCCCGTGCTCGCCGGTGGCCGTGCCGCCCATCTCCAGCGCGCGCCGAATCACCTTGGAGGTAAGCTCCTCTCCCAGCGCAAACTCGGCGGGGTCATTGCCATCCACGATTGCCTCTGTGTGCAGGTTGCCGTCCCCCGCATGCCCGAACGCATAGATGCGCAGCCCCGATTCATCGGCTAGCTGGTGGGTGTAGCGTACCAGCTCACCAAAACGCGACATGGGGACGCAGGCATCGCCACCGATCAGCGTCTTGCCCGGGTGCGACCGCTTGATCGACTCGCGGGCCTCACGGCGTGCGCGCCACAACGCCTCGCGCGCCTCGGTATACTCGGCAAAGTCGAACCGCACAGCGCCACACTCGTCGCAGATCTCGCGCAAATAGTCGATCTCTTGGGCAATGCCGTCGTTGCTGCCATGGAATTCAACAAAGAGCGTTGGCACGTTGGGAAGACTGAGCCCCTGCTGCTCGTTGGTAATCCGCATGGTGTCGGCGTCCAGAATCTCGATGGCCGCAGGATCCAGCCCGGAGCGCAGTGTCTCGTACACAGCGTCGGTGGCTCCCTCCAGCGTCGGGAACGAGCTGGTGACGGCCATGACCCGCTCCGGCAGGCCGGTCACTTGCATGGTCACCTCGGTGATCACGCCCAGCGTTCCCTCAGACCCCACGAACAGGTCAACCAGATCATAGCCGCTGCTGGATTTGGTAGCGTTACTGCCAACGCGCAGCACCTGGCCGCCGGCCAGCACTACCTCCAGGCTCAGGATATAGTCGCGGGTGACCCCATACTTGACCGCGCGCATCCCACTGGAGTTGTTGCTGACCATGCCGCCGATGGTGGCCACCTCGGAGCTTCCCGGCGCCGGCGGAAAGAACATGCCCTGGCGCCCGAGCTCCTTGTTCAACTCGGCATAGACCATACCAGGCTGCACCACCACCTGCAGATCCCGCTCTCTGATCTCGATGATCCGGTTCATACGATACATGGCCAGGAGCAATCCACCGCAGCAGGGCACCGGGTTGCCCTCCAGACTGGACCCGGCGCTCCATGGCACCACCGGAACGCACTCCTGCTGGGCCCAAGCTAGCAGCGCCGATACCTGTTCAGTGCTGGTGGGCCAAACGACCACATCGGCGCGTCCCGGGCGGCTGTGTGACTCGTCAATGCTATGCGCGTCCAGATCGGCGTCGCGGGTTGAGACATTGGAGGCGCCGACGATGCGTTCTAGTGCTTGTCTATCGATGCTTTGCAACACAATGCTCCTCTTATCGCTTTTATATTCAATTCTCGACTGGTCGTTACGATGGACTCACTGGCTCATCCGGCGCTGGTAGCAGCACATCGCGGGGCTTGCTCGACCCTGTCGGTGGGCCAATGACCCCCCGCTCGTCTAGGTCGTCCACGAGGCGCGCTGCCCGTGTGTACCCGATCCGAAAATGGCGCTGCAGCATCGAGACCGAGGCGCGCTGCTCGCGCCGCACCAACTCGATGGCGTCCTCTAGCAGGTCATCGGTCTCGTCGTCATCGCCAGGCAGGTTGTCTTCGGGATCAACCCACAGGCGGGGCTGCACCGCCCGATCAGAGGCATCCCAACGGGCACTGTCCGGCGCGTCGGCTGGCGACCAGTGCAACGCGTCAGCCTGGGCCTGCCACCAGGCGATCAAGCGGCGCAGCTCCTGATCGGACACCCAGCAGCCCTGCATACGCATCAGCCGGACGTTATCCGGCGCCATATACAGACCATCGCCGCGGCCCAGCAACGACTCGGCGCCAGGAGAATCGAGGATGACGCGCGAGTCCGTCTGCGACGTAACCGCAAAAGCGATGCGGGCCGGAAGGTTGGCCTTGATCAAGCCGGTGACGACATCCACCGAGGGGCGCTGCGTAGCGACGATCAGGTGAATGCCCGTGGCCCGGGCCAGCTGCGCCAGCCGGCAGATGCTGGCCTCGACGGCATCGGCGCTGACCAACATCAAGTCGGCCAGCTCGTCGATGATCACCACCATGTAGGGAAGCTGCTCTGCGGGAGACTCTCGGACAAGATCGTTGAAAGCCTGGATGTTCCGGGCGCCCATCCGTGCCAGGAGCTTGTAGCGGCGATCCATCTCGTTGAGAACCCACTGTAGCACGCCGACGGCTCGCTCCATCTCCACAATCACCGGCGCCGCCAGGTGAGGTATCCCGCTGAATGCTGAGAGCTCCACTCGTTTCGGGTCTATCATGATTAAGCGGAGTTGCTTAGGTGTGTTCTGGCAGAGCAGCGATGCAATGATACCGCTCAGGCAGACTGACTTGCCCGAGCCAGTGGCGCCCGCCACCAGAAGGTGCGGCAAGCTGTGGAGGTCGTCCACCACGGGGCGGCCGGCCACATCGCGGCCAAGCGCCAATCGCAGCGTCCCAGGCAGCTTCTGAAAGGCCGGCGTCTCCATCACGCCGCGTAGCCCCACCATCGAGGGGCTGGCGTTGGGAACCTCGAGGCCCACCACGCCCTTGCCGGGCACCGGCGCCTCGATCCGCACGGGCGAGGCCGCCAAGGCCAGCGCGAGATCGTTGGCCAGCGCGGCAATGCGGCTAACCTTGACCTTGGTGCGCTGCGTCGAACCGTTCTTGTCGCGACGCTCCAGGTAGCCTGGCTCAAGACCAAATTGGGTGACCACAGGGCCCGGGTTGACCTCCACCACTGTGGCGGGCACACCCAGGCTACGGCAGGTCTCCTCAATGACCCGGGCGCGGTTCCGAAGCTCTGCCACGCTGACGGCGACCTCAGTCTCGGTGTCCAGCATCCGGTCCAGCGCCGGCAGCTCCCAGGGCAGATCTGGATTGCCCCCTACCACCGCGTCGTCATCCTCCGCAGCGTCATCGGACACAGAAGGGGCCGGCTTGGCGATGGGACGGGGAGCCACCTTGGCCGGCGCCGGCTCGGGGTTCGGAGCCTCGGCGGCGGCGCTGGGAACGCTAGCAGGCGTACCCAGCTTGCCAATTGCCAGGCCGACGCTCCGGACCAGCCCAGCCATCGCCTTGCTAGTGGCGACCAGCCATCGCGCAACCGGCCCGAGCACGCGCCCCGCAGCGGCGGCCATCGATGACAAGGGGGCCTCCAGGGCAAAGGAGAGGCCCAGTACCCCCAGCACCAGCGCCATAGCCACACCGCCCACAGAGCCTAGGAGCAGCGCGAGGCCGTCGCTCAGGACGCGGCCCACTAGGCCCCCTCCGCGGCCAACGGCGGCGTCGGTGACCTCTTGGCCAAACCTGTGGGTCAGCGCCAACCCCATAGCAAGCAGGAGCAGGATGCCCACTGTCCGCACCCAGGGGAATCGCGGTCGTTTGCCGGCTCCCCAAGCGATGAGAAAGGCGCCCAACCCGCCCAAGCATAGCGCCAGTGCGTACAGCCCCCATCCCAAAACCCGCGTGGTCTCCTGGGCGACCCAGGTGGTGACGCGACCTTCGCCCCCCGCCAGCGCAGATACGATCACCAACGCCGCCAACCCCATGAGCAGCCCACCAATCCCGCCGACGAACCAGGGGCTTGCGAGGAATGCCCCAACCCTTTGGCGGATGAGCTTCCAGGAGATGCGTTTCTTGCGTGACTTGTGCTTGGTCATTCGTCTATGCTTTGTGCACGGTCGCTACCACCATAGGATACCTACCAGTGGTGGCCAGGGCGACCTTGGCGAGAACGCGCGAGAGTCGAGCATCCAGCTCGCTGCGGCTGCCTCCCTGCTCGACCGCGCGGCGGACCTCGGCTCGGGCCGCCTCGAGAAACGTTGGCACCTCGCACTCGTAGGCAAAGCCTCGCGTCTCGATGGTCGGCTCCTCGAGCAGCCCGCCCGTGAACTTGTCCAGAAGCACGGATACCAAGACGGCACCGTTGGTGGACAAGCGCTGGCGTGCGGCCAAAACGTCTCGTCCGACGTCACTGATGCTGCGGCCGTCCACCAGCACATAGTCGTCACTAACCCGATCGACCACGGTGGCGCCCTGAGCATCGAGCTCGAGGATATCGCCGCTCTCGATGATCACGGCGCGCGCTGGATCGATACCACACTCGACGGCCAGGTTGCGATGCAGCACCAGATGCCGATAGTCGCCGTGAATCGGCACAAAGAACCGCGGCCTGACGAGGTTGATCAGCAGCTTTTGCTCTTCGCGCCCGCCATGGCCCGAAACGTGGACGTTGAGTACTTCATCATAGTAGACGTCGGCACCGAGGCGAAACAGGTCATCGAGCGTACGGTGCACCAGCTTTTCATTGCCAGGTATCGGCGTCGCCGAAACGATCACCGTGTCGCCAGGCTGGATGGCCAACTGCCGATGATCCCCCCGCGCCATGCGAACCAGGGCCGAGGTCGGCTCTCCCTGGGTTCCGGTGCAGAGCAACACCGCCCGGTGGGGATCGAGCCGGTCCAGGTAGTCGGGCGTGACGAGCAGATCCTCGTGCACGCAAAGATACCCCAGGTCGCGCGCGATGCGCACATTCGTGACCATGCTCCGGCCGACCACCGCGACCTTCCGATCGCCCTCTGCCGCTAGGTCCATCACCTGCTGCATGCGCGAGATGTTGGAGGCGAACGTGGCCACGATCACCCGGCCCTCTGCGCCCTGAAACACCCGCCCCATCACCTCGGCTAGCTCCCGCTCCGACGGCGTATAGCCAGGAGTTTCGGCGTTGGTGCTATCGGAGAGCAGCAGCAGCACGCCCTCACCACCCAGCGACGCCAGCTTGGCAAAGTCGCTGCGCCAGCCGTTGGCGGGGGTGTGATCGAACTTGAAATCCCCCGAATGCACCACCAGCCCCGCCGGCGTCCGGATGGCCAGCCCCACCCCGTCGGGAATGCTGTGCGTCATGTAAAAGAGCTCGATGACAAACGCACCGAGGCGCAGCACGTCTCCCGGAGTCACCGTGTGGAGATCGGCCCCCTGAATGCCGGCCTCGCGCAGCTTGCCCTCGATCAGGCCGCGAGTCAGCCGGGTGGCGTAAACGGGCGCGTCCACCTGGGCGAGGAGGTAAGGCAACGCACCGATGTGGTCTTCGTGCCCGTGGGTCACAATCACGCCGCGCACCCGATCCCGCCGCTCAAAGACGTACCGCATGTCGGGAATGACCACGTCCACGCCCAACATCTCGGAATCGGGAAACATGAGCCCGGCATCCACAACGATCAGCTCGTGCTCGTACTCGAACACCAGCATGTTTCGCCCGAACTCGCCGAGGCCCCCAAGGGCGACGATGGTAAGCTTTGAGTGGGTCAACGCGCCCCCCTAGAACAGCGACAGTTGCTCGGGCGGGGCCGGCTCGGACTGGTCAGAGAGGGCGTGCAGATCAGAGAGGATCTCGGGCAGCTTTTTGATGTCTTGTTCGATCAGGCTGCGGTACCGAGGTTGGTGCAGAGCCGCCGCCGGATGGAACATCGGAAAGTAGACAATGTCGCCGACCCGCTTGGGCGTGCCATGCACCCGGCTGATGGTCGCTCCGGCGTAGGCCAACCGCATAGAAAAGCGCCCCAGAGTGACCACGATCTTGGGCTGGATCAGGGCTATCTGCTGATCGAGATACGGCTGACAGGCCTCGATCTCGTCAGGTTGGGGATCGCGGTTGTCCGGAGGGCGGCACTTGATGACATTGGCGATATAGACGTCCTCACGCGTGAGCCCGATGGTGCCGAGCAGCTCGTTCAGATAGTTGCCGGCGGCGCCCACGAAAGGCTTACCCTGCTGGTCTTCATGATAGCCGGGCGCCTCGCCCACGAACATGATGTCGGCATTGGCGGGCCCTTCTCCAGGCACGGCATGCGTCCGTCGCAGCCCAAGCCGGCACTTTTGGCAGTTGCGGATCTGTTCGCACAGTTGCTCGAGTCCGGTCACCTGGCCCTCCCCTCTATCGAGATGGTGTCCATGTCTCGCGATTATATGTCGAGCTGGGGGCTTTGTCGACCGGAGGTCGTCGCGCTTTGACCGATGCCGCCTTCTGGACTAGCCTTGGATGAAACCGAAACGCTGCGGCTCTAGAACACCGAGGTGACCATGCTGGATCTGGCCAAAGCAGCAGCCCAGGCTGCCGGGCACGAACTGCGCTCGCTCTATCATCAGCCGATGACCGTGCGGTCCAAGGGGCTGCGCGACCTGCAGACCGAAGCCGACCTGGCGGCGGAGAGGGCGGTGGTCGCCCTGCTGCGCGAGGGTAGTCCCGATGCGCTGATCGTGACCGAAGAGGCGGCAAGCCGGCCCGAACCGGAGCCAGGCCAGTTGGCCTGGTACATCGATCCGCTGGATGGCACCACCAACTATGCGCGTGGCTTGCCAGGGTTCAGCGTCTCTATCGCAGCCGCACGTGATGGCATCGTCCAGTGCGGCGTGGTGTATGATCCCCTGCTGGACTTGGTCTTTGGCGCACAGCGAGGACAGGGCGCCTACTGCAATGGCGAACGCCTGCACGTCTCACAAACGGCTGACGTGGGCAGCTCCTTGGTGCTGCTCGACTGGCCGCGCGATCCGGCACCGCGTGAGGCTATGGCGGATCTGCTTAGCAGGGTGGTCCCGGTCGTGGATGCCGTCCGCTCTCGGGGCAGCGCCGCCTTTGGCATGTGCGCCGTCGCCGCCGGCTGGGCTGATGCCTATTTCCAGCTGACCCTCCAGCCATGGGACGTGGCCGCTGGCTGGCTGATCGTAGAGGAGGCCGGCGGCAGGGTGACGGACCTCGCAGGAGCATCGAGCGCGCTATCCTGCGGCGACTGGCTGGTCACCAACGGGCTGGTCCACACTGCCTTTTTGCCGTACACGCAAGCGGCCCGAGCCGCCGGGGTGGCCGAGCCGATGCGCCCATAGCCCGCGATACTGCTACCCGGACGCATGGAGGGCTGCTTGGCTAGAGCGAGACCTTGTCCTCGGGCAAGTACGGCCACTTGATAAAGACCAACTTGAGATCGCGCTCGCCGGCGTTGCGGACGGCATGCCCCTCACCAGGCTCCATCCGCAACGCTATTCCCGGCCCAGCGATGGTCTCTTTTCCCTGCGCGGTAAAGGCCGCTTGGCCCTCTAGCACGTAAAACGTCTCCTCCACCTGGCGGTGATAGTGTCCCTCGAGCGCCTCGCCTGCCTTGAGCAGGATGACGCCCCAATCCAGGTGGGGGCCGCGCATCAGGTACTTGACTCCGCTGTCGCCCCCGCGAAACGATAGATCGGCCTCGTTGACCAGTTCCACATTGACCTCCTACAAAGCGCTCTCAAGAATCGCGCGGACGTCATGGGCATCCAAGGTACGCGGGTTATGCTTGAGCGAGCTTGACGGCAGCGAGGCCTGGACGATGGCATCGAGATCCTCAACACGCACGCCCAGCGGCCCCAAGCGAGCCGGGATACCCACCGCTCGCATGATAGCTTTGACGCGCTCCACCGCGGCTCGCCGGAGCTCCTGATCGCTCATGTCCCTAGACGCGACGCCCAATAGTCGGGCGACTTGCGCGTACTTGGCCGTTTCGGGCTCGTTATAGGCCATGGTATAAGGCAATAGAAGACCACAGACCAAGCCGTGCGGCAGGTTAAAGGTAGCCCCCAAGGGGTGAGCCATACCGTGTACAGCCCCTAGCCGAGCGTTGGAGAGGGCCATGCCGGCCAGCAGGCTGCCATAGGCCATCTCTTCGCGGGCAGAGAGGTCATCGCCATGCCGGTAGGCCCTCTCAAGGGAGCCGCCGATCAGGGCAATGGCTCGCTCGGCCATGGCGTCGGTAACGACGGTCGCGGCGATGGACGTATAGGCCTCGATAGCCTGGCATAGAGC
>DAIRUQ010000055.1:0-6146 GCA_036803245.1 Chloroflexota bacterium | reverse complement strand
CCGACGACGACGTCGCACGCGGTCGCACGTAGGAGGGCCACGGCCTCATCCACCATGGAGAGGGTGGGCTCCCGCCCGGCCTCGGCGTGTACCGTAAGCTCCAAGCCCTGAGACCGAGCCATCTCCTGAATGCGATCGACCAAGCCCTCGCGAGCCGCGTGTCTCCCGCACACCAGCAAGACTTTTCTTCCACAAGAGGCGCAGATGTCACCCACCTGCTGGAAGCTGCCCCTGCCGGTGACAATGCGGGTGGGGAGGTAATAGGTCTTGGCGCTCATACCGCCTCCTCGGGCCCAGCGTGATGTCGCGCAGGCACGATGCCCGCCGTCAACGTCAGATCATCCTCGTCAGCAGCCTGGTCGCCATAGACGCCCAGGTCCAACTGCGGCGCGCGGTACTCGAGGAAACGAGTCATCAGGCGCGCATGCTCGCCTACCGACGCCACAACGTCAGCGCCCACATCCTCGAAAAACCGTAAAAAGATAGTCTCTTGCCGAGACCGCGTCCACCAGCCCCCAATGACGCTCCCGTCCAGCCAAATGGTCCCACCAGGTTCGCCGGCCCGATCCAGGACGCGGTCGCGGTCGTCCCGGTCAACAAGGCGCTGCGTATCGCCATAGGCAGCCAGATAGCTATCGTGCGGGGGCAGCAGAGCCACCCTGCCGGAAGGCAGCCGGCGATCGCCCATCTCCTCTAGATGGTCGCGAAGCATCACATAGTCACCGCGGAGGCCGCGAATCTCGAGGTGCCAAAGCTCATCCTGCAGATGCAGCAGGGCGCCCGCCACTTGGCTCCGTGGGACGCTCCCTAGCCAGAAGAACATGTCCCCAAGAGTCACTGGACCATACGCACGGACAAAAGCACGGAGGGTCTGCTCGACAGCCTCCTGCCAGGAGACGCTGTCGGCGTCCAGATGGGAAAGCCAGGAGGACACGGCGGCGTAGCGGTACTGCTCGCTCCGCCAGCCACCCTTGCTGCCGGCCCGCACTACCAGCCCACGGGCTTCCATGGTGGGGATGAGCTGCCGGCCCAGGCGGACGCCCGCGTCGCCCGATGCTCCCCCGGCGTAGGCCGTCACCAGCATGGTGTCCAGCTCGGCGATGGTGGCGGGGCCTCCCGTCGCCAGGATCTCGAGCACACGCTGCTCGAGTGCCTGGCAATCGAGTTCGTCCTGTGCTGGCGACTGGCCCAAGAGCTCGCGTATCTCGTCGCCAAGCGCCGTAAGGCCGTTTCGGAACTCACTGCGGGCCAGACGATAATACGCTGGTAGGTGGGACACGGGGACGATATAGAGCTTGCCACGGATGCCACGAACGCTGGCGAGGCTGCGCTCCTGGAGCAGGGCGTGCTCCAGATGGCGGTGGCGAAAGCCAGCCACGCGAGCCCACAGCGAGAGGTAAGAGCTACGGGCGGGCACAGCTCGGATGGGGCCGGTCTCTATGATAATTGAGGTCAGATCCTTGGTCTTGGCAGGCGTGGCCAGGTGCTGCTTGAGGAAGCGATAGCGGTTGACCCGTTCCTTATCAAAGCGAAACGGCATAGCTCTCCATGGATACCCCTCGGACCCAGCAGTTCCCCGACGTGATTATACCACAGCCTCCATGCTGATCGGCCAACGCTTACGCAAAGCGCAGCTGCATGGTGCCATCCGGCGCAGCGTGATACTCGCCATAGATGATTCCCGGACGGGTATCGTCCAGCAGCAACGGGAGCAGCGATGGCAGGTCCTGGACCATCTCGGACCAAGGAAGGCGCTTCAGGTCATACCACGTTGGCTCGCCCTCGGGGCCAGCGCATACCGAGCGCGAAGGCGCACTCCCCAGATAGACCATCAGGAGCACGCCGGGCTCGTGATGGTCCGACGAGATATGGATAACGGCGCGCAGCCCAAGCTCGACCGGGATGACGCCAGCCTCCTCGCGCAGTTCCCGATAGGCGCCCTCAAGAGGCGTCTCGCCCGGCTCGATGTGCCCGCCGATGCCGTTCAGCTGGCCCGCCCACAGCCGCTTATCTGGCGCGCCTCGTAGCAGCAAGAGATGATCCTGATGCCTCACAAAGCATAGGGTTCGCGGGATGACCGTGTGGCGCCGCCGCCCCTCGGTACCCTGGTCGCTCCACTGCATCGCGACCTCACCCTGGAAGCTTGGCGTAATGCAATTGGCTATAGACCGCCCCGGATAGCTCAAGATCACTCCGCATCAGGCTGATCCCTGCTACTCTGATGGTCTGCTCGCGCGTCAGATCAAGCAGGCTCTCGCTGGCCAAGGGCGCCACCCGTGAGGGCGGGGCATCCCGACGCACCCGGCCAAGCGTTAGGTGCGCGGCAAAGGGTCGCGCCTCCCGCTCGAAACCGACCCTTGCGAGAGCGTCTTCCAAGTTCTCGACGAGAGTCTCCAGGCGGTTATTCGGGTCGCCCACACCAACCCAAAAGACGCGCGGCCGCCGTGCGTTGGGAAAGCAGCCCAGATCCCCTAGCGGCAGATCGAGCGCCGAATGAGCGGTAGCCACGCGATCGAGGGCGCGGCGCAACACATCGATGCGCGACTCGTCGACATCGCCGAGGAACTTGAGCGTCAGATGGATCCCGTCCGGATCCACCCAGCGAACGTCTTCGCCGCCCTCCTCGGCACACAGTCGGTCGATACCCCGCCCTAGAATCGATCGGATACCGGCATCCAGCTCGACGGCTACGAACGATCGAATGCTAGGCATGGTTCTCACCTCCGGCTTGGTCGAGCCCAAGAAGACGGTCCGCATTCCCGCCCAGCAGAGCGCCACGCCCTGCAAGATCCTCCGGCACGGCGGCCAGGCACCGCCGCTGCGTCAGGAGGGGATAGTCGCTGCCAAAGAGAATCCGTCCGGGAGCCCAGCGCAGTGCGTCCGCGTACAGATCAGGCTCGTACAGCAGCGGTCCGGCAGCGGTGTCATAGTACACCCTGGCGCAGGCGCGGCGCACCTCGGGCATCCGCTCGTAAAAGATCAGCCCGCCGCCCCAATGAGCCAACACAATGGCGTTCTCGGGATGGCGCGTGATCAAGGCGAACGCCTCTCGTGGCCCTTGCCAGCCCTTGCCGACATAGTGATGGCCCACCTGCTCGTTGACGTGCAGCAGCACCGGCACATTGGCATCGCGCGCCAGCTCCATGAGCGGGCGCATCGCGCGCTGGTCATCGAGCGCATAGCCCTGTCCGTCGGGGATCAGCTCGCCCAGCCCCAGGGCGCCAGCCTCCAGCGCCCGCCGGGCCTCGCCGATGCCCGTCGAAAGCCGTGGATTGGACACCGCAAAGGGGAGAATGAGCCCAGGATTGCGGCGCGCCGCGTCCAGCACGTAATCGTTGCAAGCGCGACAAAGGCTCACATCCTGAAAAGGAAACCCGAACGCCACCGACGCGGCCACCCCGGCCCGGCGCATCTCATCGACGAGCGCTTCGGCGGCCACCAACCGTGCTGAAGGCGACGCGTACAGCTGGCCAAACCAAGGCTCGCGTTCGCACAGCTCGTCTCGGCAGGCGATGAGGTCAGGAGGCATGATATGGGTATGAAAGTCGATGATCCGCAGAGCGCACCTCACAGAAGGCACTAGAAGGCCTCGCATTGGCCCCGGCTACATTCTTGTTGGGCGCGAGGCTGTTGTCAATACAGATCGAACGAGCTTGCCTAGACAGGCCCACGATCTGCGGGTATAGTCGCAGCATGAGGGCACAACTGATCGTCAACCCAGCAGCTGGTACCCACCAGACCGATGATCTCGTCGGCGACGTGGTCGCCTTCTTGAGAAAGCAGGGCTGGGATGTCCAGGTCAGGCACACTTATGGGCCTGGCGACGGCACGACCTATGCGCGCGAGGCGGCCTCCGCGGGGATGGACGTGGCCATCGCCATGGGTGGAGACGGCACCCTGGGAGAGGTGGCCTCGGGCCTCGCCCATAGCGACTGCACGCTGGGACTGATCCCCATGGGAACAGGTAACGTCTGGGCACGCATGGTAGGCATCCCCACCTGGTCGGTGCGGGGCAAGAGCAATATCCTGGACGCCACCCGCATGCTGGTGGAGGGCCAGAGCCGCCAAGTGGATCTCGGCAAGGTGGGGAACCGCTGCTTTCTGCTGTGGTCGGGCATCGGCTTTGACGCGCAAGTGGCCGAAGAGGTGGAGCGCCACCGAACCCTGCGGCGCAGCGTTGGCAACCTGGCTGACCTGGTGGCGGCCTTTGTGGTTGGCGCCAGCTTGAGGGGCACACGAACAACGGTGGTGCTGGATGGCAAGGCTATGCGCCAACGTATCGTCTTTGCGCTGGTGTGCAACGCGCAGCTCTATGGCAGGGCCTTTCGCGTCGCCCCAGGAGCCAAGCTGGACGACGGTATCCTGGACGTGTTCCTCTTCAAGGGCGGGAGCATGCTGGACGCACTGCGCCATGCCGGCTCGGTGCTCGTCAACTTGCACGCCAAGGACCCCAAGATCGAGTATCATGCCGCTCGCGAGATCGAGTTGCGCAGCGAGCGTCCGTTGCCGCTGCAGTTGGACGGCGACGCCGTGGGGCATACGCCGGTGACCATCTCGGTGGCCCACAAGGCCATTTCGGTGCTCTTTCCCAAGTCAGCACCCAAGTCGCTCTTTTGCGGTGAGAATGAGGAAAGCGAAGAGGGCTCGCTGATGCAGCGCTTGTTGGGCCTCGGCTCGCAAGACTGAGGCACGAGACAGCGCCTGCATCCACAGGGGAGATGGTTGACAGCGTACGCGGATGGTGCTATAGTTCGGCACGTTCGGCCGAGGTGGCGGAACCGGCAGACGCGCCGCGTTCAGGGCGCGGTGGATATTAGATCCATGAGGGTTCAAATCCCTCCCTCGGCATACAGCGCCCCATGTGCAGTGCACGTGGGGCGTTTGCCTTGTGTGTCGAGCCCCAGCATCGCTCGGAGGACGTGTGCCGCGCAGCCAGCCAGCCAAGCCTCACGTGGTCCGACACGGAAGATGGACACTGCGCATCATCCGTAGCTCGCGACGCCGGAAGACCATCCGCTCCGAGCTGGTCGGTGAAGGGTTCCTGGAGATTCGCGCCCCGGCGCGCGCATCGGACGCCGATATCCTGCGCGCCGCCGATGCCCTGATCGCCAAGACCGAGCGCGATCTGGCCAGAAAGGCCGCCCGGGGCGCCGACGACTATCTCGAGGAACGCGCTCACCACCTGAACCAGCGCTACTTTGGCGGCATGCTACGCTGGCAGCGGATCCGCTACGTCAGCAATCAGCGCCGGCGGTTCGGTAGCTGCACACCCGACCGGGGTACCATCCGCCTATCGGATCGGCTGCGCTCGGTGCCATCCTTTGTGTTGGACTATGTCCTGGTTCACGAGTTGGCGCACCTGATCGAGCCCAATCATTCGGCCGCCTTTTGGAAGCTGGTCAACCGTTTCCCCAAAGCCGAACGGGCCCGGGGCTATCTGATGGCCATGCAGCAGCTAGAACGAGAACAGGGGGAGGGACGATGAGCGATTCGACAAGCACCGCCAGAGGAACCATGCGCATCGAGACCGATTCCTTGGGGCAGGTAGAGGTCCCGGCGGCTGCCTGGTGGGGCGCCCAGACACAGCGGGCGGCGGACAACTTTCAGATCAGCGGGCTGCCGCAGCATCGAGCCTATACCGTCAGCACAGCCCTGGTCAAGGTGGCCGCGGGCGAGGTCAACATGCAACTGGGGCTCTTGGATCAGCGTCGCGGTGACGCCATCGTGGCCGCCGCCCGGCGCATCGCCCAAGGCGAGTTTCTAGACCAGTTCATCGTAGATCCGTTCCAGGCCGGCGCGGGAACCTCTCACAACATGAACGCCAACGAGGTGATCGCTAACCTGGCCAATGCGTCTCTGGGCGGGCAACGTGGCGTTTATGCTCCTGTGCACCCCAACGATCACGTCAACATGGGCCAATCGACCAACGACGTCATCCCTACGGCGACGCGCATCTGCTGCGTTCGTGAGGGAGTCGCACTGTTGGCAGTGTTGGATGCTCTAGGCGAAGCGTTACAGGCCAAGGCCGTCGCCTTTGGCGACGTGCTCAAGTCAGCACGCACGCATCTTCAGGATGCGGTGCCGATTCGTCTGGGCCAAGAGTTCGGCGGCTATGCGTTGGCCGTTCGCCGCGATCGAGAGCGGAT
>DAIRUQ010000054.1:12005-18613 GCA_036803245.1 Chloroflexota bacterium | reverse complement strand
GCTCTGGCCTGAGCGACCGCCCGACCGCCAGGAGTGGCAGCCAGTGGACGGCCGTCAACGCCGCGTCGACGCTTGGGGCGTCGTCTGGGAGCGAGCCAGCGAGGAGACGTTTGGCGAGGCGGTGGTCTGGCCCATCGCTGACATCACCCAGCAGGCCGCCTACGAGCTGCCTGACGTCAACCACCCACGCTACCTGGCCGAGGTCCGTCGCCGGATCCAGGAGAACAACGCCAGCGACAACCCGCGCTACTGCCTGGGGGTCATGCCGGTCTCGTCGCTGAACGAGGGCACCCACAACCTGATGGGTCTCGAGAACATGTTCCTGGCCTATCGCGAGTATCCAGACGAGCTCAAGGCCTGGATCGCCCGCTTGGCGGCAGCGCAACGGGTCTCAATCCGGTCGCTGGCGGCGTGCGGTTGCGACGGCGTCATGGGCTATGACGACTGGGGCCTGCAGTACGGTCTGATGGTGCGTCCTAGCATGGTGGAGGCCTTCTTTGGCGAACACTATCGCCGCAACTGGGCCCTGGCCCACGCGCTGGGCATGGACGTCTGGCTGCACTCGTGCGGGCATATCGTCGACCTGCTGCCCACCCTGGCCGACTGGGGCGTGAACGTCATGCAGATGGACCAACAAGAGAACATGGGGCTAGAGGCCATCGATGCCGCCGCGGGCGGTCGGGTGGCCTTCTGGTGCCCCGTCGATATCCAATCCACCATGATCACCGGCGACGCGGCTGCCGTCGAGAACTATGTGCAACGGATGATCCGCACGCTGGGCGGTCACAACGGCGGCCTGGTGAGCATGGCCTACTCGACGCCCGAGGCCGTCCATCACACCCCAGAAAAGGTCGCCGCCATGTGCGCCGCCTTTCGCCGCCATGGCTGGTATCAGAACAGTACCGCCGACAACGAGGAGACGTCATGTTGAGCCAAGGCCCCGTCGCACCGAACCTCGACCTGCGCGATATGCTGCGCCGCCATCTGGTGGCTCGTTCGCTGGCCTGCATGGAGCGCGCAGCCGCCCGTCGCAGCGCGGTTTCCACCTCTGCCGATGTGCGTGACTATGCCAGGCAGATCCGCGCCGCCGTGGCCCAGGTGATGGGCCCCATGCCGGTCGGAGACCAGGCCGAGGCTATTGAGCCGCGCCTAGTCAGCCGCCATGAACGCAATGGCTATCGGCTGGAGAATGTCCTGTTCTGCTCTTGGCCAGGCTGGGAGGTCAACGCCACCGTCTATGTCCCGACTGACACCCCGCCGCCCTACCCGCCGATCGTGCTGTCGGTGGGACACTCGGGCAAGCAGTTCGCCAGCTACCAGCTGCCAGCCCAACTGCTGGCCCACTGCGGCTACCTGGTGATCACCTACGATCCGCCCGGGCAGGCCGGCGAAAAGCAGCCCGGCAATGACCACTTTGTGGATGGCGTGCGTCCCTACCTGGTTGGCCAGACCTCGGCCCGCTACTTTGTGGGGGATGCGCTCCGTTGCTTGGATTACTTGGAGACGCGCGACGACGTTGACTGGACGGGCGGGGCCGCCGCCACCGGCTGTTCGGGGGGCGGCAACACCACCATGCTAGCCGCTCTGCTGGATGAGCGTATCAAGCTCTCGGCACCCTCGTGCTGTGCCGCGCCCCTGGCCACGCTGGATATCGAGCAATGCTATGCCGGCTGCCCCGAGACGCACTATCCCGGGCGCTATGCCCTGGGACTGGACGACACCGATCTCCTCGCGGCGGCGGCGCCCATGCCACAGCTCTTGATGAC
This sequence comes from Chloroflexota bacterium, assembly GCA_036803245.1. Taxonomy (GTDB): domain Bacteria; phylum Chloroflexota; class Anaerolineae; order UBA1429; family UBA1429; genus DAIRUQ01. The sequence goes on along the minus strand of DAIRUQ010000054.1, from coordinate 16,847 downwards.
CGGCGCCCGCGACGAGGTATTCCAGCTCGCCGACGTGCGCGGCCTCGCGGCCGAGGTGGAGCGCCTATACCAGGTCGGCGACGCCGCTGACCGCTTCCAGTTCCTGGTGGACGATGGTGGGCACGGTTACTCGCTGAACCAGGCGCGCGCCCTGGCTCGCTTTGCCAACCGCTGGCTGCGCGGCGAGCCCGACCGCCCGCTGAGCGACCGGCCCGACGAGGCGTACGTGCTGGATCCACCCGAGCTGCTCCGATGCGATCCACGCCAGGACGTGCACATGCGCTCGCTCAGCGCGGTGCGCGCGCGCGAGCTGCGCCTTGCACGCGCGCAGACGCTACGCACGCCCGAAGACGCCACCTCGGCCGCCCGAGCCTTGCTCAAAGTCAACGAGCACCCATCGGCGCCAGTCGTCCACACGGCCACCCCTTTTCGCGTGTGGACCCATAGCTGGCAAGAGATCCTGCTCGAGGGCGATGCCCCAGACCTGGTACTGCCGGCCACGTTACTCACGCCCGCCGATGAAATGGCCGTTGCCGCAGTGCTCCACCTGGATGATCGCGGACGCCACGTGGAGCTGCTGCGCCAGGGCCCGTTGGCCCAGGCGCTGGGCTGCCTCGGCGATCCGCCATACGCCGTGGGGCTGGCCGTCGACCTGCGCGGTTGGGGCGACTCGGCCCCAGCGCCCTACCCCTACGAGATCGCCGGCTGGGGAAGCCCCGATCGCTGCCTGGGCTATATGAGCGCCGCTCTAGGTGACCCTGTGCTGATTCAGCGCGTGCGCGACGCGTTGGCTGCCCTGGCGTACCTGCGCGTTCTGCCAGCCGTGGCTGGCAAGCCGGTCCTCATCACCGGCCACGGTCTAGGCGGCGTCGTAGCGCTACTGGCCGCGGCCGCCGATGGCGACATCGCCGGCGTGGTGACGCAATCTGCGCCTCAGTCGTTCGAGGCGCTGGTCGCCGCCGAGCGGCCCGCCTGGCCCGCCGATGCCTACCTCACCGATGCCCTGCAGCACCTGGACCTGCCCGAGCTGGCCGACGCTCTGGCCTGCCCCGTCCGCATCCTGGATGCCCGCGACGGTGAGGGCCATTCGGTCTCGCCCGCCGAGTCCCCATCGCTGGGCGCGGCGGTTCGCGACCTGCTAGAGCAGCTCGCCCAGGCTCACGACGAGGAGAGCTAGACCATGGACCTTGCCCAAGCTACGCCGTGGCTCGAACGCCTGGAAGCGCTGATCGACCTGGAGCATGTGCGGCGCACCAGCGCGCTGCAGCGCGCCGCCTTTGGCTTTGAGCCAGTACCGCATGTCCCTACGGCCATCCTGTATTCGGTGCCCGAGGACGAGTGGCCGCGCTACAGCTTCCCCGAGATCTATGCGGACCCCGTCAAGATGCTGCTGCACGAGCTGGCAGACATCTATGCCAGCGCCCGTGTGGGAGATGACCGCTTGTACGGCATCCGCGCCAACTATGGCACGGGCATCATCGCTTCCATGTTCGGTGCGCCCACCGTCGTGTTCGAGGACACGCTGCCCATCGGGCAGGCGGTTTCGTCGGCCGCGCTGGAAAAGATCCTCGAGAGCGACCCGCCCGAACCGTACAGCGGCGTGGCGGGCCGCGCGCTGGAGACGGTGGCCCTCTACCGCGAGGCGTTAGCGCCCTACCCAAAGCTAAGCCAGGCCGTGGGCTCCCAGATGCTGGATATCCAGGGCCCCTTTGACAACGCCACCATCCTCTGGGGCTCGACCATCTACTATGCCTTTTACGATGCGCCCGAGCGCCTGGAGCGGCTCATGGCGCTGATCGTTGACGCCATCATCGGCCTGGTGGAGGAACATCGCCGACTGGATGGCCGCCCACCCCAAGAGCACGACGGCACCTGGAACCACCTGGGCGGGCTGTGCGTCCGCAACGACTCGTCGGTCACCTTGGGACCCGATCAGTACCGAGAGTTGGTTCGCCCACACGACCAACGCCTGCTTTCGCCGTGGGGCGGCTGGATTCACTTTTGTGGGCGCGCCGCCTGGTGGCAGGAGCTGCTCGAGATCCCAACCCTCCGCGGGATCAACCCCTACCAGGGCGAGTTCTACGACCTGCCCAGCATGTATGAGCGCTGCGCCGCTGCCAGGGTGCCCATCGTCCAGTGGACCACGCCGTTGAACGCGGAATGCCGCGAGCGCATCCGGACCGGGTTCAGCCGCATCGTCTACGCCCCGAATTTGGAGGCTGCCAAACGGTTGCTGGAGCGGCTGCACGCCACCGGCCACGCCGATGGCGAACCCGGACTCACAGATGAGGAGAGATCGCCATGACCGCGCGACCATCGATCACCGACTGGCAGCCTGCTCCCGGGGGCGGCTGGACCGCCACCGCCTGGCTGCCTGCGGGCAACCTCCACCTGCCCGCGTACGACGGCCGTGTGATCGCCGATGGAGATCGCCCGCAAGACCCCATCAGCGTGGGCACGCCGCTGCCCTGGCGCGCGCCCTTTTGCGTCGTCCAGGCAGGCGAGGCGGCCCACCTGGTGGCGCTGCGCGGCGGGCCGGACGCCTTTGCGCAACTGCGAGCCACCCGCTCCAAGGAGGGCTGGGATCTGGCACTCACCTGGCGCGAGGCCGCCTGGCGGGGGGAGACGTCGCCGCCGCCCGCGGTGCACCTGGCAGCCCATCCCACCTGGCGCGAGGCGGTCCGCAACCAGCGCGACTGGATGCAGCGCGCGTTGCCCAACCAGGCCATCGCCGCGCCCGACTGGCTGGCCGACTGCCCCGGCTGCGTCATGATCGAGATGTGGACCGGCACGGGACATATCGTCAACGACTATGGCGATGGCCTGGCGCTGGTCAAAGCGCTGGCCCAAGCCGGCGCCCGCCCGAACACGCTGCTCTACTTTTGGGGATTCCACGCGCCCTTTGATACCACCTACCCCGAGTACTGGCCCGCCGAGGAGCTGGGCGGCGTGGATGGCTTTCGCCGCCTGGTGGATGCCGCCCACGAGCATGGCTTTCGCCTGCTGCCGCACTGCAACTGGTGGGGGCTGGACGGCCGGCTGCCGGCGTACGCAACGACCTACGCTGACCATCAGGTCCGTAATCGCTCGGGCGAGCGTGCGGGCTGGCGCGAGGCCGGCGAGCCGCCCATCGAGTACATTCGCCCCACGTACGAGCCGTGGCGTCGCTACATCCAGGAGCGGATCGGCCGACTAGCCCAGACGTTCGACCTGGACGCCATTTTTCTTGATCAGATCGGCGCCTGGAGCGACGACCCCGGCTGTGATTTCGCCACGGGGTCGCACCTGTACGCGCACGAGATGGCCGACCTGCTGCCCGGCGTCGTGCTGGGCGGCGAGGTGATCCAGGAGCGCTTTCGCGACCTGCCGCTTTTTCAGATGTGGGGCACGCCCTGGTGCGGCCTGCGACCCAAGGCGATCCCCGGCCGCCAGACCGAGATCCTGGCCCTGCTCTTTGGCGAGGAGACGCGGTTCTTTGGCCACATGGGCACGCCCGCCGGCGTCGATGCGCCGCATAGCTGGCCGGCCTACTACTGGTTCCTGGAGCACTGCGGAGGAGCGGCGCCGGCACTAGAAGCGTCGGCCGCCTACCACCGCCTGATCGAAGCCATTCCCTCTGTGCGCGTCCATCCGCGACAGTTCGGGCTGGACATTCATGCTCAAGCCGTCCTGGGCCTAGACTGAACCGCCACGGCGAGCGGCCCCAGCCACACCACCACGGCTGGGGCCGCAGACGATCTGAGGTTGACGCTCACCGCTCCTCCCCCTAGAATCCGCGGGAAGGAGGTTCCCCTATGCGTCAGATACGTCTTGGTCAGACCGGCTTGATGGTGCCCGAGGTTGGCTTTGGGGGCATCCCTATCCAACGCCTCACCCACGACGAGGCCGTCCGCGTGGTGCAACATTGCATCGACCTCGGCGCCACCTTTCTCGATACGGCGCACGGCTATTCCACCAGCGAGGAGCGCATCGGCACCGCTCTGCAGGGGCGCCGCGACGGGCTGGTGATCGCCACCAAGAGCCCCGCGCGCCAGGCCGAGCCGTTCCGCCAGCAGATGGAGCTGAGTTTTCAGCGGCTCCAGGTGGACTATATCGACCTGTTCCAGTTCCACAATGTCAGCGACGAGGCGTCGTACGAGCAGATCATGGCGCCGGGCGGCCCCTACGAGATCGCCTGCCGCGCCCGCGACGAGGGCCGCATCGGGCATCTGGGCATCACGTCCCACACGCTGGACCTGGCAGTCGAGTTCGCCCGTTCGGATCGCTTTGAGACCATCATGTTCCCGTTCAACTATATCACTGACGAGGCTGCCCGCGAGCTGATCCCTCTGTGTCGCCAACACGACATCGGGTTCCTGGCCATGAAACCCATGGGCGGCGGCCTGCTGAGCGACGCCACATTGAGCTTCAAGTACCTGCAGCAGTGGCCCGACATCCTGATGCTGGTGGGCATCGAGCGCTGCAAAGAGATCGACGAGATCGTGGACGTGGTAGAGGGTTCCGCCGCCCTTAGCGACGCGGAGCGGGCCCGCATCGCGGCCATCCGTGAAGAGCTCGGCCATCAGTTCTGCCGCCGCTGCGGCTATTGCCAGCCCTGCCCCCAAGAGATCGATATCACCGTGGTGATGACGCTCAAGAGCTGGGCCCAGCGGATGCCCACCGACCGTCTCTTTGGCGAGTGGGGACGCGAGCTGATCGCCCGGGCCGAGACCTGCATCGACTGTGGCGAGTGCGAGGAGCGCTGTCCCTATCATCTGCCGATCCGCGAGATCATGCGCGAGATGATCCCCTGGTACCACGAGCAGTTAGCCCTGGAACAGGCGCAGAGTTGAGGTCCCCATG
>DAIRUQ010000054.1:0-11905 GCA_036803245.1 Chloroflexota bacterium | reverse complement strand
GGCAGCGCTTCCAGCGGCAGCCCGCGGTCACCCGTTACGGCCGTCGCCTGTGTGACCTGCTCACCGGCATCGCCGGGGGGCTAGCCGGCGATCAGGCAGCCCTGCTCATCACCCACGGCGGCATCCTGGAGCTGGCGGCCGTGGCCTGCCTGCCCCAGGCGGACCATGGTGCCTGGGGCGCCACCTGCGACTATTGCGAGGGCGTGCGTCTAACCTATGACGGCGCCCACGGGTTCACCCACTGTGTCGTCTTGCGCGTCCAGCCGGCGCGCTAGCGAGAGGAGCCTCGTTGCCATGAGCACCCCAAAAAACAAACTACCCCTCTATGTGGGCACCTACACCAAGGGTGAGAGCGAAGGCATCTATCTGCTGCACTTCGACCCAGCAACCGGGGCCATGGAGCCCCTGGGCGTGACCCCCGCCGAGAACCCGTCCTTTTTGGCCAGCGATCCCGAGGGACGCTGGATCTATGCCGTGGATGAGCTGCCCGGCGGCCGGGCCGACGCCATGGGCATCGTGACGGCCTATCGCATCGATCAGGCCTCCGGCGCGCTGGAGCCGATCAACCAGCAACCCACGCATGGCACCGTGCCCTGCTATGTGAGCGTCGACGCTACCGGCAAGGTTGCCATGGTGGCCAACTATGGCAGCGGCAGCGTAGCCGCCTACCCCATCGGCGAGGGTGGCGCCCTGGGCCAAGCCACCAGCGTCCATCAGCACCGTGGCACCGGCGGCGACCCTGCTCGCCAGGAGGGCCCCCACGCCCACAGCATCCGCCCCGACACGACCAACCGCCGCGTGCTAGCGGCAGACTTGGGCATCGATCAGATTCGCCTCTACCAGCTGGATGCCGGCGCGGCCTCGCTGCTGCCAGGCGACCCCATCGCCGTGGACGTGACGCCCGGCTCTGGACCGCGCCACCTGGAGTTCTCTCACGATGGACGTCACCTCTATGCCATCAACGAGTTGGGCAACACGGTGATGGCCTACGGCTATGACGGGGACTCGGGCGCGATCACGCACCTACAGACCATCAGCGCCCTGCCCGATGGCTGGTCCGGCACCAGCTACTGCGCCGACCTGCACCTGCATCCCAACGGGCGCTGGCTGTACGGCTCCAACCGGGGGCACGACTCGATCGTCGGTTATGCCGTCGACGCCGCCAGCGGCGAGCTCAGCCTGATCGGGCATTGGAGCTGCGGCGGGGCCTGGCCGCGTAACTTTTGCATCGCCCCCGATGGCAAGCACGTCTTGGTGGCGAACCAGAACAGCGATAACATCGTCGTCCTTGCCATCGACGACAACACGGGCGCGTTGACGCCCACCGGTCACACCTTTGAGGTCGGCGCACCGGTCTGCCTGCTGATGCTGCCCGTACCCGCATAGGCAATCCAGCAAGGAGGCGCCCCATGGCCAAAGGACTTGGCAAGAAGGAGCTGCGGCAGCAACTCGCTGATGCCGTGGCGCACACCAGCCGCCTAACCCAACGAACCAGCCACCTAGAAAGCGCCCTGGAACGGGTGGCAAACCTGCGCGACATTGGGCGGATGGCCGTTGGCACAGCGCGCGAGGTGCGCCGTAACCTGCTGGTGGCGAACCGGCTGCTGGAACGCACGCTAGGTAACGGGCAACCTTCCGTGGAGACAGGGCAACGGGACGCGGTAGAGCTGGCCCTGGCCGAATCCACCAAGGCCCTGGCCAACATTGAGAGCCTGCTGGCTTTTCGGCGGCAGCGCATCGTAGCGCCCGATCGGCTCCGGACCGATGCGGTGGATCTCAACAAGCTGCTGCGCGGCGTCGAGGCGCCGCTGCACCGCCTCTCGGGCAGCCGCACCAGCCTCGCGGTGGGGACGCTGGCGGCCGACCTGCCCGAGGTTCTGGGCAACCGCCGCCAGATGGAGGGCATTATCCTGGACCTGGCCGCCCATGCCCGCCGGACCGCCAAGGCTCGCACCCCCGGGCACACGCTGATCAGCCTGAGCACTGAGCGTGCGACCATCAAGCGCCGCCACCGCCTAAACCTGGTAGAGGCCAACCCAGGCGACTATGCGCGGCTGACCATTCAGCTCAACGGCATCGTCCTCGCCGAGCGCGAGGCCGCCGCCTTTTTCACCGCCTCAGAGACGGCCGACGAGGATCTGGGCTGGCGCCAGGAACTGCGACGGAGCATCGAGGCCCTGGGAGGCGGCATGGAGATCGCCACCGTGCGGGGACGCGACACGCAGATCCGCATCTATATGCCGTTCTGGTCCGAGGATGCCTATGCGCCCCAGCCGGTCGGGCCAGCTCGGGCCTACCAGGGAGGCACCGAGCGGATCCTGATCGTGGATGACGACGAAGAGATCCCCTGGGAGGCCGCCAATGCTCTCTCGAGCCTGGGATACACGGTCTACGAATGCACCGACCCGATGCAAGCGTTGCAGATGCTGCGCGCGCTGATGCCCGACATTGACCTGCTGGTCACCGATGACCGCATGCCGGGCATGACCGGCACCGAGCTGGCCGAAACGGCCCGTCAGTCGTACCCCGAGCTACCGGTGCTGTTCATCTCGGGCTCCTGGGACGCCTCCAATACGGTACCCAGCATGGCCATCCGGCGTGAGCTGTTGCTGAGCAAACCGTTCGACCTAGCGGACCTGGATGAGGCCGTGCGGCTGGCCCTGGATCGCCGCACCGATACGGGGAACCCGCGGATCCTGCCACCGGTGCCGCCAGAGGCCTAGCTGCGAGAGAGCCGCCGATAACAGAGCCGTACGAGAGGTTGCCCTCTCGTACGGCTCTTGCGTTCCTCATCTGCGGGTGCGCCGGCAGCAGCCGACACCCACCAACCCCTAGCGAGGCACCTCGCCCGCCCAGTTCGCCAGGATCAGCGGCTGGTTCGTCTGGTGCTTGTAGAGCACATCAAGCGGGATCAGGTACGTTTGCGAGCCGTCCTGGTTGGTCGGATCACCGGCATAATCCACCAGCATCAGGCCCAGAGGCTCTGCCAGGCGATAGCCCGAGAGCGATTCCACGGCCGCCAACGCCAGACCCTCACCTCCGGGACCCGGATCCTGAAAGATAGCCCATATGAACGGCAGCTTGAGAGGATCAAAGCTGCCTGGTGGGTTCACCCCAGGCGTCCCGTACGTATCGAAACTGACGAGTTGATAGTCAAAGGCGCTGCGCCCGGGCCCTAGGTCCAGCCACGACACGGGCACCCACCACTCCGCGTAGGCATTGTTGAAATCGGTATAGATGAGGTAGGGGCTGCCGAGATAGGACATGCCAGAGGCTAGGTCCACCTGCACCACGATCCACGTGTTGTCATCCGCACCATCCGCAATCGCGCCATAGTTATAGTTGAACAACACCCAATCCTCGATGCCGTCCCGATCAGAGTCCACGTACAAGTCAAACTCGGCAAAGTAGGGCTGCGGCACATGCCACGGCTCCCAGGTGTTGATGGCTACCTCCAGCATGGGGCCGTACGACGAGTCGGTCCAGCCGCCCATACCCAGCATGCGCACATCAGCAGCGCCCTGCAGGGCGGGGTCGGGCGCGTCGCTGGCCTGAAGGGCCGAGTAGGCATAGAGATAAGAGCTCTGCGGGCCGGTGTGCGTTGCCGTGATGATGGCCAGATCCCGCATCGGATGGGTGATGACATCACTAGCATAGATCTCGAGGCTATTGTAGGGCTTGACCTGGAAGTAGAACGGTACCTTGAGCAAGTCATCCATCACCGCGGTGGGCCCGGCATCTCCAGAGGACGGCCCGAGCACCACAAAGCCGGCGTACTCTTCTAGCCAGTTAAAGCCACCAACAAGCGGTACGGCAGCAAGATCAAGTTCTATGGTTACCGTTACATCGACGCTTCCGGTGGCGGGCACCGTAAAGGTGACGGGATCCAGGCTAGCGTCGATCACGCCATCCAAGAGCGAACCCGATGCAAACAGTATGGCGCCCTCGAGAGTCATTCCCGGCGGAAGGACGACCTCCGGCGACACCTCAAACCTAACCGTGCCCTGCAGAGTGGCCGTGTTCTCATTGCTACGAACCACGCCCCAGTTCAGGCTGACGAGATCCTCGTCGGCGACGGCGGACGCGCCCAAGGCGATCGCTGCTACAGCGTCCACCCTACCAACGCCCATGCGAAGAGGCGAGGCCCAGTCCCCCCCGTCACTCACATCGGGATCGGCCGTGTTCATGATCGCGGCCTTGATCCGTTGCGGGCTCCAGTCGGGATGCGCTTCCTTGACCAACGCGGCCACACCAGCCACGTGAGGGGCCGCCATGGAGGTACCGTTCATGCTCACGCCACCCATGCCGGTTCCGATGTCGGCGGCAAAGATCGCCACGCCGGGCGCCGTCACATCAGGCTTGAGCATCGAGTCGTAGCCGCGCGGCCCGCGCGAGCTAAAGTCGGCCATGGTGTCGGCTGGGGTGTACGGATCCTCGATCGTCGTCACATCGCTTTCTGCGCTGATGACAGCTGTCTGGCCACTAGCGTTCCGGAGGTTGAGGCCGTCGAGCTGCTGAATCGAGCACGCAGGGATGCTCACGGGCGTTCCAATCATGCTGATGATGCCCGCTTCGTTGTTATAGATCACCGCAGCCACGGCTCCGAGGTCAGCGGCATTCTCGACCTTTTCGGAAAAGCTGCAGGTGCCTCGCTGAATCAGCGCGATCTCGCCATCCAGCGAGCCAGCAGGCACGCCAGTCACATCACACAGGGTAGGATCCCCGACATCGGTCAACGCGCGCACATCGGCAACGGGGGCAGTGATGGCTTCCTCGATGCGCCCTGTGTTACCGTCAAAGGACGCCGGCTGATAGATGATGTTCGTCTGCGTCACGAACGGCGTATCCTGGATGCTGACGGTCGGACCGGTCGCATAGCCGGTGGTGGACGCCGCCACCGAGATGGCCTTGTCGGCTACGGCCGGCGACCCGGTGATGTACTCCACGTTGCCCTCGTTACCGGCCGATGCCACCACCACGATGCCCACCGACGCAGCCAGATTGGTACCGTAGACACTGGGATCGGACGCATCGTTGGCTCCAAAGGGCGAGCCCAGCGACATGTTGATTACCTGGGGCCAGCCCCACTGCAAATAGTGCAGCGTGGCATACTCCAGGGCGTCGATCGTCAGCGATGTGCTGCCGGCTTGGCCAAATACCTTCAGGGCCATCAAGCTTGCCCCCGGCGCGGTGCCGGTCATGACGCTGCCAGCAGCCACGCCCGCGGCGATGGAGGCCACATGCGTGCCATGACCGTACTCGTCCAAGGGATCTTCATCCGGCAGCGGCGTCGCGGAACAGACGCCCGCCGCTTCTTCCGCAGCCGTGCAGCCGGCATCATACAGTGTGCCGGCAAAGTCATAGCCTCCCACCACCTTGAGCGTCGGGAAGGTGTTCGGCTCTACCCAGTTGGGGTCGTTCATCTCGTACTGCAGCGGGGTCCCTCCGCCGCCCAAGGTTGCGTGGGTGTAATCGATGCCGGTATCGATGATGGCGATGGTAATCCCCTCGCCATCGAAACCGAACTCGTTCACCACCCAATCGACACCCATGATCGGCACGCTGGCGCCCAGAGCGGGCTTGTGCACCGGCGCGCGATGCACTGCCGCCACGCCCGGCAGCTCGCGGATGGTCGCCAGTTGCTTGGCTGGTACTCGCGCTTGGATACCGTTGTACACCACGGTGTACTTGGAGATCACCTGCGCACCGAGGGCCTCGATCTGGCCCTGGAGCTCTGCCTGGGCTGCCTCAAGGGCGTTGGCATGCCCCAACGCCGCACTCGAGATGCTAGCGCCTCCCTGGGCGGCTTGCTGCACCTCTGGCAACGCCGCGATGGGGTCACCCTCCATCTGGATAATGACTAGCTGGTCCTGATCCACCAGGCCTTCCAGCGCGCGGGGGACATAGCCGGCCGCATCGACAAGCTCGGCCGCCGTCAAGCCGCCCTCAAAGAGCTGGAACACCTCTTCTGGCACGAGCTCGGCTTCGGAACGACCCACCGCGCGCCGCGACGAATCGACCTCAACTAGCTGCCGATGCAACTCGGCCGGATCCGTGAGATCCAGCGGCCCCTCCGCCACCACGGCCAGCGGCATCATGCCCGCCAGCAGGGCGAGCACGGTGACCCACGCGAAAACCCGCGACAATCTAGTTCGACGACCTAGGCCCATGGCTCTCCTTTGCCCACAGCATGATGGAACCCCACGCACGAGCTCGGCCAAAGCGAGACGGCTCTCACCTCCCTACCTAAAGAACAGCAGCTAGAACCAGGGCGACTCTCCCTGAACCCAGACCCGCGCCATTATAAAGCCATCAGCGGCAGCTTACAAGGGCAAGAGACAGAAAAAGGCAGCGGATTCCGTGGGCGAGCTCGATGGTCTCGCCACGATTGGGCCTACTCGGCCCATCGATAGCAGGCCAGAACCTCGGCAAAGTAGATGGTGTGCTGCTGCTCCAGCGGCCGCTGACGGTGCTCCGGTGTCAACAGACCATGAGGGGGTGGCACCGTCGCGTACACGCGACACTCGAGGTTGAGCCGTGCCTCAAGGATGGCCGGGGGACACACATGCAGGGCCGGCACTCGCGTGAGACCCGTGGCCTCCCACTTGTCCACGTCGCGCCCCGAGACGGTGCCGCACACCTCGGTCGCCGCCTTGGAGCGGGCATCGGGCACAGCTAGCACAAACTCGGGGATCTCGCTGAGAAAGCCAAACGAGTAGCGGAGGGGCGTCACGGCGATGGTGCAGATGGCCCGTCCGTGGTAGAACGGCCCGATCTGCCCCCAACCCAGGGTGAGAACGTTCTGCCCGCCGTCATGCCGCGCAACGGTGCAGAGCACCCCTCCCGTGGTCATGGCCTCCAAGAACGTGTGCGCCTGAGTATAGGGGTCGACGGGCGCGCGCATGATCGCTTCCATGGTAGATTTCACCCCTCTCGCGGCCAGCCGGCCATGTCTTCGGGCACCAGCGAGTGCAGGTAAGCATGATGCGTGACGCAGTTGATCTGCAGGCGGTTGCGCATCAGCCCCTCGCGCAGCGCCCCCACCTTGGCCGCCACCCTCTGGCTAGCCAGGTTCTCCACGGCCACCACCAGCTCGATCCGCATCAAGTCCAGTTGGTCAAAGCCAAAGCGAGCCACCAGACGGGTCGCCTCGGTGGCGGCACCCTGCCCGGCATGGCTGGTACGTACCCAGTAGCCCAGGTTGGCCATGCGCGCGCCGGAATCGATACGGTTCAGCCCGATGCCCCCCACCAGCCAACCCGTCTGCCGCTCATGGATGCAAAAGTCGTACATCGTGCCGTCGCGCCAGCCTTTGTCGGTGGCGAGCATCCAGGCCTCGGCCTCGGCCAGCGAGTATCCCGGGTGGCACCAGGGCAGCCAGCGAGACACCTCGGCCACCGACTCTACAGCCGCCTCCCAGAACGGAGAGGCATCCTCTAGCCTCCAACGCCTAATCCCGAACCGTCCCGTCCCTGTCGGTATCTTCATGTCATCCTCGGTAGGTGGTTGTATCGTGGCCAGGGCCGCTGGGGCGGCAGAACCGCACTCGCCTCGCTCACGCCGGGGCGGTGGCGTTGCGCGCGTCCCCAACGCGCCGCGGTCCAGCGCTCGACGGCGGCCAACAGCTCGCCCCCCTCGTCGGGCGTCGTCACGGCCGTCTCCAACATCAGCAAGGCCGGGTCGAGCGCCCGCACCAGGGGCTCGACCTCCTCCACCGGCACCTGGACATGCACAATGCAGCCCGCCTCCTGGATGGCGCGGTAGAGCGGGAGGTGCTCGCGCCCGTTGGGGGGCTCGCCAGGCGTCGGCACGTATTGCATCACCCGCATGGTGGGCAGCGCCAGCAGCCGCGGCAGGTGCTGGCGGGCGTTGCCACCGTCCAGATGGTACCAGAGCGCGCCGACAGATTGGCCATAGAGCAGCAGCTCGGGAACGACGAACCGTTCGAACTGCTCGGGCGAGAGCATGCACGAGACGTCGCTCTGGGTACCAGCGTAGGGCTCGGGCGCCCAGAATGGCATCCAGCCAGCATTGCCGTACCAGAAGCGGTGAATGGGGCGCACCAGCTCGGCTAGCTCGAAGCGAACGCGGAGCTGATCGCGCGCCCCCTGCAGAATGGCGGCGGCCATCCAATCGGGCTCATCCATCAGGGCGATGAGGAACGGCTGGGTGCCCATATGCATCGAGAGCAAGTCGTTGGCGGGCAGCAGCGTCGGCTTGCCCACCAGGAATCGATCCCAGCCCGCCGCCTGGGCCATGGCCAGGTAGAGGGCCCGATATCGGGCGATCCAGGGGTCGTCGGCACGGTTGCGAAAGGGCGTTGGCTGCGATAGATCCACGCTGGTCAGCGGCTCGAACCAGATCGTATCCGGGCCAAAGCGGGGCTGCCCCCCCAACGACACCACCCAGCCCGCCAGCATGAGGTACGAGGGCAAGGCCTCGCCGCCCCACCAGGTGTGGCTGATGCGGTGCAGGGCTTCGGTGACCACCCAGTCCGGATCCAGCCAGCGCGCCATGTTCGACGGCGGTTCGGGCATCGCTGCACCGATCGCGGCCGGCACGGGCGCCGCCTCGGCATCGGGGCGCCCCTCTTTCGTCAGCAGGTTCCACAACTCGGTGCGATGGGCGGCCGCCTCCAGCGGCGCGGTCACCGCGATGCAAGGACGCCCAGCGTGGCGCCGTTCCCACAAGGCCGTCAGCCGATCCTCGGCCTCGGGCCAGTCGGGCTTGAAGGGGTTCAACGATCTTCCTCCGGCAACGGCTCCTCCAGAGGCGTCTCTGGCTGGCCGGCGAACAGCAGGTAGAGCGCACGTTCGCGCTGGATGGCCTCGGCCCAGCCCTCGGCCACCAGGATGGCCGCTAGACGGCTGGCATCGCTGACGTTGAGCGTCTGCGTATTGAGGCGGCGGGAGGCACTTTGCACCCACCAGCCCAGTCCGCCGGCCGGCGGGGCTCCGCCGTGCAGGCCCGCCGGCACGGTGTGCCCGGCATAGCGACGCCGCAGCGCCGCCAGGAACCCCGCGCTGACCTCACGCTGGCGCGATGCATAGCGCAGGACCAGCCCGTGGGCCAGGCTTCCACGGTACGCAAAGGGCCGCCCCAGGCCCAAGGTGACCAGCTCGTGTTCAGCACCCGTCAGGTCCATCATGCCCACCATGATAACCGCAGCCAAGGCCGGCGCGCAAGGCGGCTAGCGCCCGTGGGCACAGGGGTAACGGTTGCGCTGGGCGTGGGGTCGGCTAGAATGTCACCCAGCGCTGATAGAGAGAGGGGTCCGTGCTGATGCCATCCTCCATGCGCCCGGCCTGGCTGGACTATGCCTGGGGCATCGCGGTGCTACTGGTTGCCCTGTGCTATGCCATGCTGCCCGATCTCTTGCTGGATGTGGTGTTCATCTTTACCTGGCCGCTGGTGTTCTTCTTGGCCGGTTACGAATCTGGCGTCCGTCCCCGCTCCTCTGGGCGCCATCTAGCCCGTCAGCAAGCCAAGCAGCTCCTCCTGCCCTACCTGGGTTACTCGCTGCTAGCCTGGGTCCTCTGGATGGCGTGGGGCCTGATGGGCCTGCTGGAGGTGCCCCCGCGCGAGCCGGGGCTGGCCCTGCTAGGGACCCTGGTGGCCACGCCCCGCGGCGGCATGTTGGCCCACGCCAGGCCGCTATGGGCGCTGCCGGCGCTGTTCCTGGTCGAGATGCTGGCCCATCCGGTCGATCCCAGCCGCTGGCGTCGCGGCTGGCTGCCGGCGGTGACCCTGGCAGCCTGGGCGGTCGGCGGGCTGCTCTGGTGGCGGGGCGTGACCGGCTTGCCCTGGTCGTTACACGCGTTGCCCACGTTGGGAGCGTTTTACCTGCTGGGGCGGCAAGCCCCCACGTGGCGCTGGTTGCGCGGGGCACCCTCGCGCTTGGTCGCGTCGCTCCTCCAGTATGCCTTTGCGGCTGTGGTCTTTGCCGCCGCGGCCTGGAACGGCCGCGCCGACCCCGCCCTGGCAGACTGGGGCCGCGGCTACCTGCTGTTCAGCCTGGGCGCGGTGGCCGGCCTAGGGGCGGCGTACGCCCGCGCAGTGTCGATCGATGGCCTGCGCATCGCGGCCTGGGCGGGGCGCCACTGGGTGCCGCTGTTAGGAGGCTGCTACCCGGCCCTTTTGCTGGTCGGCGCGGCGGCCCGAGCCTGCGGTGCCAGTTGTGAGATCCCGGGCTGGACAGCCGCCTTTGTCGGATTGGCCCAAGCCGTGCTGGCCGTGGGGCTGGTGGCGATGGTGGTGCGGCTTTGCCGAGCCCGCCCCTGGTCCACGGTAGCCCGCCGCCGGCTGGCACTAAACTGACACTGGAGCAAGCATCGTGCCGTCATCGCCCATCCGCGTCGATCTCCCCGTTCCGTCAGAGCTGGACCCCACCCCCGAGGGGCGACTAGCCTTGGTCAACAGAGCCGAGATGTATTACGAGATCCATGGGCAAGGCGAGGAGAACCTGGTCTTGTTGCATGGCTTTTTCGGCAGCGGGGCCATCTGGCACCCTTGGCTGCACCTGTTGACCGAGCGGTACCGGGTGATCCTGCCGGATCTGCGCGGTCACGGGCGCTCGAACAACCCCTCAGGCGTGTTCACCCACCGCCAAGCCGCGCAGGACGTCCTGGCGCTCTGCGACGGGTTGGGCGTGGACCGCTTTTGCGCCATCGGCGCCTCGACGGGCGGGATGACGCTGCTGCACGCCGCGTTGCAGGCGCCGGATCGTATCGAGGCGATGGTGTTGATCTATGCCAGCACGCACTTTTCCGAGTCGGCCCGGCGCATCATGGCGCACCACGACCCAGCCAAGCTCACTCCCGCCGAATGGGCGCAAGAGATCGCCCAGCGGCGCACGCTACATCGGCGCAGCGACGAGCAGGTGCGAGCCTTGCGAGAGCAGTTCTATGCCTTCCGGCTCGATACCGAGGACATGGCGCTGACGGACGACGACCTGGCTCGCATTCGCGCCCGCACGTTGGTAGTACACGGCGACCGCGACGCCCTCTTTCCGGTCGAGATCCCGCTGGCGCTCTACCGGGGCATCCCCTGGGCCTATCTGTGGATCCTGCCGGGCTGGGGGCACGGCCCGCTAGAGACCCATGCCGAAGAGATCCTCACCCTCGGCCAGCGCTTTTTGTGCGGCGCCTGGAGCGGCAGCTAGCGCAGCCCCTCATCGATATACGCGAATAGATTGCGTTCCACCTGGGCCGGCAGCGGGACGGTGATGGGCGTGGCCGTGGGCAGCAGCACAAAGCGTCCGCCCGGCGCCCCCACGTCCAGCGTCCGGCGCACCTCATCGCGCAGCTCTTGCTCGGTGGCCAGCTCGAACATGCTCTCCTGGATGTTGCCCATCAGGCAGATCCGATCGCCAATGCGCCGTTTCACCTCGGCCAGCTCGATATCACCGCCGGGAGGCGCCTCCACCGGGTCCAGCGCATCGGGCTCTAGCTCGGCAATCATATCCAGCACCTGGCTCAGCCGGCCATGGCAGTGCAAGCGTAGCATCTGCCCGTGCCGGTGGATCAGCTCGATGATGGGTCGATCATAGGCGACCACAAACTCGGCGAAATCGTCCGGCCGCATATAGGGCGGGGTGGCAAACTCGGCGCCACACATGCGAAAGAGCGGCCCAGCGCCCTGCTCCAGCAGCGAGGCGGTCACGTCCAACATGCGCTCCAGCGCCCAATCCAGCAGCGCGCGCAGCCGAACGCGGTCAAAGGCCACCAGCTCTAGCAACGCCTGAAACTCCATAAAGGCGCCGGCCGCGCCGATTGGATCGCCGATATCGACCAGCGGGATGCCCTCCTCGCCCACCAGGGCTTGGATCTCGCGCACCCGGCTGATGTCGGCGGGTGCAGGCCGATAGGGCAACGACAGCAGCCGATCGACGTCTTCCGGCCCCTTG
>DAIRUQ010000053.1:17171-19456 GCA_036803245.1 Chloroflexota bacterium | reverse complement strand
GCCTTTCTGGGTGACCGTGCAGGTGCCCGAGGATGCAGAGCCGGGCCGAGTGGAGCTTGCGTTGCGTTTCGTGACGGGCGGTGATGATCAGGCGATGCCGCCTCTGACCGTCCAGCTGGAGGTGGCGCCGGTGACCCTGGGAAAACGCCAGACGTTGCCTGTGACTCACTGGTTCTATGCCGACGCGCTGTGCGACTGGTACGGGGTCGATCCCTGGGAGGAGCGCTTCTGGGCGATCGTCGAGCCGTATATGCGCGATCTCGTCGCCCACGGCGTCAACTGCCAGTATGTGCCCCTGTTCACGCCACCGACGGACGGCATCAAGCGTCCTACCCAGCTTTTGCGGGTGACGACGCCGGCGTCGGGGCAGTACGCCTTTGACTGGACCGACGTGGACCGTTGGGTGGACCTGGCCCAGGCCGCCGGCGCCGAGTGGTTTGAGTGGACGCACCTGTTCACCCAGTGGGGCGTGCAGAACGCTCTGCGCATCTACCGCGACAATGCCGACGAGAGCTCACTGCTGTGGTCACCGGAGACGGCCGCCACTTCGGACACCTACCGGGGCTTTTTGGGGCAGTTCCTGCCGGCGTTCCACCGCTATCTGGAGGCCAAGGGCCTGCTCGATTGCTCGGTCTTTCACCTCTCGGACGAGCCCCACGGCGAGGAGCACAAAAAGGCCTATGGTGCCGCGCGGGCCATGCTGCGCGAACTGTCGCCCTGGATGCGAGTGGCCGACGCCCTCTCCGAGATCGACTTTGCCCGCGAGGGCCTGACCGACATCCCCATCCCCAGTATCAGGACCGCCAAGCAGTTCCAGGATGAGGGCTTTGATCAGTCTTGGGCCTACTTTTGCTGTGGCCCCCGGGGCCCTTATGTGAACCGCTTGATGGATACACCCCTGACCAAGATCCGTCTGATCGGGTGGCTGCTCTACCGGCTCTCGGCCAAGGGGTTCCTGCATTGGGGGTACAACTACTGGTACCGCTCGCAGTCTCGCCAGTTGATCGATCCCTACCAAGAGGTGGCGGCCTGCAACTGGCCAGGCTGGGCCGGTGGCGATCCCTTCGAGGTGTACCCCGGTGCCGATGGCCCCGTGGACTCGGTGCGGTGGGAGCTGTTCGGGCTGGGGCTGCAGGACTATGCCCTGCTGGAGACGCTGGACGTTGCCCGCGGCGATGCCGCCCTGGCCGAGCTGTACAACTATCACCGGTTCCCGAGGGAAGAGAGTTGGATCGAGCAGACACGCGATGCGCTCTTGCGGCGCGCTGGGGCGTGACCGGCGGGTGCGTTGCCGGCATGCGGCTCGAGAATGGTAAGACCAAGCAGGAAGGATGCTAGATGTCAGTGGAGCAAGGTTACCCCAGCGCGACCATACCCGGCTATGTCAACGAGACGCCGGGCATCCAGCTCGGCACGCAGATGCGACCCGATGCCAGCGAGGAAGAGATGACCTTTGCGCGGCAACTGGGCGTTCAGTGGGTGATGACGGGCTTGAGCCGGGACGAGGACCACAGCCTGGAGAGCTATATCGCGCTAAAGAAACGCTTTGAGGATCACGGGCTCAGGATCTATCGTCTCCATCACCATGGCTGCCACAACATGGAGGAGGTGACGCTGGGCCTGCCGGGACGTGAGGAAAAGATCGCCACCTATCTCCAGTACATACGCAACCTGGGCGCGGCGGGCATCCATTACTCTACCTATGCCCATATGGCCAATGGTATTTGGAGCACCGGCCGCGAAAAGGTGCGCGGAGGCGCCGAGGGGCGCGCCTTTCATCTGGAGGATGCCCAGGAGGGCTGGTGGATCGACAAGCGCTGGTTTATGCCGTTGACCCACGGCCGGCGCTACTCTGAGCAAGAGCTCTGGGATCACTATGCCTACTTTATGGAGCGCGTGGTGCCGGTAGCCGAGGATGCCGGCGTCTACATCGGCATCCATCCCGATGACCCGCCGGTCTATGATCTGGGCGGCGTCCCCCGCTGTCTCTTTGGCAGCTTTGAGGGCTACCGCCGCGCCCTGGAGATGGCCGACAGTCCCCATATCGGCATGTGCCTCTGTGTGGGCTGCTGGCTGGAGGGCGGCCCCGCCATGGGCAAGGATGCCGTCGAGACGATCCGCTACTTTGGCTCGCGGAAGAAGCTCTTCAAGGTCCACTTTCGCAACGTGACCGCCCCCATGCCAGAGGGGTTCGTGGAGACGTTCCTCGATGACGGCTATGGCGATATGGTGGCCATCATGTATGCCCTGCGCGAGGTCGGGTTCGACGGCGCGGTGATCTCGGA
>DAIRUQ010000053.1:0-17071 GCA_036803245.1 Chloroflexota bacterium | reverse complement strand
TCCGTCGCCTCATGCTGTTGGCCGGGGTGCTCTGCGTCCTAGGGGCCGCAGCGGCTTGGGTGACGCGCCCCCTGCCGGCAGAGTTGGTGCTGAGCACATCACCCACGCCGGTCGGCTTGATCACGGCCAAGGACGGCCGCCCGCTGTTCCAGATCATCGACCAGCAGGGTGGCATTCATGGCCCGCTCATCGAGGGCGAACTGCCTGAGGCTCTCCGCCATGCCGTGGTGGCGACGGAGGACGCGCGCTTCTATCGGCATCCCGGGGTGGATCCGTGGGCTATCGTGCGGGCGGCCTATGCCAACGTGACCAGCGGGCGGATCGTGTCGGGCGCCAGCACCATCACCCAGCAGGCCGCTCGCAACCTGTTCATGACGCCCGAGGAGCGCCAGCAGCGCTCGGTCGCCCGCAAGGTCAGAGAGGCAATTCTGGCCCTGCGCCTGGAACGCACCCTGAGCAAGGACGAGATCCTGCTGCTCTACCTGAACTCGGCCGCCTATGGCCGCCTGGCGACCGGCGTTGCGGCGGCCGCAGAGGCATACTTTGGCAAGCCGGTAGCCGATCTCAGCCTGGCGGAGAGTGCCTTTCTGGCGGGCCTGCCTCAAGCCCCCGGACACTATGATCCAGACCGCGACCTGGCCACCGCGTTGGCCCGGCAGCGCACCGTCCTTGATCTGATGGTGGCGGCGGGTTACGTGACCCAGGAGCAAGCCGAACAGGCAGCCGGTGAGCCCCTGCAGTTTGCGCCTTACCACCTCACGATGGAAGCCCCTCATTTCGCCATCATGGTGCGCGAGCAGGTGGGGCGGCTGGTTTCGGCCGAGGAGCTGGCTCGCGGAGGGCTGGTGGTTCGGACAACGCTCGATCTCGATCTGCAGCGCGCTGCCGAGGGGGTGGTGCGGCGGCAACTGGCAGAGCTCAACCAGCCAGAGCCCGGCTCTCCGCAGCGTGTGGTGAACCATGCGGCCGTGCTGGTGCTGGATACCGACGGCGGCGCGGTGCGGGCGCTGGTGGGCAGCCCGGACTATACCGAGGCGACCCACGGCGCCATCAATGCGGTCCTGGCGTCTCGGCAGCCAGGTAGCGCGATCAAGCCCTTGCTCTATCTGGCCGCCTTTGAGCGTGGCTATTTGCCGTCGACCATGCTGCTGGATGTGCAGGCCTCCTATCAGGCTGCCGATGGCGCGCCCTATACGCCGGAAAACTATGATCTACGCTACCACGGTCCCGTATCGGCGCGGACGGCCCTGGCTTGCTCCTACAACGCGGCGGCGGTGAGCTTGGCGGATCAGGTCGGCGTCGACGCGCTCCTGGATGTAGGCCGGCGGCTGGGGATTCGCTCCTGGGAGCAGCTGGCAGTGCGTGACCTGGCCCTGGCTCTGGGGGCGGGTGAGCTGACGCTCTGGGAGCTGGCTCAAGCCTATGGCGTGCTGGCGCGGGCGGGTACGTTGGTTCCTACCTATGTGATTGAGAGTATTCATGCCGGCGATGGTCGGCTGCTCTATCAAGCCGGGCTCCCCGCACCGGTCCGGGTCGTCGATGCCCAGGCGGCCTACCTAGTCTCCCATGTGCTAGCCGATGAGGCCGCACGGGCGCCGGCCTTTGGCATAGGCGGAGTGCTCTCGCTGCCGTTTGAGGCGGCGGTCAAGACTGGTACCACCACCGACTGGCGCGACAACTGGACGGTGGGCTATTCGGCCGCCCATGTGGTGGGAGTGTGGGTGGGCAATGCCGACGGCACGCCCATGGCACATGCGACCGGCATAACCGGCGCGGCGCCCATCTGGCGCGAGGTGATGTTGGCAGGGCACCCACGCGACCCGGGGCCGCTGCTGCGACCAGATGGGCTGGAGAAAGTGGCGG
This sequence comes from Chloroflexota bacterium, assembly GCA_036803245.1. Taxonomy (GTDB): domain Bacteria; phylum Chloroflexota; class Anaerolineae; order UBA1429; family UBA1429; genus DAIRUQ01. The sequence continues at coordinate 15,208 of DAIRUQ010000053.1, read as the reverse complement.
TCTGCGCTCTCTCGGGCCAGTTGCCAGGCCCCGGATGTGTACATCGGCGGGTGGAGCTCTTTCCGGCTGGGCAGGTTCCCGTCGAGACCTGCGATCTGCACGTTGTGGTGGCCTATGATCGACTGAACGGAGCGCTGGCTGGTAGCGATACGCCACCCGAGCGGATCGGACACCGAACCGTGACCAGGTGGCCAGTCGAGGCGTTGGCCTGGGCCCAAGATCAGGGGTTGCTCGAAACCGGACGCGGGTTGGGCTGGGAGGAATCTCTCGAAGCAACGTCTCTCGGGGTGGCGGCCGAGGAGACTGCTTTGCGGTGGTTGCGCCCGGCCAGCGGAACGCGCTATCATTTGGCTAGTGACCTGCCGGCTACGGCGCAGCAGATCGAGTTGGTGTTGGCGGCACCAAGCCAAGCGGACGAGCTGACGGTGCGGTGGAATGACGAGGTCTGGGTGACCCTGACCGACGCGCCCTATCGGGTGCGGTGGCAACTGGTGCCTGGAGAGCATTGCTTTGTGGCCGAGATGCGCGGCGCTGGCGGCGCTGTGGCGCGAACGGCGCCGCTCTGTATCGAGGTCCGTGAGGCCGTACCCGAGGCAGACGGCTAGAGAGATCGGGGCTTGCTGGTTCCCTTGAGGAGGGCAGAGATGCTGAAAAAGAGGCTCGACGGTGTGTTGCTGGTGGCACTGGTTGCGTCGCTGGTGCTGGGCGCATGTGCTGGTGTCACCCCGACGCCGGTGCCCGTGCGTGAGGCCGGTGTCACGGTGATCGTGCCGACCGAGAAGGCGGAGACGCCCACGCCGGCGCCGACGCCGGTGATCGCGCCCCGTCTTCTCCGTACCGAGCCGGAACCGGGCGCCCCCCTGGTCCGCCGCAGCCCGATTGTGCTGGTCTTTGATCAGCCGATGGACCGAGCCTCTACCGAGGCGGCGCTGGAGATCACGCCGGCGGTGGCGGGCAGCCTGAGCTGGGACGACGACCGCACGGTGCGCTTTACGCCCGATGACGAGTGGCCGCCCGAGGGTCGCTACAGCATACTGGTCGGCGAGGATGCCGAGAGCGTTCATGGCTTGGGCCTGATGGCCGAGGCCCTGGTGGAACTGAGTGCCGTCGGGTACCTACAGGTGGCGCGGGTGCAGCCCGCGCCCGACAGTGCCGAGGTGGAGGTGGATGCGCCCATCCGGGTGGCATTCAACCGGCCGGTGGTGCCGTTGGTGGTGGACGAGCTCGAGGCGTCCGTGCTGGAGCCGTTGCGTCTGACGCCGGCGGTGGCGGGCACCGGTCGCTGGGTGAACACGGCCCTGTACGAGTTCGTGCCCGAACGTTCGTTGCAGGCGGGAGCTCGCTACCAGGTGGCGCTTCAAGAGGACCTGGTGGATGTGCTTGGTGCGCCGCTGGATGAGGCCTATGCCTGGAGCTTTACCACGTCGCTGCCGCGGGTGGTGGCGGTCCTTCCCGAGCCGGGTGCGCGCTACGTGGCCCCGCAGCCCGAGATCGCGGTGGCCTTTGACCAGGCGGTCGTCCGCGCCGACGCCGAGAGCCGGTTCACGCTTGCCGATGCCGACGGCCGGCTCGTGGCCTGCGCCTTCCAGTGGGAGGGCGATGACACGCTGATCTGCGTGCCGGAGCAGCCGCTGACGAGAGGGGCGGCGTACACGGCGCGGATCGCCGAGGGTGTGCCCGCCCAGGCCGGCGGAGCGCGGACCGAGCTCCCGCGAGAGTGGGAATTCCGGGTAGCCGCGCTGCCCGAGCTGGGCGTGACCACGCCGCGCGATGGGGATGAGGGGATCTCGATGGGAGACCAGATCATCCTGCGATTCTCCTGCCCCATGAGCACCACCACGCTGGCGGCTGGCCTGGAGATCAGCCCCAACGTCAACTACTGGTCCTACTGGGACGACAAGAACACGCAACTGACTCTATACGGGGGGCTCGAACCCTCGACCACCTACACGATCTCGCTGAACGCCGAGTTGCGAGACGCTTGGGGCGTCCCGCTCCAAGAACCCAGGACTATCCGCTTTGTGACCGGGCCGCGGCCACCGGCGGTGTCGTTTGACGTGCCCGACCGCATGGGCGTCTACGATGCGGCCGGGCCGCTGACGGTGGCAGTCCACCACGTGAACATCACGCGGATGAACCTGGCGCTGTATCGAATGGGCGCCGACGAGTTGGTCGCCATGGGCGGCGACATGGGCTGGCAGGTCTGGGAGAGCTATCAACCCGCCGCCGACGCCCTGGTGCGCACCTGGTCGATCGAGACCGACGCTCAGCGTGACGCGCAGGCCCTGCTCGACGTGCCGCTACGCGCGCAGGCTGACGAGGCCCTGGAGCCGGGCTACTATTACCTGCAGGTTACCGCGCCAGAGGCGTCCTCCTGGGACCGGCACGTCTTGATCGTGACCGAGACGAACTTGATGCTCAAGACGGCCGGAAAGGAAGCGCTGGTGTGGGCAACCGACATCCGCTCGGGCGAGCCAGTGGCCGGCGTCGAGCTGACGGCCTGGGGCCGGGCGGATAGCATCATCGACGACGCCACCACCGACGCCGATGGCCTGGCGCGCCTCGATCTGGGCGGCTATGAGCCGTGGGCTCCGCTGGTGGTGACGGGCGATCGCGATGGATCGCCGAGCGTGGTGATGCGCTTCTGGGAGAACGGACTGAGCGCTTGGGCCTTTGATCTTGCCAGTGAGCGGTCCGATCAGAACCATCTGCTGTATCTCGCGACCGACCGGCAGATCTACCGTCCTGGGCAAGAGGTGCAGTTCAAGGGCGTCTTGCGTCGCGACAACGATGCCCAGTACGCTCTGCCGTCGGCCGGCACGTCGGTCGACGTGGAGCTGTGGGATCCGCAGGGTCGCCAGATCCTGGAAGAAGGCTATACACTGAACGATATGGGCACCTTTGCCGGGAGCGTGGTGCTCGGTGATGCGGCAGTGCTGGGCTACTATGAGCTGCGCGCTCACGTTGGAGAAGAGCTCTACTACCAGGTCTTTCAGGTGGCGGCCTATCGCAAGCCCGCCTTTGAGGTCGCGCTGGGTGCTGATGCTTCCGACTATGTCCAGGGCGATACGCTTGAGGCCAGCGGTTCATCCAGCTACTTTTTCGGTGGCGCCGTGGCCGAGGCGTCGGTGGGCTGGCGGGTGATGGCGGCGCCGTACTTTTTCGACCGTTACCAGGGTGATCGCTCCTACACATGGGAGGATTGGGACTTGGCCGAGCCGTGGTTCGGCGAAGGACGGATGCTCTCGGAGGGGGCTGTCACCAGCGATGACAACGGGGCCTTTGCGTGGGAGCTTCCCATCGATCTGTCCGAGCTGGGCCAGAGCCAGCGGCTGACGCTGGAGGCCTCTGTCACCGGACCGGACAACCAAGAGGTCAGCGCGCGAACCCAGGCCGTGGCGCATGTGGGCGATCTCTATGTTGGCTTGGCGCCCGAGCGCTATGTGGGCACCGCCGGCGAGCGTCAGACGGTTCATGTTGCCGTGGTAGACACCGACGGCGTACCGTTGGCCAGACGTTCGGTGGAGCTGGTCTTTTCCCAGCGAGAGTGGCTGACCGTGCAGGTAGAGTCGCCAGAGGGCTATACCTACTGGAGCAACGAGCCGCAGGATACGCCAGTCTACACGGCCACCGTCACCACCGATGGCCAGGGACGGGCGGTAGAGGCGTTTGTCCCTGAGGAGGGCGGCCTCTTCCGCGTGGTTGGGCGTGCTCGCGATGCCCGCGGGAACGTGGTGCGCAGCGCCATCTCCCTGTGGGTCAGCGATGAGGTCTTTGTGAACTGGGGGCGCGAGAATCATCCCCGCATCAACCTGGTGCCTGACCGAGAGAGCTATGCGCCGGGCGACGTGGCTAACATCCTGGTGCCGCTGCCGGTGCGCGGCCCGGCCCAGGCGCTGTTGACCATCGAGCGCGGCGGGGTGCTGGAGGAGCAGGTCTTTACGCTGGAGGGCAGCAGCGATCGGATCCAGGTGCGGATCACCCCCGATCACGCGCCCAACGTGTTCGTGTCCGTGTTCGTGACGGTGCCGGCCGAGCAGGATGCTCCTGGCAGCTTTTTCCTCGGGTACGCCGAGTTGCCAGTCTCGGCCGAGCAGCAGCTGCTCGAGCTGGCCGTGGCGCCTGCCGAGACTGGGCCCTACGGCCCGCGCGATACGGTCACCTATGACGTCACCACCAAGGATTGGCAGGGCCAGCCGGTGGATGCCGAGGTCTCGCTGGCGCTGGTGGATCGCGCGGTCGAGGTACTGGCGGGGATCGTGGCCCCCGATATCTTGCAGACGTTCTATCGCGAGCGGGGTCTGGGCGTGGACACCAGCACGACTCTGGCTCGCTCGGTGGATCAGCACAACCTTGACCGTGCCCGTGGCGAAAAGGGTGGCGGCGGAGCTGGCGGCATGGAGACCATGGTCCGCTCCGATATGCCGGATACGGCCTACTGGGCGCCGCAACTGCGGACCGGCGAGGACGGCCGGCTGCAGGTGGATGTCAGGCTGCCTGACAGCTTGACCACCTGGCGGATGAGGGCGCAGGCCGTCACGGCCGACACCGAAGTGGGATCTGCCTATGTCGATGTGGTCAGCACGCTCGACCTGCTGGTGCAACCGGTGGTGCCGCGCTTTGCCGTGGTGGGCGATGCGCCCACGTTGGGATGCCTGGTGTACAACCGCACGGCCCAGCCGGTAAAGGCGCTGGTCGAGCTGGCGGCGGAGGGGATCGCTTTCGAGGCCGAGCCGCGCGAGGTGACTGTGCCCGCCAACGGTCAGGTCTCTGTCACCTGGGATGCCCGTGTGCTGCCGAGTGATCGGATGGTGCTCCGGTTCAGCGCCGACGCCGGCGCGCTGGCGGATGCCGTCGAGGTGAGCCTGCCGGTACGCCCGCCGAGCGCCCCGAGCGTGGCGGGTACGTCGGGTGAGATCGGTGCGACCGCTCGCGAGCGGATCGAGGTCGTCGAGCTCCCCACGGTAAGCGATACGAGCATGGGCGGCCTGAGCATCGAGATAGAGCCGTCGCTGGTGGCGGGGTTGACCGCGCCGTTGGCCTATCTGCGCGATTATCCTTACGCTTGCGTGGAGCAGACTGTCAGCCGGTTCTACCCCGAGCTGGCTTTGTGGGAGGCCCTGGGGTCACGCATGACCGCAGCCGAGAGCACCCAAGTGGTGCAGCGGGCCACGCAGGCGCTGCAGCGGCTCTATGCCGAGCAGAACCTTGATGGCGGCTGGGGATGGTGGCACGGGCAACCGAGCTCGCCGGCGCTGACGGCCTATGTCTTGCAGGGATTGACGCAGGCGCAGGATGTCGATCTCTTGGTGCCGCCGGACGTCCTGGAGCGGGGTATCGGTTACCTACAAGAGTGGCTTCGTGAGGGCAAGGGCCAGCCCGGCATGACCGCCGATATGGAGGCTACGGTGCTGCTGGCTCTGGCCGAGGCGGGAGCGGGCGATACGGGCAGGACGTCAGCCCTCTACGAACGTAGAGACGACCTGTCGCTCTCTGCCAAGGCAGAGCTGGCTTTGGCCATGGTGCTGCTGCTGCCGGATCAGACCAGCCGCTTGCAGACGCTCGGCAACGATCTGGACGCGGCGGCCCTCTTGAGCGCCGCCGGGGCCCGATGGCACGAGGAGCAGGCCGGCGGCTGGCGCTTTGGCAGCGATGCCCGTACCACGGCGTTGGTGCTGCGGGCGCTACTGAGCCTGCAGCCTGACAGCGAGCTGATCCCGATGGCGGCGCGCTGGCTCATGGTGGCGCGCCAGGAGGGCATCTGGGCCACGACGCAGGAGAATGCGTGGGCCGTGATTGCCTTGGCCGAGTATGCCGCCGGCCAGCCGGAGGGCGAGCCGATCGATGGGTATGCCATCGAGCTCGATGGGCGCCTGGTCTGCGGAGGCTTTATCGACCAGACGGGCGAGGGCGTGGCCTGTGAGGTGCCAGCCGACGAGCTGACGCCGGGGCAGCCGAGCCGGGTGCGCCTGACCACAGAGGGCGGCCAAGAGAGCGCCTACTATAGCGCCTATCTGCGGGCCTATGTTCCGGCGGACCGGATCGAGGCGGTGTCGCGAGGTATCACGGTATCGCGCCGCTATGCGCTGGCCGATACGCCCGACAAGCCGATCACTGGCGCCCGGGTGAACGACACCCTCATCGTGCGGCTAACCATCGTGGCCGAGCACGACCTCTACTACCTGGTGGTGGAGGATCCGTTGCCGGCTGGCTGTGAGCCTATCGACACCAGCCTGGCCACCACCAGCATGGCCGCGCCTTGGCCCACTTTGGAACGCGTGATGACGACCCTGGCCGGGTCGCAAGACTGGGGCTGGTACTGGAACTGGGCCGACCACACCGAGCTGCGCGATGATCGGGCTGCGCTGTTTGCCGAATATCTGCCAGCGGGCACGTACGAGTACGTGTATGCCGTGCGTTGCACCACACCCGGCAGCTTTTTGGCACTGCCGGCCGAGGCCTACGAGATGTATTTCCCGGACACCTTTGGCCGGAGCGGTGGGACCCGCGTGGTGATCAGGGGCTGATTGCCCCCAGCGAACGAACGTGGAGCGGCAACGCCGGGTCGTCCCGGCGTTGCCGTGTGTGAGAGGCTAGAGGCCCGCTCTCGGCCGCGATAGAGTGCGCGACTCGATGGATAGCGCCAACCAGTCGACGGCGCAGCCCACGCCCCGTGGCGACTGGGCGATGGCGCCGACGCGAACCGTCTGATGCATCGGGAGCTTGCACAGGCGGGTCATCCGCCAATGCTCGCCGTCCAGGGCATAGTGCAAGGCAAAGACGTCGCCAACGCGCGCCATCTGCAGCCACACCGAGGGACTGTTCAGATCGGCACCGTTCGCGTCGTCAGAGATGCCGTTGGTGACGACGCTGACGATCGCGGGATTGCCCAGGTCGGTGCGTTCGTAAGCCAGCTTGATCCAATGCGCATCGTCTTGGCGGACTAGCAGGCCGCCCGCGTCATAGTCGGCCTGAAAGCCCGGCTGCACATGCAGGCGAGCCACAAAGTCGCCAGTGACCGATGCCCAGAGAAAAGGCGCAGAGTCGGCGTTGGCCACCCCCATCGGGTCCACGAACAGGTCGGTATGGCTGGGCGCATAGATGCGCAGGCCCTGGTTGGGCAGGCACGCCCAGGCCACCGGCTCGTTTTCCCAGGCAAACGGCTCAAACCGGCCCGGCGCAATGTTCGATAGCGTAAGCATGAGACCCCCTTGATGAATTCCCCGTCGGCCGCACGTGATGCTATGGGGGCATTCTACCCCAAGGCAGGGATGGCTCAAGGCCTGCAGCGCTTGAGTCACGCCCACAGGGTGGTAGTATGTGGGCGCTGGTCGAGCGACTGCATTCGAGAAGAGGAGCGTGCCATGGCATCGGTACTAGATGATCCAGAGCTCTTTCCAATCCTCCCGTGGGATCCCCAACATGGGTGGGAGGGCGACGTTCAAAGGCGGCAGGGATTGGAGAGCATTGCCGAGTGCGGCTTTACCATGGCTGGGTTCGTGCAGGCTCGCGATCTGCCGCTCTGCCGACGGCTGGGCCTGGGAGCCATCTACCTCGACGAGACCAACCCGCGCGTGCGCGCGGCCCAGTGGAGCGCCATGGACGATGACGCCATCGATGCCACGGTGCGGCGCTGGGTCGAGGCGACGGCGGACAGTCGCGCGCTGTACGGCTACTACCTGGGCGATGAGCCTGGCGCCAACGACTTTTCGGGGTTGGGGCGCGCGGTTGATGCGGTCAAGCGCCATGCCCCTGACAAGCTGGCCTATATCAACCTGTTCCCAGACTATGCCACCATCGGCACCCGCCAGCTCGCAAAGGATCTCTCCCAGCTCCAGACCGACTCCTATGGCGAGTACTTGGAGCGCTTTGTGAGCGAGGTGAGGCCCCAGTTCATTTCGTGGGACAACTATATGGTCCAGTACTCGCAGGATCTGCGCAACATCGAGCCGGCCACCAGCTACTATCGCAACCTGCTCCAGGTTCGCGACGTGGCGTCGCGGCACGGGCTGCCCTTTTGGCAGATCGTCTCGTCCAACCAGATACGTCCCACGACCACGATTCCATCGCCTGCCAATCTGCTGCTACAGGCCTATACGACCTTGGCGGCAGGTGGGCATAGTGTGGGGTGGTATACCTACTATGCCCGGGGCTATGGCTATGCGCCGATCGATGCGGACGAGCAGCGGACGCCGACCTGGTATCATCTGGCCGAGGTGAACCGGCAGATCAGGTCGCTGGGGCCGGTGCTGAACCGGCTAACCTCTCGCGAGGTACGGTTCAGCGGAGGCGGGCCGGTGCCGGGGTTGCCAGGGCTGCCGGGCGAGATCATCCGAGGCGTCGAGTGCTCCGAGCCGCTGATGTTGGGTAGCTTTTGCGATGATGTGGGCGGCGACTATGTGATGGTGGTGAACACCAGCCTGGAGCGTTCGGCCAAGTTCCGGCTGGAACTGGGCCCAGAACGTGCGGTGGAATCGCGGTACTGCCCCGCGGCTGGGGCATTCCGGCCAGTGGCGCCCGATGAGGCGCGCTGGCTGGTGGCCGGCGAGGGCGTGCTGCTGCGCGTGCGCTAGCGCGGCGTGCTGTTCTAACGACGTCCGGATAAGAGTGACGAGGAGGAATCCATGGTGACGTTCGATGATGCCACGTTCTTTCCCGTGTTTCCCTGGGATCCCCAGCGAGGCTGGGATGGCGCCAAACGGCATGCGCAGGGGATCGAGAGCATCGCGGCGTGCAACTTTACGATCGCGGGATACGTCCAGCCGGAGGATCTGCCGGCCTGTGAAGCCGCTGGCATCTCGGCATTCTACTATGATCCCGTGTTCTGCGGCGGGGCCCAACCCAAGTGGAACGACCTGCCTCAGGCCGAGATCGATGACGTGATTCGGCGATGGATGGCCAATGGCGGCGATAGCCCGACGGTGTATGGGTTCTATATCTATGACGAGCCGGGCGCCGACGACTTTGCCGGGCTGGCGAGGGCAGTGGATGCCGTAAAGCGGCTGGCTCCCGGCAAGCTGGCCTATATCAACCTCTTCCCGAACTATGCGACCACCGGCGGAGCCGATTCGCAGCTTCAGACCGAGACCTATGAGGAGCATCTTGAGCGATTTGTGCAAGAGGTGCGCCCGCAGGTGCTCTCGTGGGACAACTATATGCCCCAGTATTCCGACGATGGCCGCGACATGGAACAGATGACGCTCTACTATACCAACCTGGTCCAGATGCGCGAGGTGGCCCAGCGACACGGCTTGCCCTATTGGCAGACGGTGTCGCCCAGCCGCATCTTTGAGCGATCGGCGGTCCCGACGCCGGCCAACTTGGCGTTCCAGGCCTGGACGTCGCTGGCGGCGGGGTGCAGCAGCGTGGCGTGGTTCTGCTACTATGACCACGGCATGCGCTGCTCGCCCGTCGACGACCACGAGCGAAGGAACCTGACCTGGTATTGGTTGGCTGAGGTGAACCGTCAGTTGGCTCTGGCCGGGCCATTGCTCAAGGCGATGCGCTCCACGGGCCTCTATCTGACCGCCGAGGACGTGACCGAGCCAGTTCCCGCGCCGCCCGAGCCGCTGGCCTCGGCGGTGACGGCCGAGCAACCGTTGATGCTGGGCACGTTCAAGGATGCCGACGGGGCCTGCTGCTGTGTGGTGGTCAACCTGAGCCTCGAGCGGACCGCCAAGGTCAAGCTCGCCTTCCCGCGGGCGGTGCAGGTGCTATCGCTGACGGGCGCCGGCTGGATGGACCAGGCCGAGGGTGAGCCCCTCTACCTGGCTCCGGGGCAGGGCGGTGTCTTGCGCCTGGCCACAGCGTGCTAGGTTTGGTCCGCGAGGAACTCGACCAACGCCGGTAGATCCGGGCACTGGTGCGTGGCTGACGGGTGTTGGCCGCGCACCAGGACAGCGCGGATTCCCAGCCTCTGGGGTCCGAGCACGTCGGCCTCTATGTTGTCGCCGGCCATCCAGGCCTGGTCGGGCAGAGCCAGCCCGGCCAGGGCAGCGCGATAGATGGCCGGATGCGGCTTTTCCCAGCCTACGAGGGCTGAGGAGATGACGCGCTTGAGGTGTTTCGCCAGGCCGAGGGCCTTGACGAGGTCAGGCAGCTCAGGGACGTGGTTGGAGCACACGACGTGCACCCATCCCCTCGACGAAAGCGCCTCCAACGTCGGGGCGGCATCGGTGAAAAGCTCCCACTGGCTGAGGTCCAGGTAGGCCTCACGGAACTGCGTCGCCAGGTGTTCCGACAGGGCCGCGGAGAGACCGCAACCCTCGTAAGCGCGCGCGATCCCCCGAGACATGCGGCGCCACCACGCATCGGCCTCGACATAGCCGCGATGGTCCTCTTGTGGACGATCCCACGGAAAGGCCCCCGCAAGCTGCGGACGAATCTGGTCCGTTTGTAGCTCGTGTCCGGCATCGTGGGCCAGTGTCGCCATGGTCGCGCTCCAGCCCTCTTTTCGGCGACCCAAAGTGCCGTCAAAATCCCAAAGCATGACGGGGGTCATGGCGGCGCTCCTTTCCCTTGTGGTGCATCCTGCTAGTCATTCTAGAGGCTGGAGCACTTCCAGCCAAAGCGCGTCCGTCAAGGTGGCTTGACAAGAGATTTACGTCAGACATAGGCACAGTCCCGAGCGCTGGTGACATAATAGGTCGGCATGGCTGTCCAAGTGGCGACGTACGCACGACGCAACGCGGCCGCACACCGGCCGCTGCGCTGTTGGGAACCTGAGAACGATGGACGTGGTTGAAGCCAGACAGCGCGAGCGGACCGAGACGGCGGGCCGGCACGCGTACCGCCAGCTGGCCCGACACCTGACGTTGCCGTATATGGAACTGGGGATGCCCGACGGGGTTCGGCACGCCGATGCGGCGGACTGGCTGGTGTGCGAATGCAACGACGCGATGGCCACATTGGCGGGCGTGGCCGCGCCGGGAGAGCTATTGGGTCGGCCGCTGGCCGCCGCCGCGCCCCTGCTTCTGACTGACATCCGCCTGAGCTTGGACGCCATCGGGCGGGCCACAGATGACGAGGCCATAGGGCCGAGCGTCAGCCGGCAGGGGTTGGTGGCTTTCCGTGTGGCGCCGGGGCGGTATGGGGTGCTCGTCGAGGATGCGGCGGTTCGCCAGCACGCGGTAGAGGCCCTGGCCCGGCGGGCCCGTGAGCTGGCCACGCTGCACGAGACGCTGCTTCACCTGAATGCAGAGACCGACCTGACCGCGTTGTTGAGCGCCATTGTTGCCCGGGCGGCCGGGCTGTTGGATGCACCGCGTGGTGGGCTCTACCTGATGCGCGAAGACAGTCTGCTCGAGCTGGCCGTGAGCCACGGCGCTCCCGGGGCCTACATCGAGACGACGCTGGAGCTGGGCGAGGGTGTATCTGGGCGGGCCGCCAGTGAGGGCACGGCGGTGTTGGTGGGAGCCGAGCGTTCGTGGGGAGAGCGCGACCGTGCCTATGCCGATGCTCCCTTTGGGCCGGCGGTGGCGGTGCCGCTGCGGCAGGATGGACGGGTGATCGGCGCGCTCTACGTGGGCGATGATGAGCGGCAGTTGGCCTATGACCATGGTGACGCTCGACTGCTTTCCATGTTTGCCGATCAGGCGGCGCTGGTCATTCAGCGGACCCGGCTGCTGGAGGGTGCTCAGCGCGATGCGGCCGAACGCGCCGTGCTGCTGCGCGAGGTCAACCACCGCGTCAAGAACAACCTGACGGCGATCATTGGCCTCTTGTATGCCCAGGAGCGATCGGTCGCTTCCGAGCACCGCGAGGTCTATCAAGAGATCGTGTCCACGTTGGCGGCGCGGGTGCAGGCGTTGGCCACCGCCCACGAGCTTCTATCGCGCACGGCGTGGGGGCCGGTGGCGTTCGAGGACCTGGCCTCGCAGTTGCTGGGTTCGTTGCTGGGCTCTCCCGACGCGCCAAATGCCGTCAAATGGCGGGTGGCGCCTTCGGAGGTGATGCTGGCCAGCGACGCGGCGCAGCAGCTGGCCATGGTGCTGTGCGAACTGGCGACCAACGTGGCCCGGCATGCGGCGGATGGGCGATCGCCCGTCTCGTGTGAGGCCGCCAGTTGGCTAGATGGGCCAAAGCTGGTCATCACGTTTCGCGATGATGGCGAGGGGTACCCTCCAGCCGTGCTACAGGGTGATGGCGGAGTGGGGCTGGACCTGGTACGCAATCTGGTCAAGGGCAGCCTCAGAGGTGCTATTCGGCTGTTCAATGAGCAAGGTGCTGTAGCCTGGATCGAGCTCGACGAGCGTTTGGCGCAGGAGGCCATATGAGTGCAGTCCGTGAGGAGCGACCCGTACGGGTTCTGGTGGCTGAGGACGACTTTTTGGTGCATCAGATGGTGGCAGGGCAGCTTCGCCGAGAGGGCTATGAGGTGGTGGGTGCGGCCCTGGATGGCCAAGAGGCGGTCCGTATGACCGAGGCGCTAGCCCCCGACGTGGTACTGATGGACGTCCGTATGCCTCAGATGGACGGCCTGGAGGCCGCGCAGGCGATCGCGGCCAAGTGCCCGACGCCGGTAGTGCTCTTGACGGCCTATGATGCGCCCGAACTGGTAGAACGGGCGGCAGAGGTGGGTGTGGACGCCTACCTGGTCAAGCCGCCCAAGCCCCGCGAGCTCACCCGCACCATCACCATGGCCCGCTCACGCTTCAAGGCGCTCCATCAGGCGCGTCGTGAACGCGACGAGCGGGCACAGCTATCGGCTGAGCAAGCAGAGCTGGTGACGCAGATGCGCGAGGCGCTCGAGGGCTTTGCGGCCCTCTCGGGCATGATCCCCATCTGTGCGGCGTGCAAGCGGGTGCGCATCACCGACCAAGCTTGGCAGACCATCGAAGAGTTCATCCGCGAGCACACGAACGCGGACTTTACCCATAGCCTCTGCCCATCCTGCATCGCCGAGCTGTACGGCGACCTGCCCGAGGAGCCCTGAGTCAGCGCCCGTTGCTGCCTAGTCCCAAGCGGTGGGCAGCAATCCTCGAGACGGCGTGGGCTGCGGGAAGAACTGGGGCCGGCGGAAGGCCTCGGCATAGGTGCAGCCGGCCTGATAGCCGCGGAAGCGGGCCTGGATGGCAGCATTGTCCACCACGCCGGTCCCGTACTGCTGCTGCAGCCAGATCTCCTGGCTCTGGTGACAGGCCAGCATCTCGGCCTTTTGTGGCCAGCTCGACGTGATGTCGATCCACTGCTCGGGCTGAAAGTTGAGCCCTGCCACTGTGTCCATGAACCACAGCTCGGCGATCCGCTCACAGGGCGGGGTGGCGGTCGCGATGTTTGGCACCGTCACCATGACGTGGATGTCCCACAGGATCTGGCCGGTGGTGGTGTGGTCGGGGTGGTAGTCTAGGTCCTTGTCCGGAGCGATGATGATATCCGGTCGGAACTGGCGGACCACGTCGATGACATGCCCGCGGACGTCAGGGGTGTTGAACAGAAACTCGTCGGGATAGCCCAGCCAGAAGAACTCGGCGTCGATTACCGCGGCAGCGGCGCGAGCTTCCTGCTCACGGATGGCCGCGATCTCCTCTTTCGAGAGCGTGGGCGAACCCACCTCGCCGTTGGTCATCACCGCGATGGCTACGGCATGTCCCTGATCAGTGTACTTGGCCAGGGTGCCGGCACAGTTCATCTCCACATCGTCGGGGTGGGCCCCAAAGGCCATGATACGCATGGTTCGTTTCCTCCTCTGCCTCTCAGATGACTCGGACGCATTCCCATCAACGCGCTGGTGTGGCGACCCTTCCGGCTGACGTTCTGCCGGGCTGGGCGTGCGGCAGCACCGGCGGGTAAGCGACGCCCGGTGTCAGGCGCCCCTGCTGCACATACCCCTCTGGGCGATCTGCCAAGGCTTCGATCAAGGCCGCGCGCCACTGCTCGAGCATAGGGCGGTGGTGAGCGTCTGCTGCCAGATCATGTAGCTCGCGGGGATCCGCCGCCAGATCAAAGAGCTGCTCGCGACCGTCGGGCACCCACCAGATGTACTTCTGGCGGGCATCGGTCAGGGTGTGGTGCAGCGGGGCATGCTCCAGGTGGAGTTGCCGGCGCGTCGGGGGAGACTCGCCTCGCAAGTGCGGAACCAGGCTGCGCCCCTCGACCGCTGGCGGGACCGGTATTCCTGCCAGGTCCAAGAGCGTCGGCATGATGTCCTCCAGGCAGACCGGTGCGTCGACCACGGTTCCCGGGCCGATCCCATAGCGCTCTGGCGCGCGGAGCAGGAATGGCACACGCGCCGACGGCTCGTAGGGCACCGACTTGCGCCACATATAGTGATCGCCCAGCATCTCGCCATGATCGGAGCAGAGCAAGACGATGGTATTGCGAGCGGTCTGGACATCCACCCCGGTGATCGGGTTCAGCAGCCGGCGCAGTTGGTCGTCCATGTGGTTGATCAGGCCATAGTAGCCGGCCTGGGCCGACCGTAACGCTTCGCCCCGGAGGTCGATGCGCGACGGCGCGACGCCGTCATTGCCCCCAAGATCATAGCCCTCGGGCGTCGCCCAGTCACCGATGACGGGTTGGGGCATCTCCTGGCGCAGATAGCGCTCGAGGTAAAAGGCTGGCGGTTGCAGCGGCGGGTGGGGCGCAATGAACGAGACCGTCAGAAAGAACGGGGTAGTGGGGTCGCGCCTGCGGAGGAACTCGAGAGCCCGCTCGACGGTCCAGTTGGTGGGATGGAGGTGCTCTGCCAGGTGCCAGGGGCGAGCGGTCCAGTCGTTGTGCATGACGCCGCCGCCAAAGACGCCACCAGCTTCGGGAGCTTGGCGATCGAGCCACTGGCCATAGTCCTGCGGATAGAGCACCATCTCGTCATAGCCGAGCCGGCGACGCGGCGGATGCTGGTGCATGTTACGGCCGACCAGAAAGGTGTGGTAGCCGTGGTGGCGTAACGTCCCTGGCAAGGTGGCCGGAGCGTCCCAGGCGATGCCGTCACGATAGCCGACCATGCCATGGGTGCGAGGGAATTGACCCGAAAGCAGGCTGCGACGTGCCGCGATGCAGGTGGGGCACGTGCTATAGCAGTGGCTGAAACGGACCCCAGCCTCGGCGATGGTGTCCATATTGGGCGTCCACAGGACCGGATGCCCTGCGCAACTGAGGGCGTCACCGCGCTGTTGGTCCGTCATGATGAGCAGGATGTTGGGTCGGGGATCCGCAGACATGCCGGCCTCCTCCGCTGCGATGCTGACCCGAGTATACTCGGCGGGCC
>DAIRUQ010000052.1:0-20381 GCA_036803245.1 Chloroflexota bacterium | reverse complement strand
AGGGTTTTCTTGGGCTTGGAGCCTGTGCTATAATGGCCGTATGCACAACGCACTGGACTTGAGCCACTGCGAGCTCGCGGACGAGGATGTGGCTCTGCTCGAGCACATCGTCGGCGATATGCCGATTCTGGCGGATCTGGGGCGATCGGACCTGATGCTCTTTTGCCGGGATCGGCGCGGGCGTGTGCGTGTGGTGGCGCAGGCCATGCCTCATTCGGTGACGCCCCTCTACGAGGGGCGACGGGTGGGCACCGTGGTCAGTGCGGGCGATTACGAGCACGTGGTGGAGGCCTTTGACAAGGCGCCCCGCCCGACTCGGGTGCATACCGTCGAGGTCCGTGGTTCGTCGGTGGCCCGATCGGTGCACGCGGTGCTGGGGCATGGTGACCAGATCGTGGCCGTGCTGGCTCAGGACTCGTACTGGCTGGCCTATGAGCGGCATCGCCGCCGCACACCCGCTTTTCGGCGCGCTCTGCAGATGTTCTTTGCCATGGTGTTGCGGGGTGATCTGGAGGGCGGCGACGAGCTCTCGCGCTTTGGCGAGCACGACGGGATCCTGTACGTGGGGCTCGACCGGCGAGTGCGCTATGTCAGTGGTGTGGCGGCCGGCATCTACCGGCGCTTGGGCTATCGGGACGACTTGATGGGGCGCCGGCTCGGCGAGCTAGAGACGCCCGACCAGGACCTGATGACCGAGGTGCTAGAGTCGGAGCGCTGCGTGGAGCGCTCCGATGAGGGCTATGGGCGCGTCATGGTGCGCAAGGCGCTGCCGGTGATGGCCGCCGACGACGGGCGCTGGTCACTCTGGGCGCGGCGGCGGACGGTTCCGCGCATGCGCGGCGTTCTGCTCCTGGTGCACGATGCCACCGAGGCCGTTGAGACGCGGCGCGAGCTGGAGAGCAAGCTGTCGCTGATCCGTGAGGTGCACCACCGGGTCAAGAACAACTTGCAGGTGATCGCCTCGTTGATGCGGATGCAGGCCCGCCGCAGCGAATCGGCTGAGGTGCGGACCGCTCTGGGCGAGAGCGTCAACCGGATTCTGAGCGTGGCGGTGGTGCACGAGTTCCTTTCGCGAAATGCGACGGGCAATATCAACCTGCAGGACGTGGCGCACCGCATTCTGAACCAGACGCAGCAGGGCCTGATCGATCCCTCCAAGCGGGTGGAGCTCTCGGTGGAGGGGGCCGATATCTGGTTGCCAGCCGAGCGGGCCACCCAGTGTGCGCTGGTGATGAACGAGCTGGTGCAGAACGCCGTCGAGCATGGCATCGCGGCGCGGACCAGCGGGCGGGTCTGGGTGCGGCTGGATGATCACGGCGATGCGGTGAGCATCAGCGTGATGGACGATGGCCAGGGGTTGCCCAGCGGGTTCACGTTGGACGCCAACGCGAACCTGGGCCTGAGCATCGTGCGGAGCATGGTGGAGCGTGATCTGCGGGGCAGTTTCGCCCTGGAGCAGGACGAGCACACGCGGGCGGTGGTCCGCTTTAGCAAGACAGTGGTGGGAGGAGGCTGAACCGTGGAGCGAGTTCGCGTAGTCATCGCTGACGACGAGTCGATCATCTGCATGGATCTCCGCGAGATGCTGGGGAACCTTGGCTATCTGGTGGTGGGCGAGGCTGGGGACGGCCGCAGCGCGGTCAACCTGGCGCGAGAGCTGAAACCAGACGTCGTGCTGATGGACATCAAGATGCCCGATATGGACGGCATCGAGGCCGCGCGGGTCCTCACGAGCGAGCGCATCGCGCCCGTGGTGCTGCTCACGGCCTTTAGCCAGAAGGACCTGGTGGAGCGAGCCAAGGATGCCGGCGTGGTGGGCTATCTGGTCAAGCCGATCCAAGAGGCCGACCTGGCGCCCGCTATCGAGATCGCGCTATCGCGCTTTCGTGAGTTTCGCGAGCTGGAGCGCGAGGTCGATGATCTGCAGGATCAGCTCGAGACGCGCAAGCTGGTCGATCGCGCCAAGGGCATCCTGATGGATGCGCAGGGATTGAGCGAGGCGGCCGCCTTCCGGCGGATCCAGAAAATGTCCATGAACACGCGCAAGGCCATGAAAGAGATCGCTCAGGCGATCATTTTGACCCACGAGGCGGGCGGCTAAGGCCAAGCCCGCCCAGTAGGGCTGCACAACACAAGAGGGGACTGCCTATGCAGTCCCCTCTTGGTGAGCGCCACGCGAACGGCCCTTACGCCTCGGCCTCGATGTAGGCGTCGTACTCTTCCTTGGATACCAGGCTGCCGCCTTGGATATCGGCCTGGGCCACGGCATGGTTGGCATCGAACCAGACCTCGGCCCGAATCAACGCAAAGCAGCGCTTGCTGCCCATCACCTCTTTGCGCAAGAGAAACGGTCCAGGTCCTTCGTCCTCGCGGTTGAGATCATTGCGCTTGTCGACGCGGACGTCGATCACCTCGCCACACTTTTGGCACCTGAAGTAAAGATGCAGTCCGTGGGGATCGTCACCGGACTCGCGCGATCTACCCGACCCAAAGAGCTTGCTGAGGAAGCCCATCGTTCGTCACCTCGCTTGTGCGCGTTTCCACTCTACAGCGATTCTACCGTGACGCCTGATTCGCGTCCAGTAACGCGACCGGGTCCAGTTTTGCGAAACTCGCTTGACAATGCCCTCCAGGTGTGATAGGGTAGCTCCTGAAATGGCAACTGAATACTATCGCCGAGTGTGGAGCGTTCCTCGCGGGGCGTTCCGTAGCGGGGGAACCAGAAACGGGGCGAATCGGCAGCATGCCGTAGGGTCACTTCTTCGACCCGAGTCCGACAGCTAACCTCGTAGGCGTAGGGGAAGGACACCGTGCGTGGGGCGGTGGCCTCTTTTTTTGTCCCTGGCGGACAAGAGGTTGAGCCCATGCGCGCTCTCTGCGCAAGGAGGCTAGCATGTCTGCCGAGAGTCACGAGGAAACGGACGAACATCCGATACTACATGCCGAGGTGCCAACCTCGGTGCAGCGCGCTCTAGACGCTGACGGCGCCTTGCTCGAGGCCCAGCGTCTGGCGCTCAAGGCCGACCTGGGCCCCGATGGCCAGTTTGGCGAGCAATGGCTGCTTCTCGATGACCGCGAGCTCCGCGTGGTCGAACGTCACAACGGCACCGCTCACTTGCGCTACAAGTATCGCCTGGACGCCATCCAAGGCGCGCGCATCGAGCGCTGCGTCGGCAATGGCCTGCTCGAGGTCACTGTCGATGAGCAGCCGCGAGTGCTGGTGCACTATACCAACGAGCTGACGGATCGCTTTGGGCGCATCGCCCACTATCTCACCGAACGGGCCGAGCGTGGCGAGGAGGTCGAGCTTCCCGATCCCTACGCTGGCAGCAACATGTGTCAGGTGTGTGGTCGCCCGCTGCTGGATGCCTCCGCCAAGGTATGCCCCGGGTGTGTTCAGCGCGGCAAGACGCTCAAGCGCTTGCTGGGGCTGGCCAAGCCTTACTGGGGCTCTATGGCGGCCATCGTGGGGTTGCTGGTGCTGGGTACGGCGCTGGACCTGACCCCGCCGTACCTGACGCGCGTCCTCATCGATGACGTGCTCGCCGTGAACGGCCGCCCCGACTGGCTGGCCTATGTGGTGCTCGCGCTCCTGGCCATCGGGCTGGTGCGGGTGGGCACGCGCGTGCTGATCAACTGGATGACGGTGAACGTGAGCGCTCGCTTCACGGCGGGCGTCCGCGATGAGCTCTTTGCCCACCTCAAGGTGCTACCAGTCGACTTTTTCGACAAGAACCAGATCGGCCGCTTGATGACGCGCATCAACCAGGACACCAACGAGCTGCAAGGCTTGGTATCGCAGCTCACCACCTTTGCGCTGAATATCCTGCTGGTCATCGGTATCGGCGTCGTGCTCTTTACCATGGCGCCGTCATTGGGCCTGTATGTGCTCATCCCGACGCCGTTCGTCATCGCGGCGACTTACTATTACTATCGCTACATGCGCCCCCACTTTAAGCGGATGTGGCTGGCGCGCTGGCGGCTCAACGCCATGCTCAACACGTTCCTCTCGGGCGTGCGGGTCGTCAAGGCCTTTGCCCAAGAGGATCTCGAGGAAAAGCGCTACCAGAACCGCAACCATCGCCTGCTGGATACCCAGCTCCAGGTGGACCTGGCGTGGTCGCGCTTTTTCCCGCTGGTCTCCTTTGCCTTTTCCGTGGGCGGGTTCATTATCTGGTACGCGGGCGGCCAATCGGTGCTGCGGGACGAGATCACGCTGGGGACGCTGATGGCCTTTGTGAGCTATCTGACCATGTTCTATGCGCCGCTTTCGAACCTGACGCATATCAGCCAGTCGCTCAACCGCTTTGCTACCATCTCGCAGCGGACGTTCGAGCTGCTGGATGAGCAGCCGCAAATGCAGCCCAGCCAGCCGGTCAGCAAGGCGCATCTGGGCGGGCGGATCGAGTTCGAGAACGTGACCTTTGGGTATGACCCGTACTATCCGGTTATTCGAGACTTTACCTATACCATCGAGCCGGGCGAGATGGTCGGTGTGGTGGGGCATTCGGGCGCGGGCAAGACCACGCTGGTGAACCTGCTCTGCCGCTTTTACGACGTGCAGCGCGGCTCGATCCGGATCGACGGGGTGGATATCCGCGACCTCTCGATGCAAGAGATCCGCCAGCAGGTGGGCATCGTATTGCAGAAACCTTTTCTGTTCCGCGGAACCATCGCGGAGAATATCGCCTACGCCCGGCCGGATGCTAGTCGTGAGGAGATCATCACGGCGTCCAAGGCGGCCAACGCCCATGACTTTATCACGATGCTGCCCGAGGGCTATGACACCATCGTGGGCGAGGGCGGGGCCGGCCTTTCTGGCGGCGAGTTACAGCGCGTGTCCATCGCCCGCGCGATCCTGCACAACCCGGCCATCCTGATCCTCGACGAGGCGACCTCTTCGGTGGATACCGAGACCGAGCGTCAAATCCAAAAGGCCCTTGATACCTTGGTGCAGGGACGGACGACTATCGCCATCGCCCACCGCCTCTCAACGCTCTATAACGCTGACCGCATCATGGTGCTGAACCACGGGCGGCTGGCCGAGGAAGGCCCGCCCAAGCGGCTGATGGATGACCGTGGAATGTTCTATAGCCTGGTCAAGATGCAGAGTGAGTTCGCCACGCTGGAAGGCGTGCCCACAGTCTAGGGGGGAGCCATGAACCAGCGACCGTTTGATATCGTCTATCTCGAGCCCGAGCGGATCCGGTTCCAGCGCGAGGGCGACACGCTGCGGATGCAGATGATCGATGGCCCTAGCTATGCCCGCGTGGTGCTGCGTAGCTGCTTTCCGGTGGACGACGGCAACGTGCTGATCTCTGTGCGCGATGCCACGACGGAAGAGCAGGACGAAATCGGCATGATTCGCGATTGGCGCGAGCTGGGCGCCGAGGATCGCGAGGCCGTGGCCGCCGAGATGGCGCTGCACTATTTTGTGCCGATCGTTACCAAGGTACATGATATTCGATCCGAGTTTGGCTTTCTCTACTGGGATGTCGAGACGGACAAGGGCCCCCTCGAGTTCACCATGCGTGACAGCGTGGCCCACTATGCGCGCGAGGTGTCTCCCACGCGCTGGCTCCTAATCGACATCAACCAGGCGCGTTACGAGATACGCGATCTTGATGCCCTGGATGAGCGCAGCCAACGTCTCATTGAGCGTGAGTTGCGACTCTGACCCCTCTCCACTCTTCTCCCGTGTCGAGCCGAGGCCGAAAGGTCTCGGCTCGATGCGTTCTGGCGTGCGTTGCCTTGACGCCAAGGCGCCGAGCCCATACAGTGACCTGAGACTAGCCGAGCGCGTGTGCGCTGCATGCAAGGAGTATTGCCAGATGCGCGAGAATCAACTAAAGGCCAAGCTTTCGCGAGGCGAGGTGGTGTTGGGGCCCTTTATGAACTGCGCCTATCCCGCCTTTATCGAGATCGTGGCGTTGGCGGGATTCGACTATGCCATCATCGATATGGAGCACGGGCCGCTGTCCGTCGAGACGGCCGAGGATCTGTGCCGGACGGGTCAGGGAGCTGGGCTGAGCCCTATCGTGCGCATCCGCAAGAACGACGGCCCGCAGATCCAGCGGGCACTGGATATCGGCTCCGCCGGCGTGCAGATTCCGCAGATCGAGAACCGCGCCGACGCCGTTGCCGCCGTGCGGGGCGCCAAGTACCAGCCGTGGGGCATGCGCGGGCTTTCGCTGTATACCCGCGCGGGCGACTATACCGCCCTAGGCTTGGAGGGCATCACCGATCGGCTGAACCAGGAGCAGATCGTGATCGTCCACGTCGAAGGCAAGACCGGTCTGGAGAACCTGGACGAGATCCTCGAGGTCGAGCACCTGGACGTGATCTTTCTCGGGCCCTTTGACATCTCCCAATCGTACGGGATCCCTGGCCAGGTCAACGACCCGCGCGTGGTGCAGGGGATGGTCGAGGCGACGCGCAAGATCCGCGATGCGGGCAAGTGGGCCGGCACCTTTGCCGGCGACGTGGCCACGGCCAAACGATGGATCGACGCGGGCGTCCAATACATCTCCTTGGGTGTAGACGTGGGCATCTTTGCCAACGCCTGCAAAGCGCTGGTGCAGGGCGTCAGGGGCTAGAGAGGATCAGCCATGAGCTATCAGATCGGGATTGACGCGTTGCATCTGCGGCCGACGCCGCGGCTGGCGCACACAGAGTATTGCAGCAACGACGCCCTCAAGCGGCGGGTGACCGGCATGGCCGAGTCCAGCGTGGAGCGTGAGCGCGCTTTCATGGCGGCCTGGGACGTTGACTTTATCTGGTCCACCAATGAGGGGCCGGAACCCTGGTCCGAGCGGGGTCGCACCACCGATATGGGCCACGCAGAGTTCCTGGAGCATGGCGTCGATCGACGCGAGCCCAAACCGAGTCCCTTTGCCTCGGTTGAGGAGGTCCTCTGCTTTGATGCGGTGGCCGAGTACGGCTATACCGACATGGAAAAGCTGGTGGGCCACTACCAAGGCCTCTATGAGCACGCGCGACGGAACTATCCCGACCAGGTGTGGACGGGCGGGTACTATCAGACGATTGTTTCGGGCGCCATCGCGGCCTTTGGTTGGGATTTGCTGTTGGAGGCGGCGGCAGACCAGCGTCGCTTTGCCAAGGTGCTGGACTCGTTCTACCGCCAGGCGGAGCATCACTACCGGGCCTGGGTGCAGACGCCCATCGAGGTCTTTATGTGCCACGATGACTTTGTGTGGACGCAGGGAGCCTTTATGCGGCCCGCGTTCTACCGGGCTGAGATCCTGCCGCGCTACAAGGCGCTGTGGTCGATCATGAAGGACGCGGGCAAGCTGGTTGTGTTCACGTCTGACGGTGACTATACCGACTTTGTGGACGATATCGTCGAGGCGGGCGCCGACGCGCTCTGCTTTGAGCCGATGACGGACCTGGATGTGGTCGTCGAAAGGTACGGCCAGACGCACGCCATCCTGGCCAGCAAGGTGGATGCGCGGACGTTGACCTTTGGCACGCCCGAGCAGATCCGCGCCGAGATCGACGCTACCATCCCCCTGGCGCAGAAATGCCCTGGGTTCATGTTTGCGGTGGGCAACCATATCCCCAGCAACGTGCCCGTCGAGAACGCGCTGCTCTATATGGAACACCTGCGGTCTCGCTGGCAGCGGGGATAGCGGCAAGGCGAGCCTGAGGTTGGCGCTAGGTACGACGAGGTTCAGCAGGGGTGTGGGTGGCCGTGCCCCTGCTGATCTGTCTGAGAGAGGAGGGCTGCGATGAACAGCAAGGAGCGGGTGCGGCGAGCGCTGACGCGGTCGGGGCTGCCGGATCGTGCGCCGATCCAGTTCGACTTGTGCGCTGGCCTGCTGGAGGCGTTCTGGGCCCAGTATGGCCTGGAGCCGGACTATAGCCCGGCCTACTATGAGGACCTCAAGTACCGCATCTCGGCCAACGAGCTGCGCACGCGCATGGGCAGCGACGCGGTGGTGGTGGGGGCCGGCTTGGCCGAGGGGTTCGACCTGGTAGAGGGCGCGGATGGCCTGATCACCAACGAGTTCGGCATGAAGATGCGGCAGGGGCCCCTCTACATGGAGGTGGTGTCATCGCCGTTGCGCGGAGCCACACGCGACGACGTGGCCGCCTACCGCTTTCCGGATCCCCACGACCCTGCCCGCTATCGGCGGGCCGAGCAGGACATCGCCCGATTTGGCGACGACTTTTTCGTCATCGGTGACTGTGAGCTCACCATGTTCGAGCTGAACTGGCATCTGGTCGGCATGGAGCAGTATATGCTCGACCTGGCTATGGGCGCCGACTATATCGAGGCGCTTCTGGAAAAGGCGCATCGCTGGAGCCTAGGCGTGGCGCAAGAGCTGGCGCGGCGGGGCGTTGATGCCATCTGGTTCGGCGACGATTTCGGCTCCCAGACGGGGCTAATGGTGTCGCCGCGAATGTGGCGCCGGGTGTTCAAGCCGCTGTATGCCAACATCTTTGAGGCGGCCAAGGCCGAAAACCCTGATCTGCTGGTCATCTTTCACACCGATGGGGCGGTGGCCGAGCTTTTGCCGGACCTGATCGAGATCGGCATGGACGTCTTTAACCCGGTGCAACCCAACGTGCCCGGCCATGATCCGCGGACGCTCAAGGAGCAGTTTGGCGATCGCCTCTCCTTTTTCGGGGCTATCGACCAGCAGGATCTGCTGCCAAACGGCACGCCGGAGGAGATCGAGGCCGACGTCCGCGAAAAGATCGCCATCCTCGGCGAGGGGGGCGGCTATATGGTGGCGCCGGCGCACATCATCCAGGCCGATACCTCCCCTGCTCAGGTGGAGGCGTTCATCGCGGCGGCCATAGAGCACGGCGCTTATTAGGGAGGGATCATGGCAAAGCTGCGGGGCATCTTTCCGGTCCTCCAGACGCCCCTTGACGCTAGCGGTGGTATCGACGACCAAGCCCTGGCTCGGCAGGTGGATTTTGCGGTGGCCTGCGGTGCACACGGCGTCGTGTACCCGGTGCTGGGCAGCGAGTTTCAGTACCTGACCGACGGCGAGCGCCGCTGCTTGGTAGAGCTGGTGGTTCGGCAGGCGGCCAAGCGGACGCCGGTGGTGGTGGGTGTGGCCGCGACGACCGGGGTGGGCGCCGCCGAATACGCCGCGCACGCTCGTGCAGCCGGCGCTGATGCCGTGGTCGCCTTGCCGCCCTATATCGCCGGGGCCAACCGCGAGGAGCTGTTTGCCTACTATGCTGGCATCGCGGAGGCGGCCCAGTGCCCGGTGATGATCCAGCACTCGTTCGCGGGGCTCGACAGCGCGCTGCTCTCGCGGCTCCTGACAGAGATCGAGCATGTGCGCTATGTGAAGGAAGAGATGGCACCCAGCGCGCATCACATCAGCGGCGTCGTACAAGGCGCCGGTGAGGAGTGCTGGGGGGTCTTTGGTGGCGCATTGGGGCGTTGGATGATCTCCGAGATGCGGCGCGGCGCCGTCGGATTCATGCCGGCGGCCGAGGTCACCGACGTCTATGTGCAGATCTGGGACGCTTTCCAGGAGGGTGACGAGAGGACGGCGCGGGCCATTTTCAACCGCCTGTTGCCCGAGATCAACCTAGCCGGAATGCTGGGTATGCAGGTGTGCAAAGAGGTGTTGGTGCGGCGGGGCGTCATTGCCACAGCGCGGATGCGCCAGCCGGGTTGCGTGGCGCTGGATGCCGAGGACCATCGCGAGCTCGACCGCATCCTGGACGATCTGGAGCCGCTCTTTCGCGTCTAGCCCGAGTTGCAGCGAGGCCGGGTGCTGTTCCCTCAGGGGCGCCCGGCCTCGTTCTGTGTATGGGATGGCTACGGATCGGTTCGCTAGGCGACCTGCTGGATCAGCTCCTTGCGGGTCTCGTCGCTCACCTGCTGGTAGCGCTCGAACTGCATGCTAAAGGTTCCGCGACCCTGAGTCAGCGACCGCAGGGTGGTGGCATAGCCAAACATGCGGGCCAACGGCACGTCCGCCAGGATGGTCTGCACGCCCGAGGCGCGCGGCTCGATCCCCTGGACCATGGCGGCGCGGCTACCCAGGTCGCCAATGATCTCCCCGATAAAGTCCTGGGGAGCTACCACCTCGACGCGCATGACGGGCTCGAGGAGCACCGAGCCTCCACGGGCCAGGGCTTCTCGCATCGCCAGGGAGCCGGCTCCCTCAAAGGCGCGATCAGACGAGTCCACCTCGTGGTACTTGCCGTCGATCAGGGTGGCCTTGATGTCTACCACCGGCATCTTGGCCAGCAGGCCCTCGCGCATAGCCGCGCGGATGCCGCGTTCGACCGAAGGTATATACTCGCGCGGGACGGCGCCGCGGGTGATCTGGTTCTCAAAGCTGAACCCGCTGCCGGGCTCGCTGGGCTCAAAGCTCACCTGTGCCACGGCAAACTGGCCATGGCCACCGGTCTGCTTTACCAAACGCCCCTCGACGGTCACGGGTCGGGTGATGGTCTCACAGTAGGCGACCTTGGGCGCGCCCACTTGGACCGTTACGCCAAACTCGCGGCGGATGCGATCCACGATGACATCCAGGTGGAGCTCACCCATGCCGGCCAGGGTGGTCTGAGAGGTGCGCTCGTCGGTGCGGACGACCAGCGTAGGATCCTCCTCGGTCAGGCGGTAGAGGGCCTTGGCCAGCTTGTCGCCATCGCCGCGGCTGGCGGCCTCGATAGCCAGCTCAATGACCGGTGTGGGAAAGCTGATCTCTTCCAGGGCAACCGGCCGGTCTGGGCTGCAGAGGGTGTTGCCAGTGACGGCGGACTTGAGCCCCAGGATGGCCCCAATGTCACCGGCGCGAATCTCGCTAACCTCTTCGCGGTGGTCGGCGTGCATGCGCACCAGACGCCCGATGCGCTCCGAGTCGCCAGTGGTTGGGTTCAGTGCCGTTTCACCGGTGGCCAGGACGCCCGAGTAGACCCGCACGAACGATAGCTTGCCGACGTAGGGATCGGTGCTGATCTTGAAGACTAGCGCGGCCAGCGGCTCGGTGGGATCGGGTGGGCACACGACTTTGGTGTCATCGATCAACGAGGTGGCCGGCATCGGCGGGACGTCCACCGGCGACGGCAAATAGTCGACCACGGCATCCAGCACCTGGCGCACGCCGATGTTGCGAAAGGCCGAGCCGCACAACACCGGAACGGCCTTGCCCTCGCAGGTGGCCGCTCGAAGGGCGGCGACCAGCGTGTCGACGTCGATCTCCTCGTGCTCCAGGTAGAGCAGGGCGATCTCGTCATCCACGTCGGCCAGGGCCTCGATCATTGCCTCACGGCGGTGGGCGGCCTCATCGCGGAGCTCGTCGGGGATGGGTTGCGCCGTCGCGGTTCCGTCGTCGTCGCTGGCATAGTGCGCGACCATCCGAATCAGGTCGACGACCCCGGCAAAGCCGGACTCGCGGCCGATGGGCATCTGCAATACCAAGGTGTGTGCGCCCAATCGCTCGCGGATACTCTCCACGGCGGCGTCCAAGTTCGCGCCGGCGCGGTCCATCTTGTTGACCAAGCAGAGACGCGGGACGCGGTATCGGTCGGCCTGGTGCCACACGGTCTCGGATTGGGGCTCGACCCCCGAGACGCCATCGAACACCACCACGCCGCCGTCCAGCACACGCAACGACCGCTGCACCTCGGCGGTAAAGTCGATGTGGCCAGGGGTGTCGATCACGTTGATCTGGTGATCGCGCCAGCTGCAGGTGATGGCCGCCGACTGGATGGTGATGCCGCGCTCGCGCTCCTGGGGCATATAGTCGGTGACGGTGTTGCCATCATCGACGTTGCCCAGGCGGTGCGTCAGCCCGGCGTGAAAGAGAATCCGCTCGGTGGTGGTGGTCTTGCCCGCGTCGATGTGGGCGATGATGCCGATATTGCGAGTCTGGGCGAGTCGATTCGTAGCCATATGAACCGTTGTCCTTTATCTCTATCTCTGATGCTGCCATGCTGGGTGCTGACACGGCGGGCCTGTGTCCGAGCGTGCCGTCGTCCAGCGATGGTGCGAGGGATTCGCACACAAAGGACGGCGCGGGTGTTGTGCCGCGCCGCACCATGCATTCGCACACGGCCTTCTAGTATAGCACGAACACCGCTGATCCCCAAACGAGCGTGACAGGCGCGATGTCGAGCTCGCAGACTCTGGTGGAGGTGCCGGCCGACGCCGCGCCCATCAAGGCACAGTTCTTGCGCGGACGCTTGCGTCGACCAGTCCCCTGCCACAAAATGGCCTGGCGTGACGTCAGATCGAGTGGCACGGCGACAGGGACCGTGAGTGACGACAGTAGGAGGGCCAGCATGGGCAGGGTGGTACACTTTGAGATTCACGCCAGCGATCCCGAGCGGGCGGCCGCGTTCTACCGCGAGGTGTTCGGGTGGGAGGTCCAAGAGTTGGTGATCCCCGGCGCCGAGGAGGCACCGGAGAGCCGCTATTGGGGCGTCCTCACCGGCCCCGAGGGTGAACCTGGCATCAACGGAGGCCTGCTGCCGCGACCCGGCGCGGCCCCCACACCAGGAGAGTCGGTCAACGCCTTTGTCTGCACCATCAGCGTGGATTCGCTAGAAGCTACCATAGAAAAGGCGCTGGCGTCCGGGGGCAGCCTGGCACTGCCCAAGATGCCGGTCCCAGGAGTGGGGTGGTTGGCCTACTGCTTTGACACCGAGGGCAACATCGTGGGCATGATGCAGGAGGACCCGAACGCCGGATAGCGCCGCCCATCACTAGGCCACCGGCGCTCCGCCCGCTGCTGGGCCGAACCTTGGCTGCTAGCGAACCTCGTCGATCAGCGTCCGACGCGGGCTGCGTGGTCGCACGGACGCAAACGCGGCGCGCAGGGCCACGCGGCCTTTGAGGAGGTCCCGCTGCAGGGCGACGAGCATGGCCATCTCGGCGGGGCTAAACTGGCTGCGATAGCCGTGCAACGCCTCGAGGGCGGCGTCCAGCCCGTCGGCGGCATCGATCTCGTGGGTGATGTGACCAGCGGCCGTCCAGCAGAGCCCACCCTCCGGAAAGCCGCCGGCGACCAGCGCTGCCGCAGCGGGCTCTGGGAGTGCCATATAGTAGAGCTCGGGAGGCTGGCCGTCGCTCTCTGGCCAGCGCAGCAGCGTATCGGTCACCAGGCTGCAGACGGCCTTGTGATCCGGGTGGCGGGTATAGCCATCGGGACCAAAGGTGAGGAGGGCCCGCGGCCGTTCGCGCTGGATGATATCCTGCAGCGACCGCGTGAGCGACAAGAACCTTGCCGTGGGCAGGGTGGCAAGGGTACCATCCTGCTCGCCTAGAAAGAGCGGTTCCGCGATGCCATAGGCCTGGCAGGCCGCCCGGGCCTCCTCCTCGCGCAGCGCGCCTAGGGCGTCGCCGGCCTCGGAGCCGACCAGGTTGACCCCCACCTGGCCCGAGGTCAGATAGACCAGCCGGATCGCCAACCCGCGCGCGGCATAGTGCGCCAGCAGCGGTCCGATCGTGACGTCGTCATCGGGGTGTGCCAGGATGCCGAGGATCTCTGCCATGGTTTGCCTCCAAGCTTACGGTCCACCAACCGGTGGTCGGTTACTATGCCAGCCCCTCGATGCCCTCTTTGACAAAGCGGTGCAGCTCGGGGATGCTCAGGCCTTGGATGCCCAGGCGGTCGAGCGTTCGTCCCCGCCGGGTATAGTCGGTTTGATGGACGGTGCAGGCGATCTGGATGATGGAGCGGATCTGGTGTACGGCCACACCATAGGCCTCGCCCAGCTCGGCGATGGGCACCAGGCTCATGGGCACATCCTCGTGGATGTAGCGATGGTTGAGGGTGGCGGGCGCCCGGATGCCGCGATATCCCGGTTGGTTCTGGATCGCCTCAAAGAGGCTGTCGCCCTCGGCATTGTACGCCATCTTGAGCCACTCGCGGGCGCTGCGGGCCCGAATGCCCAAAGCGGCCGCCACGGTAATGCGCTCGCGGTCCAGCGCGTCCAGCACACGGGCCACCGAGGGGGTGACCCCATCGATGTAGAACTGAAACTCGCCGTGGGTGCTCTCGATGCGGCCAGCGTTCAGCAGCGTCAGCGCCGGGTGAAAGATCGCCCCCATGTTGTTGAGGCTGGTGTGCAGCACCGTCTCGCCGTCGACGAACTGGGGCATGGTGGGCGCCAGCGCCCCGAGCACGGTGCTCGTCTCGGTGGCGGGAAGGGCCGCCAGCGGCACGGCCTCTTTGATGCGAAAGATCCGCGCCTGGGCCGGCCCGTCGGAGCGGCAGGCATAGAGGAGCGTCTCGGCCTCAGCCAGGATGACCCGAGCCGTGCAGCCGTTGCGTCGCAACTCATAGTGGAACTCGAGGCAGCCACCGGTGCGGCCCGGATGCAGGATGACGATCTGCCCGTCGGCCAGGTGCGGCGCCATGGCCCGCGCGATGCCGGCATGGGCTGTCGATGGTAGCACTATGTGGATCGTGCTGGCGTCACGCACTGCCTCTCTTATATCCGAGGTGACGAGGCGCAGCATCCCCAGCCCCTCAGGGCAGCCGATGCCCTCCAACTCGATGCCGCCGCGGCGGCGGATCATGGCGACGTTCTCGGGCGTGCGGTTGTACAACGTGACGGGGCATCCTAGCAGGGCTAGGTGGGCGGCCATCGACTTGCCGCCGTTGCCGGCCCCGACGACGGTGATGTTGGTGTTGTGAACGTCCATGGGCAGTTCTCCTCTTGCTGCGGTTGGGGTTCGACGTCGCCTACCAGCCGTTGGTGGCGACGCAGGCGCCGCGCTCGTCGATCTCGGTGGTCACCTCGCCGCGAGCGTAGCGGTTGTTGCGCAGGTGCGGCGCATCCAGTAGGCCGGTGGTGACGGCGCGAGCCAGCGTGTTGGGATCGGTGAGCGGATCCCCACTGCCCGGATCGCCCAGCTCGCGGATGGCATCCAACAGGCGATGGGCATGTTCCACCAGTTCGCGACAACGCTCCTGAACCCGTAGGTCGGCGGTCATGTCAGGTTGGCCCTGGAGGGCGTTGTCGATGGCGCGGCGCGCCATGCGGCATGCCTCGATCACATCGGGCGCGGTGGCGGCATGGTGCGCCTCTACATGAGCGACCACGTGCACAATGTGCGGGCGCAGCGCCATTTGCAGGTAGACGCTGGCGGCCAGATGGGCGCGTGCCGCTTCGGGCTGCAGGGGGTAGGACAGCAGGCCGGTGCGGGTCTGTCGCCAGATGCGAAAGCGGTCCGATTCCAGCGGCGAGATCAGGTGTAGCAACGCCAGCATCTTGGCGAGATCCATGGCATCGCTAAGCGTGGATGGGCTGTTGAACATGAGCTGCGCGATATAGTCGCGGACGCCCATGGCGCGGGCATTGTGGGCCGAGAGGTAGCCAGCCACCACAAAGACTAGATCGGAGGCGTCACGCATGCCCCAGTGATGGGGCTCGTTTAGCTCGACCGGGATGCCTCGGCGGCCATGCCAGGCCATCAGCTCCTGGTGCTCGCGGATGGAGCCGACCAGATCCCACGGACCGCGGCCATCCATCTGATTGAACCAGAAGAGCGGCACGGCGCACCAGGCGTTGTGGATGGTGTCCACGTACATGGCGGCGAGGCGCTCGAAATCGTCGGTGCCGGCGTAGCAGCGCATCAGCGGAAAGTTGCCGGCGCGGCTGGCGGCATAGAGCTCACGGTACTGATCTGGGGTGCGCACCGGCACGCCGCCAGCGCCGGTGCGGCGGGGATCCTGCCGCTCGGGATGGTAAAAGTTCTCCTGAGCGTCCTGATCAATGCCCAGCGAAATCACGTCGAGGGCTTTGGCCTCCGCGATCTCGGCGATGCCGCGGACGGTATCGGAAAAGCTGGGCAGGCCAAAGTGGTGCCGGAGAATCGGGTAGGGGGCCTTCCAGCGTATTCGCTCCACCGTCGTGTCGGGATAGGCTTCCTCGCCGCGGGTTTGCCGCTCCTCACCCTTGAGGTAGGCGATGACGTCATCGGTGGACTCGCTACCGTCAAAGATGCGCTCGAAAAAGCCAAACCCACGGGCGCGTTCGGCCACGGGTGGCGTCCCCCCAAAGGCAAAGCGTACGCCCGCGCGATAGAGCTCGTCGGCCTCCTCGGCAAAGGATCCCAGCAGCCGCTCCCCGTTATCCGGCGTCAGCCGGTACGAGACGGCTACCAGGTTCGCCTGCTCGCGGCGGGCGGCCTCCAGGACCGCCTCTACGGGCACGGCCGGCCCCAGAAAGATGGTGCGCCATCCGGCTTGTTCGGCGAGTCGTAGGAAACGCATCACGCCGGCCACATGGGCGCATTCGCCCAAGGCCGCGGCGACGACGGTCTTCATGGTCAGCTCCTTTGCGCCAGGGTACAGCTGGTCAAGGGTGGCGTGGGACGGCGCGGATGGCCGAGCGGCGCTCGATAGCCGTCCGCGGATGGGTATAAACGAGCCCGATGGACTGCGAAGAAACGATAGACTATCGGAGAACTAGAGTATAGAGGAGGTGAGCGGCCGGATCAAGTGAACGCTGTAAAGAGCGTGAGGGGCCCCGACCAAAGGCGGGCGCCCCTCACGTTGGGGTGCTTTGGGGTGATGGCTACGGCCAGCCAACCTGGGCAAGCGACTATTTCTTGCCCTTTTTCCCCTTCTTGGCCTTTTTCTTATCGTCCTTTTTCGGTTTGTCTGTCACGGGAGCACCTCCTGCGAGCGAACCTGGTGCGGGTCGCTGGGCTATCCAGCGGTATGTCCCGCGTGGACCGGCGTCACAGAACTGGCGGGAGGAGCGGGGTTCGTGCCCTCCCTCACCAAGGTGGCACCCGCGTCGAGCTCAAAGCGTGGGCTGCCCCATCCCGGCCGTGGGTGGGGGCGTCGCCGCTTGCGGCTCACGAACCGACGCTGGCACCAACAAGCATACTCGACATCGCTCTTGGGTGCAAGGGCGCCAACGCGATTGCTCTGCGCGAGGGCGGGTTGGTTGGCGTTTGGGCCGGGGCGCGCTAGAATCGCCCGCACATCCAGAAAGGAAGGATCCATGCAACCCGATCATACTAGCTCGCCCAAGCTCCGCTTTTCCATGATGATCTCCCCCGACGCGTCGGACGGCGAACTCACTTTTGCGCGTCAGCTGGGTGTGCCTTGTGTCTACACCTGGGTGCGCGATGACCAGCGGGATCTGGCGTCGCTCACCGCCCTCAAGCGACGGGTGGAGGACGCCGGCCTCTGCCTCTATATGGTGGGCAACATGACCGTGGCCAAGAACCCCGCTATCCACCTGGCGCTGCCCGATCGCGATGAGGTCCTTGCCCAGTATCAGCGCTTTGTGGAGAACCTAGGCCGGGCGGGTATCGGCGTGACCACCTTTACCTGGGAGCCGGACCAGGTGTGGAGCTCGGCGCTGGGCGAGTCGCGCGGGGCCGTGGCGCGGGCCGTGGATATGGACGACTTGCGGACCAGGCCGCTCACCCATGGCCGCGTCTATGCTGAGGATGAGTTGTGGGCGAACCTGGACTATTTCTGCCGACGGATGATGCCGGTGGCCGAGGGCGCCGGCGTGAGGATGGCGCTGCATCCGAACGATCCGCCCAGTCATGAGCCCATCGCCGGGGTGCCCTGCCTGATCCGCGACCTGCAGGCCTATCGGCGGGCCTTTGCGATCGCCGATAGCGCCGCCCTGGGGATAGAGTTCTGCTGCGGCTGCTGGCTCGAGGGCGGCTCCCAGGGGTTCGGCGATCTCCTGGCGGGGCTGCGCGAGTTCGTGGCCGATGATCGCGTGCTGATCGTGCACTTTCGCAATGTCAGCGGCACCTTGCCTCGCTTCACCGAGACCTTTCTTGACAACGGCTACATGGACATGTACGCCATCATGCGGACGCTGGTGGAGGCGGGGTATCACGGCACTGTGACGCTCGACCACACGCCGCGCTTTGTCGAGCCATACGCCGCCGGCGCGGGCACCGCCTATGCCATCGGCTACATGCGGGCTCTGCTGGAGCGGGCGCAGGCCGAGCTCGGCGGCTGGCGGCTCGTTCCAGGGCTGGTGTCATCAAGGGGGCACACGCGTGCCCCCTAAATTGTTGGCCAATTCCACAAAATGTTGGGAACCCTGTCTCATGCTCTGTCGTCTCTAGAGGTGAGAGCGCGAACCACAGCAACGCCAAGATGCCAACCCGGCCGAAAGGGGATCCCCGGGCGCGGCAAAGGGCGTGGGTCGAGGCTCATCGCAGAAGACGGTCTAGAGGTACGGGATCTTGGAGACAAAGATGGCACACGCAAGGAAACCTGGAATCGCGATCGCACTGGTGTTGGTGGTGGCGCTAGCCGTGGCTTGTGCGCCCGAGGCAGGCCGGCCGGAGGACACTGGCCCGGGCGCCGGCCGAGTGGTCGCCGCGCAAGGGGTTACGGCTTCTGAGGAAACGGACGCCAAGGTCGAGGTTGGCGCCCACGAGGTCGAAGAGGCAGAGCCTGCCGATGATTTGCCAGCTCTGCCCGCTGACGCGGCTAGCCCGGAAGAGGCGGCGCGGTCGTTCTTTGACTGGTATATCGCCTACACGGACATGGCGGCCGGGCGCACCGTTCGGGCCGACGAGGCCTATCGCAACCACCCGCTGCTGACCGAGGAACTGGTGGGCCGGATCGAAGAGACCTATGCCAGCATGCAGGGTGGCGGGTACGACCCCTTCCTCTGCGCCCAGGACGTGCCCACGGCGGTATCGGTGGGGCCGGCGCGGGTCTATGAGGATCAGGCCTGGCTGACGATGTACACGACGTTCCCAGGGCATAGCCTGGACCTCGCCCTGACCAACAGCGGCGACCTGTGGCGGATCAGCGAGATCACCTGCCACGCTCCCGAGGAGGCGGCTAGCCGCACGCCGGAGCAGGTGGTGCGAGACTTTTACACCTGGTACATCCACTACCCAGGCAACGTGATGGCGGACAAGGCCTACTATGGCTTTGGGATGTACCTGACCCAGGACTTGATCGAGGAGATCGATGGGATCATCGCGGGTTTTGACCGCGGTGGATACGATCCGTTCCTGTGTGCCCAAGACGTGCCCACGGGGGTATCGGTGGGGCCGGCCGAGGTCTCGGGCGACGAGGCCACGCTGACCGCCTATACGACCTTTCCCGGTCACAGCCTGGAGGTTACCCTGACCAGGGGAGGCGACCTGTGGCGGATCAGTAGCATCCGTTGCCAGACGCCGACCGACGCCTCGGAGCGTACCCCTGAGGAGGTGGTGAGCCACTTTTACAATTGGTACGTGCGCTATCCGGGCAACCCACTGGCCGATAGGGCCTTCTACGGCTTTGGGATGTACCTGACCCAGGATCTGATCGAGGAGATCATTGAGGTCGTGGAGGGCTTTGAGATGGGCGGACACGACCCCATCCTGCTGGCGCAGGACTTGCCCACTGATATCACCGTCCAGGAAGCGGAGGTGCGCGGCGACGACGCCACGGTGCGGGTGGACACGAGCTGGGATGGGCACGCGCTGACGCTCCGCCTGGTTCGCGATGGCTCGCTCTGGAAGATCGACGGGATCGAGCGCGCGCAGTAACCTAACGGCGCCACGAGACCGACGAGGCCGAGAGGAAATCCCTTCGGCCTCATTCTGCGTGCCGCTACGGCGGCCTTGGCGCGCCGCTTTTCCCAGCAGGTCCGTCGCGCGTATGATACAAGCGTGGCCAGGTTGATATGGGAGGGCCGCCATGGCCGAGACCATCCAGACCGAGGAAATCCGCCAGAGCTTTCGCGAGGAGGCCGAGGACCTACTCAAGACGCTCACCGGGCTTGTGAGCCTCTGGCTGCTGCTCAGCAGCTTTATGGGGGCTTTTCTCTTTCCCATCTATGCGCGACGAGCGCCCGAGGTGGCGTTCTGGGTGTTGGCGGTGCTGACGCTGGTGGGCGGGGCCAGCTACCTGCTGCACCATCGGTGGGCGGCCGTGGCCAGATACCTACTGGCCGTGGCCCCCATGGCCTGCCTGGCCTGGTTTCTGCAACTGGACATCTGGCCGCCCGCGGTGTTCGTCGCCCCCTTGCTGACGCTGGCCGCCTTTGTGTTGGGCGTTGCGCCGGGCGCCGTGTCACTGGCCCTGGGCACAGTGACGGTGGCGTTTGTCCCCCTGGCTGGGCCAGATCGGATGCTCGCCTTGGTGCTACTCTGGCTCACCGCGTGCGTGGCCTGGCTTTCGATGCGGGGCTTTCACCTGGCGTTGGTGTGGTCGCACAACAGCCAGATGCGTGCCCTACAGCTCCTCAGCGAGCTCCGCGCCCAGCGGGGGGCGCTCAACCGCACTCTCAAGGGCTTGACCGAGGCTACCGAGCACCTGGAGCGGCTCAACCATGAGCTGGCGGTGGCTCGCCGCGAGGCGGAGGAGGCGCGCAGCCTCAAGGAGCAGTTCGTGGCCAACGTCAGCCATGAGCTTCGCACGCCCCTCAACCTGGTGGTTGGA